>JAIQEX010000058.1 GCA_020073615.1 Terriglobia bacterium
AACAGCCTGACGCGCAACGGAACGGCCCCGGACCGGGTCCCAAACCGACTGGGCCGCGACACGGTAGCGGCGGCCATTCACCTCCCGTTCGAATATATGCATATCTTTCATGTAGCATAATTTCATCCGGAAAGGAAGCGTCGCGCCACGTTCCACACCACCGAAACCGCGCGTGATGCTCTCTTGTCGTTCAGGAATGCGAAGGTAGGGCTAGTGATGCCTCCCTCTCGTTCACAATGTGGTCCGGGCTCCTCGATGATAGCGCCGCCGCCCGCGCGATGGAGCGTGACGGTTGGGACTTACGGATTGACGACTACCGACCTGCTTCAGTCAGGGCTGGAGGGACGGAAACGAGGTTACCACCTACCATAGTCGCAGTTGGGACGACGGCGCTAGGCCTATCATTCGCTTCCGGATATTTCACGGCGCATTTCCGAGCTACTTCGAGGTGGACGAGGAATTTCGACTCTACCATAACTTGGCTGAGGACAAGGGTCGTGGAATATTGCTCGACTTCGACGCTTCGGGTAGAGAGATTGAGGCCGTTCGGCTCAAGGAGAATCAGGTCGAAGCCAGACTTAAGTACCTCCGGCAGTTCCAGGCTGGGACCGGTTTACACTTGGCGATTTTTATTGACTCGAGGCGCTATTCGAGACTTCCGCTTGCCGACGTGCCGGTCGATGAGCGTGAGCGTGTCGGTACTGAGCAAGGCACTCGCTGGCGGCGAAATGTCGCCCGATGCGACTTTAAGAACGACTACACTACCTTTTCACGGCTGTTGTGCAAAGTCGTCCTACCGCCTCCAGCCCAAGAGAAAGCAGGGATTTGGCCATTTGAAGGCGATGAAGCCCACGAGCCGGTAAGGTTCATAATTGGCATCGACGCAGACGGCAATGATGTGGAACACACTTCAGATCCCGATGCACTCGCCAACTATTTTGGCGCAAATCCCCACGCGCCTCACTATCTGACCCCGGTTCATTTCCGTCGCGAGGTGCTGGCGAAGTATTTCGCAGAACCGGAACGGTACGAGGTATCTGACGGCCGGTTGACTTGCCTGCATCTATGGAGTTGCCAGGTCGACAATGATCTTGACTCACGCGTTGTGGTTTTCCTCGGCGACCTCGGCCGGGACCTACCATATGAAGAGCGATTGCATTGGCGGCAGTTCAACATCGCCCCCGAGGGTGGCATCAGCGAGACGAACTTCCGCCGGAGCTTTCTCGCCCAGTTTGCGGACAGCCAATCGTCGGATCTCACGTTCCGCCAGGAGTATGCTGACACCTCGCACTGTTGGCAGGAGGCCCATGGATGGGCCCTGTTCCTGGCGCCTTCTGCCGGTGATTCACACCTCCTGAACACGGTTCGCATCCCCGTGACGAATTCCCAAGCGGAACTGGACGAGCAGGTTGGGTATCTTACAAAGCTCCTCGTGGATTCCCTCAATGAAAGAGAACTGGACGCGCGCTCAGGCATCCGTGACGAAGGTGCCAAAGGCATCACCAAGTTAGAGCGGTTCTTGCAGAAAATCGGATTTTCAGAACGTCAGGCGTTTATCCAACTGCTGCGGAATCTCCAAGCACTGCGTTCTGCGGGCTCGGCACATCGCAAGGGTTCAGCGTACGACAAGACCCTCGCGAAACTGGGTCTGGATCCGGCCCGGAAGGCCGACATCATGAAACGATTCTTGGAAGAAGCCGTCGAAGGGCTGCGGGCACTCCGTCTGCATTGCTCCGGGGGATTGGGGCAATCTGCAGATTAGAACGCCCAGAAGGCGGTCGCGACGCTTGACTCGTCAACTGTCGTCCGCGTGCAAACTCGCTCTGGCGTGTCGCCAGTTAGGAGATCTGGAGCCCGTTGTGGGCCGAAATTGCGGCATGAGCACTGCGGAACAAGCACTGCGGAACAAGCACAGGATTGAGGTGCCCCAAATGCCGCGACATGAAAGACTTGCGTCAAAACCTCTAGCAACTACTATATGTAGCACGGGCGAAGATGCGCCGGGCGCGGCTATCCCTGTGTTCCAGGTGGTAAACCGCTGCTTTCAGATCATCGAAAGCCGCGCGGAGGACTCCTGGCGCAGGCACAGCGACCTGGTCATGGAGCCGGATGTGCGCGGCATCGGCTGGGACGGCTTCACGTGCGGCCCGGAGCTCTTGAAGGCGGGAGAGGCGGCGGCCCTGGCGGCGCTGCCCCAAATCGAAGCCTGGCTCGCGCGGCCACGGCCGCCGGCGCTGCTCGCCGCGGTGCTGCCGGAGACCATACCGGCAGGACGACCGCCGGTGGCCGCGGAATCGCCGGCGACCGCGTAGTTGGCAACATATCGCGGCAACTATTTGAAAATCTACGTGGTTGTGTTTTCAGTGAGGGCTGGTGGGCCGAATTCCATGCCGTACCGGCCTGTTTTCCAGGCATGGTTGCACGTTGGTTGCACGAAGTATCGCCTAACAGCGATGATCTACCCCCGGCTGCAACCTTATCGTCCGGATTCGAACGTCAGCTTCAATCCCATTGCCTTGGCGACGGCGACAAGCGTGGAAAACCGGGGATTGCCGCGCGGCGAAAGCGCCCGATACAGGCTCTCGCGCTCTATGCCGGCAGTCTTGGCCACTTTAGCAAGGCCGCGGGCTTCCGCTACGCGGCGCAAGGCGACCAGCAGCACGCGGGGTTCGGCTTCGTCTTCCATCGCCGCTCGCAGGTATTCCGCGGCGAAATCCGGGTTCTCGCGTAATTCCCGAGCCATCGATTCGTCATGCGAGATGCTGGCCTTGTCTCTCATTTGCTTCGTGTCCTTTCCTTGAAGTCTTTCAGGTACTCGATCGCCCTTTTTATGTCGGACGACTGCCGGCGCTTGTCGCCTCCGCACATTAGAAGAACGCATGTTCTTCCCACCATCGCGAAGTACACCCGGTATCCCGGCCCCCAGTCGATCCGCAGTTCAGACACCCCTTCGCGCAGGGCTTTGCAATCGCCAAAATTCCCCAGAGATAACCGATCAAGACGCGCCGCAATCCGTGCCCGTGCTTTCAGGTCAGCCAGACTCGCCAACCAGTCGCCGATCACATCGCTGCCACTCGGGGCGACATATCGGCGGACCTCGAACACGATCATGATTGTAACTTATAAATCACAGAGGTGCAAGGCGCGGCCGAAGATTGTCATGCGTCACTTTTTGAGTTGCTACCTGGATCCGGCGTGAAAACGGTGGCAGGAATGTATCTGGGGCCTGACCTGCCGGTTCTCGGCCCGGTCCCCTCGCCGAGCAATGTGTTCCAGGTGGTAAACCGCTGCTTTCAGATCATCGAAAGCCGCGCGGAGGACTCCTGGCGCAGGCACAGCGACCTGGTCATGGAGCCGGATGTGCGCGGCATCGGCTGGGACGGATTCACGTGCGGCCCGGAGTTGTTGAAAGCGGGAGAGGCGGCGGCCCTGGCGGCGCTGCCCACAATCGAAGCCTGGCTCGCGCGGCCACGGCCGCCGGCGCTGCCCGCCGCGGTGCTGCCGGAGACCATGCCGGCAGGAGGACCGCCGGCGGCCGCGCAATCACCGGCGACCGCGTAGTTGGCAAGGCGCGCCGCCTCGGCAGGGATGAAATGCAGAAACGCGGTTGCTACTTCTGCCTCCGCTTGCCGAATTGGCTCGCAAGGCGACCATGGAGATACTTCGGACATGATCTATGACTTGGTGGGTTGATCTTGACCAAGCCATCGCAGAATACCGGCGAATACCACATCGAACTGGTCCGGCTTTAGCACTCCCAGTTTCCGTATCGCTCTCACATGCGGATACGTAGACATGCCTTGCACCACAAATGCGCCCGCTTTCAAGAACAATGGTGACCAACGCGCGGTCCGCATCCCCGAAGGCTACACTGACCACCAAGGCGGGACGGACTTTTTCGGCTATCCCAAGGTCAAAGAGCCAGACCTCACCGCGGGCTGTCTCATTCGAGGCTAGCCAGCAACCGATCGGACGCGTCAGCGGTTTCCGAATCGTCCAGAGGGCCGGAATCAAACGGTACCGCTCGTCGCAAGAACTCCACCGTAAAGACTCGCTTTTCGTCCTCTGGCAACGCCTCGAAAGCCTCCAGAAGTTGGGCTGTTTGGCTGCTCATGTTTCCAGGCTATCCATTTCCGTGCATGCCGGCAAGGAACCAACACCATTACCCCCCCGCTACGCCAGGTTTAACACCTGCTTGACCGTCCCGCTCTGCTCCTGGATCTTGCGCTGCAGCATCATCAGCGCGTAGATGAGCTGCTCGGGCCGCGGCGGGCAGCCGGGCACGTACACGTCGATGGGGATCACCTGGTTCACCGGGATCAGCGCGTAGTTGTTGAAGACGCCCGTCGAGGTGGCGCAGGCCCCCATGGAGATGGCCCACTTGGGCTCCGGCATCTGCTGGTACAGGTGGCGGATCACCGGCGCCATCTTCTGCGAAACGCGTCCGGCGATGATCATCAGGTCGGATTGCCGCGGCGACCCGCGGAAGACCTCGGCGCCGAAGCGCGCGATGTCGAACCGCGAAGCGCTCATGGACATCATCTCGATGGCGCAGCAGGCCAGTCCGAAGGTCATCGGCCAGATGGAATTCTTGCGCGCCCAGTTCACCGCGCGGTCCAGGTTGGTCAGGATGATGCCTTCCGAAGCGGCGGCCGCGGCGTTGACGACCGAATAATCGTCGATGCGCGCGAACAACTCGGCGGGGCCGCTGGCAAGGGGTTTATCCATACCTTCATTTTCGCATGGGCGGCGGGGCTCCTGTAGAATCAAGAGTACCCTTGCATGCCATCGGACACATTCCAGCAGCTACTCGACCGCGCCGCAACACTGTACGGAATCGACCCTGGCTTCTGGGACATCTGGGGCCGCTACCACGAGACCGCTACTGAGGCCAGGCAGGCCATCCTGGGCGCGCTGGGAGTCGACGCCCGGGATCGGGAATCGCTCGAGCGCTCGCTGGCCGCGCACACGCGGCGCGAATGGGAGCGGCTGCTCGCGCCCGCCACCGTCGCCGGCGAATCGGAAACCGCCGAGCTGTATCTCAACGTGCCCGCCGAATCGCTCGGCGAGCGGGCGCGGTTCCAGGTGACTCCCGAAGACGGGCAGCCCCGGGAGTTCGAGCTGAACCTTGGGGAGCTTCCGCAAACCGGCTCCATCGAAATGGACGGCCGCACCTGGGTGCGAAAGCGGGTGCGCCTCCCGGTTCGCCTTCCGCTCGGCTATCACGATATTGCGCTGCGCCTGGGCGCAAGTTGCGCGGCCACCCGCTACATCGTGACGCCGCGCCAGGCGTGGACCGACCCTCACCTGAGCCGCGGCGGGCGCGCGGCGGGCATCGCCGTGAGCCTGTACGGCATCCGTTCGGCGCGCAACTGGGGCTGCGGCGATTTTGGCGACCTGCTGGATATCGTCGACTGGGTGGCCGACAAGCTCGATGCCAGCTTCGTGTCACTGAATCCGCTGCATGCCATTTTCAACCGCCGCCCTTTTAATACCAGCCCCTACCTGCCGAATTCCATTTTTTATCAGAATTTCCTATACCTCGATGTCGAGGGCATGGAGGATTTCGCGCTCTGCCGCCGGGCGCGGGAGCTGCGGCGTTCGCCTCCCGTGGAAGCTGAAATCCAGGCGCTGCGCGAGGCGCCGTTTGTGGAGTACGAGCGCGTCAGCGGGCTCAAGCTGCGCTTTTTGAAGCTGCTCTTCGCGCAGTTCCTGCGGGAGCGGCGAAAGGGCTCGGCACGCGCGCGCGAGTTCCAGGCGTATCTGGACCGCGAAGGCGGCCTGCTCGAGAAGTTCGCCACCCACTGCGCGCTCGACGAGCATCTCCACGGGCGCGATCCCGAGCTCTGGATCTGGCCGCAGTGGCCGGCGCCTTTTCAGGACCCCGACTCCGCCGAAACGCGCGCCTTCCGCACCCGCTACTGGCGGCGCGTGATGTTCTACCAATTCCTGCAGTGGCAGATCGATGTGCAACTGCAGCGCGCGCAGCAGAGGGCGCGCGACCGCCGGCTCTCCATAGGGCTGTACCACGATCTGGCGCTGGCCACGGATCAGTTCGGCTCCGACTTGTGGGCGCACCGCAAGTTCTACGTGACCGGCTCCCGCGTCGGCTCGCCGCCCGACGATTTCGCTCCCGGCGGCCAGGACTGGGGCTTTCCGCCGCCCGCCGCCCTCCGGCACCGCGAGGACGGGTACCGGCTGTTCGCCGAATCCATCCGCAAGAACTGCCGCCACGGCGGCGCGCTGCGCATCGACCACGTGATGCGGCTTTTCCGCCTGTACTGGATTCCCGACGGCGCCGACGCCGCCCACGGCGCATACGTGCGCGAGCTCACCGGCGACTTCGTGCGCATCCTGGCGCTCGAGAGCGTCCGCAACCGGGTAATCGTGGTCGGAGAGGACCTGGGGACGGTCGATCCGCCGGTGCGCGAGACGCTGGCCCGCTTTGGCATCCTCAGCTACCGGCTGTTCTATTTCGAAAAGAAGGAGTCCGGCGGCTTCCGCGCATACGAAGAATACCCGCGCCAGGCCCTGGTCTCTTCCACGACTCACGATCTTCCGACCCTGGCGGGCTTTTGGGCGGGCGCCGACCTGGAGGCCCGCCGCGCCGCCGGCGTGCTGGAGGAGACGGCCTTCCGCGCGCAAAGCAAAAGCCGCATGGCGGAAAAACAGAAGATGCTGGACCTCCTGTTTCAGACGCCGCTGCTGGCGCCCCATCTGCCGCGCTCCGCCGCGGCGTATCCCGATCTGACCGGCGAACTGCACAACGCCATCGTGGGTTTTCTGGCGCTCACTCCTTCCCAGCTTCTGGCGATCAACCACGAGGACCTCACCAAGGAGCTCGCGCAGCAGAACCTTCCCGGCACCACGTGGCAGTATCCGAACTGGGGACGGAAGATGCGGTTTACCGTGGAGCAGTTGCAATCCGGCGCCGGGACGGAGAGCTTCACGGCGATGTTCCGGAACTGGATTGCGGTCTCCGGCCGGCAAAACGTGGGGTAGGCCTCCCGGCCTGCCCCCATGGCCCGAAGGGCCACCGGAGGTGATGATAGCCCGCGAGAAGGCGGGTTACCAACCCGCCGCGGGATTCCATCCCGCCCCACACGGGCTGGCGCTGTTGGCCACATGGCGAGGCTTTCAACGTGCCCCCCATGGCCCGAAGGGCCACCGGGGGTGATGAAAGCCCACGAGAAGGCGGGTTACCAACCCGCTGCGGGATTTCATCCCGCCCCACACGCGCTGGCGCGGCCCACACGGCGAGGCTTTCAACCGTGCCCCCATGGCCCGAAGGGCCACCGGAGGTGATGAAAGCCCGCGAAAAGGCGGGTTACCAACCCGCCGCGGGATTTCATCCCGCCCCACACGCGCTGGCGCGGCCCACACGGCGAGGCTTTCAACCGTGCCCCGTGGCCCTTCGGGCCATGAGGCCTACCCCACTCCCAGCAGCCTGGGGAGCAACTCTCCGGCGGGGCCGAGCAACGCGCAATCCACCATGTCGGAATATGCCGTGGGCTCGGTGTTGATCTCGATGACCTTGGCGCCGGCCTGTTTGGCGTAGGGAATCAAACTGGCGGCGGGGTACACCACCGCGGAAGTGCCGATCACCAGGAAAACCTGGGCGGAGGCGGCGGCGTGTTCGGCTTCCTTCATCATGCCGTCGGGCAGCGGCTCACCGAACCAGACGACGCCGGGGCGCGTGAGGCCGCCGCAAGCGCAATGGGGCGGAAGTTTGGGCAGGGGCACGCGGCGGTCGGGCCAGTTGGCGCCGCACACCGTGCAGCGCATCCGCCAGATGTCGCCGTGCAGCTTGAGGATCTTGCCGCTTCCGGCGCGGTCGTGCAAGCCATCCACGTTTTGCGTGATGAGGGTGAACCGCGGCTTGCGGATTTCCAGTTGGACCAGGGCGCGGTGCGCGGCATTGGGCGCGGCCTTGGCGATCAGCTCGCGCCGCCAGTTATACCACTCCCAGACCAGGCGCGGATCCCGGGCAAACGCTTCGGGGGTGGCGAGATCCTCGGGCTTATAGTTGTTCCAGAGGCCGCCCGGCCCGCGGAAGGTGGGGATTCCGCTTTCGGCGGAAATACCGGCGCCGGTCAGGATGGCCACCGCGTCCGCCGCGTGGAGCCACTCGCGAGCTTGATCGAGATCCGCCACTTAATGGTTGAGGAACTTCTCGAGCCTTTCGATCTGCCGCTCGGCCCTGTCGAGGAAGGTCGTCGTGGACGCCGCATCGCCGGCGTTTTGCGCGTCGTTGGCGCCTTCCAGATAAGTATTCATCAAGTTGGCGGCCTCTTGTATGTCGCCGCGCAGTCCGATGCCCTGCGCCGCCTGCTGCTGCTGCAAGGTCTGGAGACCGGAGCGGATGGCGCCGGCGCGCGCATTGAGCTTGGCGAGCTTTTCCCGGAGTATCTGAAGCTCGGAGGCGGGCTTGATGGCCGAAGGGCCAGGGCCGGGGTCGGCCACCACTCGCCCCGGCGGCGGCTCGGACGGCCGCGGCACGGGCACGGGCTCTTGCTCCTCGGCCGCATGCTTCGCCGGCGCGGGTGAAGTCCGCGGCTCTCGCTTGCGAGCGGACTCCTCGGCTTTCGTCGCCGGCGCGGGTTGGATGAGCGGTGGCGCCGAAGCGCCGGCCGCGGTGCTGGGAGATGCGGCGGGTACAGCCGCGGGCGTGGCGGCGGGTTCGGCAGGCGCGGGCGTGTCGGTGATGTGCTGCGCGGGCGCCGCCTTGCTCCCCTTCCAAGGAGCGAACTGGATGACGGCGATTACGACTGCCGCCATGGCCACCGCGCCCAACGCCATCCACAGCCCGCGGTGGCCGCGCCTGGGTTCGGCCGGAGCCGGTTCGATAGCGGGCACCGCCTCGATCGGCGGCCGGCTTGGCGGAAGCGTCAAGGTGGGAGCGGCCGGCGCCGCCGCGGGAATTTCCCGCGCCACTGCTACCGGGGCCTCCCGCGGCGCCATCACGTTCCCCAGCGCGTTGCGGAACGCGGCGGCCGTCTGAAACCGTGCGTCGGGCTCCTTGGAAACCGCCATCAGAATGGCGTCGTTCAGCGCTTGCGGCAGTTTGGGATCGAGCTCCACCGGCGGCACCGGCGTTTTCTCCAGATGCGCCGCCATGATGGCGAACTGGCTGTCGCCATCGAACGGGCGCTTGCCCGTTACCAGCTCGTAGAGCGACACGCCCACCGCGTACAGGTCGGCGCGCGCATCAAGTGCGGCGGCGCCCTTGATCTGCTCGGGCGCCATGTAGTAGAGCGATCCCATGGTGGTGCCGGTCATGGTCAGGCGGCGGTCGGCGGCCGCTTTGGCGATGCCGAAATCCATGAGCTTCACCACACCCGCCGGCGTCAGGATCATGTTGGCGGGCTTGATGTCGCGGTGAATCACGCCATGGGCGTGCGCGTAGTCCAGCGCCGCAAGCACCTGCGCGATGTAATCCACGGCCTGAGCCACGGGCACGGGGCCGCCCTTGAGCCTCTGCTCCAGGGTCATGCCCTCCACGAACTCCATCAGCATGATGAGCTGGTTTTCCACGCGCAGCGCGGTGTGCAGCGCGGCGATGTTGGGGTGCTCCAGGCTGGCCTGCACCTTGATCTCGCGCAGGAAGCGGTCCGCCAGTTCCGGCGCGTGGGCCAGGTCGGGAAGCAGCACTTTCATGGCTTCGATGCGGTCGGAGATCATGCTGCGGACTTTGTACACCTTGCCCATGCCGCCCGCGCCCAGGATTCCGACCACCTGGTAATCGCCCACCGTCGAACCGATCTGCATTTCCATGACAGGACCTATTTCGCTGTGGAGACGGCGTCTCCGACCTTGGCCGGCGAGACCGGCGGGCTGATGAACTTGCCCACCGCGGACTGCTCGTCGACCTCGGTGATGGCAATGGTGCCGACGAGCTCCTCGATGCGCCGGATCACCTTCCCGGTGGCCGGGTCGCGAATCTCACGTCCCAGGTGCTTGACCTGCAGCTTGTCGCCGGCCTTCACGCCGGCCTTGGAGCCGACGTTGACGATCACCGTGCCATCGGGCGATGCATCCGCCACCAGGCCCTCGATCTGCACCGTGTTGGTGGGGAGCGAGCCGGCCTTCTGCTCCAACTGGCGCGCCAGATCGGCGACCGTCTTGGTGGTGGCTTCGCCCAGAATGGTATCGGCGAAATTGGAGCTGCGCATATCGAGCGCACCCGCCCCCATGCCCGCCCAACTGCCGCCCGAGCCGATGATTCCCGTGCCCTCGCGCGACGCTTCGTTCTTCGAGGTGGCGCTGGCCAGGATCTCGGCGGTCGAGGTGTCGATCATGCGCGCGGTGATCTGCACCACCGCGGTGGACTTGCTACGGCTCACGCCGCCGATACCATAACTGCCGAGCCGGCTGCCCATACCGCCGATATTGGTCTTTTTGTCGTCGCGGCCGAATTGCGTGATGCTGCCGATAATCATGGCGTCCACGCCCAGCACGCGGGCGATCTTGGCGGCGCTCGTCGGGTCGGCGCGATCGCTGTTGGAGAAGTTCTGCTCGGCCAGGATCTTATCGAGCGCCTTCCGCTCGATCACCGAGTAGGTGCCATCGCCGACCAGTTTGTCCACCAGCAGATCGGCAATGCCCTTGCCGACGTCTTGATTGGAGCCGAACAGAGCGGCGACACCGCTCTGTACCGTGGCGTAGTCGAAATTCAGGACCGCCACGCGCTTCTTCGGTTGCGCCTCGGCCGTGCCGAGAACTGTCAAGAGCAGGAATAATGCCACCCGAACCCGGGACATACCTTAACCTCCACCCAGAACCAACCATATGATGACTCGCCCCGGGAGTCAACCGGCGAGGGTACCAGGGGGAGGCCGCGGAGCTCGGGGCCGGGCGAAGCGATTCGTGCCGCAGCGCATCCGCCCGCGAGACCCGCAACGCGCGGGCGGTGGGCGCCACGGGGCCACTGCGGCCATCGCCACGCCGATTGCTAAGCCCGGGTCCCTCTTGCGCTGTCCGGGACGATGCTCGGCGAGAACCTCGTAGGCGCCTGGCGCCTGAGAGTTGCAGACCCTGAATGCCGCTAGAATGGAGTGAGGAGGATCTGGTGCAGAAGGTCCGCGCGACCCTCGTTTCCGTGTTCGCGGCGCCTGCCGGCGGGGCGCAGATGCGACACGCTTCCCCGGCCGCCATTTCGCGCCGGACCGGGTCGGGATCGTACGGCGTTGCATCGCACTGACATGGAACCTTGCTTGATGAGCCCCGCGGCGGAGCTCGCCGCAGCGGATTTGCGGCGTGCCTGCGATCCCGCCAGTCTCGGCTTCGAGACCACCGCCGGACTGCCGCTGTTAAGCGAGGTATTGGGCCAGCCGCGCGCCGTCGCGGCATTATCCTTGGCCACCGGCATCGGCAGTCAGGGCTTCAATCTCTTCGCACTGGGCCAGCCCGGGTCGGGAAGAACCACCCTGATCAAAGACTACCTGGAACAGCGCTCCGGCACGCAGCCGGTACCGCCGGACCTCTGCTACGTGCACAACTTCGCCAATGGGCGGTGCCCGCTGCCGTTGCGGCTGCCGGCCGGACACGCTGTCCAGTTGAAGACGGACATCGATGCGCTGGTCGATGAACTGGAGAGGGAGATCCCGAAAGCGTTCGAAACCGAGGAGTATACCGGCCGGCGCGACCAGGTGATCCAGGAATTGGAAGAGCGGCGCCGGGGAAGACTCGCGGAAATCGACGACCATTCCAAGCAAGCCGGTTTTCAGGTACTGAAAGGGCCGGGCGGGCTGCTGCTGGCGCCCGCGGCCGGCGACAAGCTGCTCAGCGAACAGGACCTGGAGCAACTGACCACCGAGGAGCGGGAAAAGATCGGCCGGGCGCGCGATCGCCTGCAGCACGAGATCGAGGAGCGCCTGCGCGCGGTTCGGGAATTGGAGAACGCCGCCCGCGACGCACTCCGTTCGCTGGATATGGAGACGGCGGCTTACGCCGCGCGCCATGTGATCGGCGACCTTCGTGCCCGCTATGGCGGCCAGCCGGCGGTCCTGGACTACCTGGCCGCCCTGCAGACCGACGTGACGGCGCACGCGGACGACTTCCGCAAAGGCAAGGAGGCCGAAACGCCGCCGCCTTCGCCGGCCGCCATGATGCCTGCCCTCGACAAGCCCCTGGTCCGTTACCGGGTGAACGTGCTGGTGAACAATACCGGACTGAAGGGCGCGCCGGTAGTCGTGGAGACCAACCCCACGTACCACAACCTGACCGGACGCATCGAGCACCAGGCCACCTGGGGCGGCGTGGTCACCGACCACACCATGATCAAACCCGGCGCACTGCATCGGGCCAATGGCGGTTACCTCATTATTCCCGCCCGCGAATGTCTGCTGAACCCGTTCGCCTGGGAAGGCCTCAAGCGCGCTCTGAAGGATGGCGTGCTGCGCATTGAAGAACTGGGCACGCAGCTCAGTCTGGTCAGTACCGTGACGCTGGATCCGGAGGCCATCCCGCTGGACGTCAAAGTGGTGCTGATCGGCAGCCCGGCGCTTTATTATCTGCTCTACGCTCACGACGAAGACTTCCAGAAGCTGTTCAAGGTGAAGGCCGATTTCACTACCCGCATGGCCCGCGAGCCCGAGTCCGAACGAGCCTACGCGCTGTTCGTCAATACCATTTCCCGGCAGGAGAACACCTTGCCTTTCGACGCTACCGCGGTGGCGCGCATCATCGAGTACGGTTCGCGCGCGGTAGAGGACCGCGACCAGCTTTCCACGCGCTTTGGCGATATCGCGGACCTCATCCGGGAAGCCGCTCACCTGGCGAGCCAGAACTCGCATCAGGCGGTGACGGCGTCGGACATCCGCGTCACCGAAGAAGCGCGGCGGTTCCGCCAGAACCTGATGGAGGAACGTCTGCAGGAAGCGCTGATGCAGGGGACGGTCCTGCTGGAAACTTCCGGCGCCGCGATTGGACGGATCAACGGGCTCTCGGTGGTGGGCATGGGAGATTACGCCTTTGGCCATCCCGTACGGCTGACGGCCACCGTGGGGCCGGGCCGCCGCGGGGTGGTCAGCATCGAACGGGAAGTCGAGCTGAGCGGTCCCATCCATGGCAAGGGCGTTCTGATCCTGAGCGGGTATCTGTTGCGCAAGTATGGACAGGTGGGCCCGCTGAGCCTTTCCGCCAGCCTCGTGTTCGAGCAATCGTATAGTCTGGTCGAAGGCGACAGTGCCTCACTGGCGGAACTGTGCGTGCTGCTCTCGGCGGCCGCCGATGCGCCGCTCCGCCAGGATGTGGCCGTGACCGGCTCGGTGAATCAGCACGGGCAGGTGCAGCCGGTGGGCGGAGTGATTCCCAAAATCGAAGGCTTCTTCGACCTGTGCCGGGCCAAGGGGCTCACGGGATCGCAGGGGGTCCTGATTCCCGCCGCAAATCGCCGCCACCTCATGTTGCGGGATGACGTAGTGGAAGCGGTCTCCGCCGGGAAGTTCCATATCTGGGCGGCCGCGGATGTGGACGAGGCGCTCCAGTTGCTCGCCGGACTGCCGGCCGGGGAACCGGACGCGGCGGGCATCTATCCGGAAGGCAGTCTGCATCGCGCGATTGCCGATCGCCTGGCGGGGTACGCCGCGGCGCTTCGCGCGCTGGCGGCCGAGGAGAAGAAGCCGGAGGCGGCCTTACGATAAAGCCGGCGGCTTGCACCCATGACCCCGGTTGATTGTATTTTGTGCTGCGCCCGGACAGATTCGAACCGCCGACCTTCTGGTTCGTAGCCAATTCCGCACGCGAAACCAAGGACTTGCAGCCTTGCCCATTACTGCTCAGGAGCATGCATTTTCAATCACTTCGCGGGGGTGTCGAGCAATCCTGATAAACGCTGCTACACCGGCGGCGCCCATGGTCTTCCCGGATCGGCGCTCCGTAGAGCCGCGCGGTGTGAATGATTACACTCAAAAGGTTGGGCTTCGGCCCGACCCGCTCAACCGTTCATGGCCGACACGGATACGCGATCTTTAGCGCCTTGGCGATCAGTTCGAAACCCAGATCGTTCTTGACCGCCGGACGTCAACATGGGCGAGGCGTACCCTCTCCCAAGAATTGGAGCCGTAATGGTGCCGTTCGATAAAGTCACGAGAGAGAGTATAGAGCCGAAAAAGCCCTTTTCCGGAACGTTCAGCCTCCGGCTGACTCCCAGGATGCATCGCCAGCTTGCGCTGGAGGCCAGGCGGCAAGGCAAGAGCTTGAACGCCTATCTGGTGGAACGCCTGCAGCCCAAGACCTTGCGGGCGGTCTGACCAAGGCATCCGCCGCCCTGCTAATTCGCCGCCACCGGGCCGTCGCCGCGCGAAAGCTCCTGCAGGATGTTTTCGCGGCGCCGGGTGGCGGCCGCGACCGCCGAACCCATGGCGATCCAGTAGAGCATGCCTCCGATGATGGCGGCCAGCGCCAGGATCAGCGCGAAGGCCGCCTGGCTGGCGAAAGCGTAACGCGCCAGGTACGCCAGAAACACCGGCAGCAGCGCCAGCGGGTAGAGAACGAACACCAGCGCCTGGAAGCGGCTGGAGGCGCCGCCTTGCGAGACCCGCTCGGGGCTCAGCGCGCGCGGGTACTGCACTGAGCTGATGTTGCCCAGCGCCAGCATATACAGCGAACAGATGCCTATCACCAGCAGCGTTTCCGCCACCTGAGCCAGGCCGATATTCACGCGCACGGCAAAGGTGACGCCGATCAGGATCAGCGTGTCCAGGTAGATGAAGATCAGGCAGGCGATATTCTTGCCGAGCAGGACCTGGGAGAGCGGCTGCGGCGCGGCGAACCAGACGATGGCCGCGGAGCGGTCGAAACCGAAACAGTTCCAGTAGGAGACCTGGCCGAGAAGGGTGAGGGCGTAGACGCAGACGATCACCAGAAAGTGCCGGGAAACCGCGCTCGGGCCGCTGCGGCGGCCGAGGATCATGGGCAGCCACACCATCAGACCGAAGGTGAAGGCCATCACGAAGACCATGCGGAAGCGCGGCGTGCGGGCGAGCGAGCGGATCTCTTTTTCCACGATCGCGGCCAGGGGATCGCGCCACAGCAGCCCGGGGAAGCGGTAGAAGCGTTCCAGCAGGGATTGCGTCCGCGCGCGGCCCGTGGTGCGCGGGGTGGCTTGCGCGGCCAGCGCGTCGTAGCGCAGGTTGCGCTCGAACTGGGTGCGCCCGAACCAGGCGGCCACCACCGTCCACAGGCCGAGCGAGAGCAGGGTCAGAGGCGCGGATTCGCCGAGCGCCGCGCGCGCCGCCGAGCTCCACGGCCATCCCAACATGCCGATGGCGGCGGGGGCGCCGGCGAGCCACTTGGGGCGGATGCCGGAGGCCACCACCAGGCGCGGCGCCATCCACAGCATCACCATCAGGAAGGCCAGCAGCTCGCGCACCTTGCGCCGCGAGAGCAGGCGCTCCAGCACGCTGCGCATGCCCGACGCCAGCAGCACGTTGAACAGAATGAACAGCAGCACCGGCGCCGCCAGCCGCGCCAGCGCCCCCCAGCCGCCGGCGGCGCGGTTCAGCGAGAGGCCGGCGGCGCCCGCCACCAGCACCATGGTCATCTCCACGCCGTTGACCAGCCGCAGCAGCACTTCCACCAGGAACAGCCTCCCGTGCGGCGCGGGATAGACCAGCAGCTTGCGCATGTCGAGCGCCGAGCCCATGCTCGCCGACAGGATGGGGATCACCTGCCAGTAGAAGCACACCGCCAGAAATCCGATGGGCAGATAGCGGTGGAGCGTGGCGGCATCGGCGCGCGCCGTGAAAACCGCCGCCAGGCTGGAGAGGAACACCCAGAAGCCGTACCAGATGGCGCCGGTGATCACGCTCAGGACGGCGCCGCGGCTGGCCCCGACGCGCATGCTGAGCAGCTGCGCCCGCAGGATGGCGGCGATCATAGCCAGTCCAGCCGCTCCCTCGGTTGCCCGGCGCCCACCATGCGCACAAAGGCGTCTTCCAGCGATTCCCCGCCCGCCCGCAATTCCTCCAGCGTCCCGCTGGTCACGATCTTGCCTTTATCGATGATGGCCACGCGGTCGCACAGGCGCTCCACCACCTCGAGCACGTGCGTGGTCAGGAAGATGGTGGCGCCGCGCTTCACCTGGTCGTGCAAGATATCCTTCATGAGCCGCGCGCCCACGGCATCGACGCCTTCGAACGGCTCGTCCATGAGGAAAAGCTCCGGGTGGTGGATCAGCGAAGCCGCCATGGCCACGCGCTTGCGCATGCCTTTGGAGTATTCGCCGATGATCTTGCGGTCGATCTGAAGCTGAAACAGATCGAGCAGGCCGCGGGCCCGTTCGATGGCCACCGGGCGGGCAAGTCCGTACATGCGCCCCACGAATTCCAGGAACTCCGCGCCGGTGAGCCGGTCGAAGAGCAGGGATTCGTCGGGCACCAGCCCGATATGGCTCTTGATGGCGAGCTCCTGGGCGGGCAGCTTGAAGCCGAGGATTTCGACCGAGCCGCCATCGGCCGGAATCAGGCCGGTCAGGATGCGAATGGTGGTGGACTTCCCTGCCCCGTTGGGACCGAGGAAGCCGAAGAAGGAGCCGCGCGGGACCTCCAGATCCACGCCATCCACGGCGGCGGCGCTGCCATAGAACTTCTTCAAACCGCTTACCAGGATGGCGGGCGACGATCCGCCGGCAAAGGGCATCCCCTCCAGTGTACGTGCCGGAGGTCTTACCGCGCGGCGGTCCCCCGGCTCCACTCGCGGATGGAGTCCAGCTCCTCTTTCGGAATGTGTAGGAATTCGAGGAACTCCTGGTGCTCGTTCGGTGCCGATTTTTCGAATTCGGCGTGCCAGCGGTGCATATCGTCTTCGGTAAAGCCGGCGGCGCGCATAATCGCCACCCATTTCTCTTTCGTGACCATGGGGATTCTCCTGAATTGATTGGTGCTCTTCAACAATCGGGCGATGGCCTGCTGATGGCCGCGCAGACGCTCGATGGCGCCGCTCAGCTCCTCCAGCCGCCGCCGCAGCACCGCCGCGGCATCGTTGGGCGGCGCATCTAGAACGGCGCGAATGTCGCGCAGCTCCAGGCCGGCGCCGCGGTAGACGCAGATCTGGCGCAGGCGCGCGAGGTCCTTATCCGTGAAGATCCGGTAGTTGCCCGGCGTGCGCCGCGGCCGCGCGAGCAGGCCGATGGATTCGTAATACAGGATGGTGCTGCGGGCGAGATTGCAGGCGCGCGCCAGCCGCGTGACCGTCAGTGCCATACGTCCTCTCCCCCAATGTCAACCCTGAAGCTGTAGACGGGTCAAGAGAAATCTGCGCGGCCAGGACGCCGCCGCGAAATCCGTTATCCCTATTTTCAGACCTGATTTTCGGTTATTATACAAGCAGCGAGGTGGTATATGGTACCCGGCAAGCTCGTTCATCTGATCGAGACGCACAGCGAGCAGATTGTCGCCCGCGTGGTGTCTCATATCCGCCGCGACCCGGAACTGACGCATCTGCGGGCGTTGCTCGACAGCGAACTGCGCGAATGGGGCCAGGACCTGCTGCAAAACCTGGGCCACTGGCTGTCCCCGAACAATCTGGAAGACCTGGCGCGCCAATACGAGCGCCTCGGCAGACTGCGCTGCGAAGAGGGCATCCCGCTGGAGGAATCGGTGCGCGGGTTGTGCCTCGTGCGCGAAAAAATCCTGGACTACGTGGAGGAGCAGGTTCCCTCCAACAGCAGCCTGGAACTGTATGCGGAGGAGCAGTTGGAGCGCCGTCTGGGCCGCTGCTTCGATCTGCTGCTGATTCACCTGGTGCGCGGCTACGAACGCGCGCTCCGCAAGGCCGCCCTGGCCTCCGCCTGATCGGTGGTTAGGCGGCGTGTCCCGTCACTGGGGACGCCGCGTCACACTTCCCGTGAAATGCCCAACCGGGCAGCGATCTCCTCGCGCGTCAACTCCTGCTGCTCCCCGCTGGACAGGTCCTTGAGCGCATAGCGGCCCGCGGCCATTTCATTTTCGCCCACGATCAAGGCGTACCGCGCGCTCCACCTGTTGGCCAGTTCCATGGCGCGCTTCAGCCGCCCTTCCACCAGCTCTACGGAGAGGCCGGCGGCGCGGAAACCGCGCGCCATGACGGCCGCTTGACCCACCGCCGGGGCGCCCACCGGGGCGATCACCAGGTCGAGCGGTGCGGCCTTCTGCCCGCCCTCGACGCTCATCACCAGGCGGTCTTCGCCGATGGAAAAGCCGATTCCCGGGGAATGCACCTTGGAGCCCAGCGCCTCGGCCAGGCCGTCGTAGCGGCCTCCGCCCAATACCGAGTTCTGCGCCCCGAGCGCCCCGTGAACCACTTCGAACGTGGTGCGCATGTAGTAATCGAGCCCCCGCACCAGGCGCGGGCGCACCTCGTAGGCGATGGCGCGGGCGGCGAGATACTCCTTCACCTCCTGGAAATGCGCCCGGCAGGGATCGCACAGGTGATCCACGATGTTGGGCAGCCGGCCGATGATGGGCTGGTCGGCCTCCACTTTGCAATCGAGCACGCGCAACGGGTTGGTAGCGGCGCGCCGCTGGCAGTCGCCGCACATATTCCCCGCCACGGATTTCAGCTCCTCGCGCAGGCGCTCCACGTACTGCGGGCGGCAGTGGAGGTCGCCCACCGAGTTGAGCAGCAGTTGCGCGCCCTCGAGGCCCGCCCGCCGGAGGAGCTCCATCACCATCTCGATCACTTCGGCATCCACCAGCGGCGATTCTGAGCCGATGGCTTCGGCGCCGATCTGGAAGAACTGCCGGTAACGCCCCTTCTGCGGGCGCTCGCGGCGGAACATGGGGCCCATGTAGTACAGCTTCTGGACGCCGGGACGCTGATCGAGACGGTGCTCGATATAGGCGCGGATCACCGGCGCCGTGTTCTCCGGACGCAAGGTGAGCGAGGCGCCGTCGCGGTCCTCGAAGGTATACATCTCCTTGGTGACGATGTCGGTCTCTTCGCCCACGCCACGCGCGAACAACTGCGTCTCCTCCAGGATCGGGGTACGGATCTCGTGGTAGTTATAGGTGCGAAAGACCTCGCGCGCCACGCTTTCCACGCGGTTCCACACCGCGGTGGCCGGAGGCAGCAGGTCCCTGGTTCCTTTGACGGCTTTAATCAAGGTATTCGGGCCCATGCTAGCACGCGCCGCGGGGCAGGCGGTTTGCTGACCGGCGAAAGGCGGCGCCGCCTGCCCACCGTTCCGGCCCGGGCGCGCTACGATATAGCCATGCGGCTGATCACGTGTACGATGACGATGACGATGGCGATGGCGATGGGGTGCATTCCGCTCCTGGCGGAGAATGAAAAGAGCAAGACGGACGAGCGGCTGGACGATGCCGCCAGCCTGTTTTCGGAAATCATGGGGACGCCGGACAAGTCGATTCCGCAGGACCTGCTGAGCAAATCCTACTGCGTGGTGCTGGTGCCGGGGCTGAAGAAGGCGGCGTTTGGCGTGGGGGCCAAGTACGGGCGCGGGTTCTCCGTCTGCCGCCGGAGCGGCGGGGAGGGGTGGGGACCGCCGGCCGCGGTACGCATCGAAGGGGGCAGCTTCGGCATCCAGATCGGCTTTTCGTCGAGCGACGTGGTGCTGCTGATCATGAACGAGCGCGGCATGAAGCGGCTGAACAGCAGCAAATTCACGATCGGCGCCGATGCCACCGCCGCCATCGGCCCAGTGGGCCGCAATACGACCGCGCAGACGGATGCGCTGGTGACCGCCGAGATCCTCTCCTGGTCGCGTTCGCGCGGCGCCTTTGCCGGCGTCTCGCTCGATGGCGCCACGCTGCGCAACGATATCGACGAAAACCAGGCGATGTACGGGCAGCGCTGGAACGCCAGCCAGATCCTGACGAGCGGCGCCAAGCCGCCGGCCGGCGCGGCGCGCCTGCTCACCGAGCTGAACAAGTATTCGCCGCGGCGGACGAGCTAGTCTTCACAGCGTAAGCGTGACCTTGGTCAAGGCGCGGGGGCGATCGGGATCGAGACCCTTCTGCGCGGCGAGCGCGGCGGCGAACAGTTGCGCCGGGACGATGTAGGGGATGGGCGTCAGCACTTCTTTCCAGCGGCGCGGGAGGCGGATCACCCTGGTGGCGCAGGCTTCGACCGCGGTGTTTCCCGGATCGGCGATGGCCACGATTTCCGCGCGCAGGCGGCGGAGCTTGTGCAGGGTCTCGCCGATGGAGTCCCAGGTGACGCCGGGCGGCGCGAAGGCGAAGACCGGGAAATCGGGCTCCACGAGCGCGATGGGCCCGTGCAGGAAGTCGGCGGAAGAGAAGCGCTCGGCCAGCACGTAGCAGGTCTCCATCAGCTTGAGGGCGAACTCGAAGGCGTTGGCGTAGTTCAGCCCCCGGCCCATGACCACGGCGTAGCGCATGAAGCGGTAGCGTTCGGCGAGCGCGGCGACTGCGGGCTCGAGCGCGAGCGTTTCCTGGACGGCGGCGGGCAGGCGCTCCAGGTCGGCGATGCGGATGGCGCCTCCCAGCGCGTAGGCCAGCAGATACAGCAGGAGCACCTGGCCGGTGTAAGTCTTGGTGGCGGCGACGCTTTTTTCCTTGCCGGCGCGCACCAGGAACAGATGCTCGGCCAGGCGGGCCAGGGAACTGGAGCTTTCGTTGGTAATGCCCAGCGTGAGCGCTCCCTGCCGCCGCGCGCGCTCGAGCACGAGATTGGTATCGGTGGATTCGCCCGACTGCGAAATACCGACCACCAGCGTTTCGCGATAATCGACCGGCGCCTGGTACAGGGTGCAGATGGAAGGCGCGGCCAGCGAGACCGGAATGCCGGTGGCGATTTCCAGCAGGTAGCGGCCGAACAGGGCCGCGTTATCCGAGGTGCCGCGCGCCACCAGCACGATGAGGCGGGGCCGCCGTTTGGCGAGCAGGCGCTTGAGGCTCTCGACGCGCCGCATTTCGCCCGCCAGGGTACGCTCCAGCGCCGCGGGTTGCTGGCGGATCTCCTCGAGCATGCGCGACATGCTCTTCAAGATAGCAGGCGGCCGATATGGGGCGGGACAAAACAGAAAAGGCCCAGCCGCGGGGGCTGGGCCTGTCTTCGGATAGAGCCCGGAGGCTTACGCTTCCACCAGTTCGCGCTGCCCGCGCAGCGTGATGGGCACGAAATCGCGCTGCTCTTCGCCGGTGTAGACCTGGCGCGGCCGGGCGATCTTCTTGTCCGGGTCCGAGAGCATCTCGTCCCATTGGGCCAGCCAGCCGACGGTGCGCGGAATGCCGAACAGCACGGTGAACTGGTCGGGGGTGAAGCCCATGGCCTGGTAGATGATCCCGGAGTAGAAGTCCACGTTGGGATACAGCTTGCGCTTGATGAAGTAGTCGTCGGAAAGCGCGATGCGCTCCAGTTCCAGGGCGATATCGATCTTGGGATTGCGCCCCGTGACCTCGAAGACCTCCTCGGCCACCTGCTTGATGATGCGCGCCCGCGGATCGTAGTTCTTGTAAACGCGGTGGCCGAAGCCCATCAGCTTGCGTTTGCCCTCTTTGACCTGGTCGATGAAGGCGGGGATGTGGTCTTTGGAGCCGATCTCGCCGAGCATGCGCAGCACTTCTTCGTTGGCGCCGCCGTGCAGCGGCCCCCACAGCGCGGAAATCGCGGCGGCGGTGGTGGCATAGGGGTCGGCGTTGGAACTGCCTACGGCGCGCATGGCGCTGGTGCTGCAGTTCTGCTCGTGGTCGGCGTGCAGGATGAACAGCACTTCGAGGGCATGCGCCAGCACCGGGTTGGCCTCGTACTTCGGCTCCGTCCGCTTCCACAGCATGTGCATGTAGTTCTTGGTGTAGGAGAGTTCGGGATCGGGGTAGATGTAGGGCAGCCCCAGGCGGTGCCGGTATGCATAGGCGGCCAAGGTGGGCATCTTGCCGATGAGGCGGACGATCTGTTTGCGGCGGATCTTGGGGTCGCTGATGTTACGCGCATCGGGATAGAAGGTGGAGAGCGCGGCCACCGTGCTGAGCAGGGTCCCCATGGGATGGGCATCGTGGTGGAAGCCGTCCATGAACTTCTTCACGTTCTCGTGGATCATGGTATGCCGCATGACGTCGCAGTTCCAGTAGGCGAGCTCGTCGGCGGTGGGCAATTCACCGTTGAGCAGGAGGTAGGCAACCTCCAGGAAGGTGCAGTGCTCGGCCAGTTGCTCGATGGGATAGCCGCGATAGCGCAGAATGCCCTTGTCGCCGTCCAGAAAGGTGATGGCGCTCTGACAGGACGCCGTGTTCATGAAGGCCGGATCGTAGGTCATCAGCCCGAAATCGTCGGGGCCGGTCTTGATCTGGCGAAGATCCATGGCGCGAATGGTGCCGTGGGAAATCGGGATGGTATAGTTCTGATTCGTACGATTGTCGGTGATGGTCAACGTCTCGTTATCCATGCGTGCATCCTCCTGGACCGCAAACGGGGTGATTCGGCGGAACACCTGCACGCAGATATCCACACCCGAATGTCTCAAATTTCAACAGATTGTGCATAAAACGGGAGAATTTTGGCATAATATAGGTAGAAGCACCGGGGCTTTTCACGCAAGCTGCTGGGTGCGGAATACCCACCGGCGCTCCAAGCCTGAGGGGGGCTATGATTTCCACAAAGCTGGTCCAAGTCATTGAAGATCATTGGGAGGAGATGGCGGCGCGCCTGATGCGGGAGGTAAGGAAGCACCCGGAGATGCCGAACCTGTCGCAACAAAGCGACGCGGAGTTTCGCGAGTGGTGCCGTAGCGTGCTCAAAGACCTGGCATATTCGCTTTCGGCGCCGAAAGGCGAAGAGATCGAACGCCGGTTCCAGGTACTGGGCGGGATGCGGTTTGAAGAGAACATCCCGCTGCACGAGGCGGTGCTGCGGCTGCACATTCTGAAGGACAAGATCATCGGGTTCGTGCACGAGCAGGGCTTCCCCATGACCGCCATGAACTTGTATGCCGAAGAGGAGCTGGAGTTGCGCATCGGCCGGTTCTTCGACGCCTGCGTCTATCACGTGGTGCGGGGATATGAGGGGGCGTTGTCGCGCGCCCAGCGCATGGCATCATAAGGGCCGGCGGCAGCCGGCACTGACTGCCCCACGAATTCTGCCGCATTCCCGATATTGGGAAAAACTATGCGGCATCGGGCGGTGCCGCCAGCCCGCTGACGCACCGCGCGGCCTGCGGCGGACGGCCTCGTCCGGGCATCAGGGCACAATAGAATCAGTGGCTTACGGCAGCCAAACCAGGCGGCTGGGAGAGCCTCCACGGCCCACCGTGACGATTCCGCCACAGGCACGTCCAATTCCACAGGCAGATGACAAAAGGGAGCACGGTTCAGGCATTAGAATAGCGGAGTTTATGGCCCAGGGAGCAGCCGGAGCGGCAGGCGCCCGATTGAGTCCACAGGTTGATGCTCTAATTCGGGCGGCCCAGCGCGGAGACCAGGACGCGTTCGAGCAACTGGTGCGCGCGTACGATCAGAGTGTGCTCCGCCTGGCCATGAACCTGTTGCGGTCGCCGGAAGATGCACGCGATGTCTACCAGGAAGCGTTCCTCAGGGTCTACCGGAACCTGCATGCTTTCCGGTTCGATTGCAGCTTCCACACCTGGCTGTACCGGATTGTGACCAACATCTGCCTGGATCAACTGCGGAAGAGAAAAGTCCGCAAGGAGGAGCCGGCGGTGGTGGAGACATCGGATGGGCCCATCGACCGCATGGAGAGTTTCGAGGAGGATGCCGCGGAAGCGGACCCGGAGCGCTCCATGTGGAACCGGCAGTTGAAGCAGCGGATTGAAGGAGCGCTGGAGGATCTGACGCCTCGCGAGCGCATGGTTTTCGAGTTGCGGCACTACCAGGGACTGCGATTGCGGAACATCGGCGAAATGCTGGGGACGAGCGAAGAGGCGGCCAAGAACTGCCTCTTCCGCGCGACCCAGAAGATGCGCTCGGTGTTGGGAGATTTTGTATGACGTGCGATTCGCTTCGGAAGCTGATTCCGCTTTACTATTACGGCGAGCTGACGCCGGAAGAGGAAGACCTGCTGGAGGAGCACCTGCACGAGTGCGCCGCGTGCGAGCGCGAACGGGAGCGGCTGCGGCTACTGGCGGCGGCGCTCGACCGGCGGCAGCAGGAGATTCCGCCGCTGCTGCTGGAGGACTGCCGCGACGGCCTGATGGCGGCCATTGCGGGCGGCATTACGCATCCGGCGGCGAAACCGGCCAAGGGGCCCTGGAAGCTGTTCCTGGAGGCCATGGGCGCCACCTTGAGCGGGTTCCAGCGCTACCGGCAGCCGGTCGGCGCGCTGGCCCTGATCGCCATCGGCTTCTTCGCCGCGCGCTTCACGGGGACCAATCCCAACGCCGCAACTTCGCAGCCGGCTTCGCCCGCGGGCGAGGTGTTCGCCACGGTGCGCAACGTGGAGCCGGACAGCGCCGGCCGGGTGCGCATCGCTTTCGACGAAACGCGGCGCCGCGTGGTCTCCGGAAACATGGAGGACCAGAACATTCAGAAGCTGCTGCTGGCGGCGGCGCACGAGGAAAATCCCGCGGTGCGGGTGGAATCGGTGGGCCTGCTGCGCAGCCGGGCGGATTCCGGGGAAGTGCGCGATGCGCTGCTCAACGCGGTGGCGCACGATCCCAATGCGGGCGTGCGGCTGAAGGCGCTGGAAGGGCTCAAGCCCCTGACCGGCGACGCCGAGGTGCGCAATGCGCTGGCCAAGGTGCTGCTGGTGGACGACAACCCGGCGGTGCGCATGCAGGTGGTGGACCTGCTGGTGGCGCGCCGCGACGATTCGGTGGTGGGCGTACTGCAAAACCTGGTACAGAAGGAAAACAACAGCGGCGTGCGCCTGAAGTGCGAAAAGGCGTTGAAGGACATGAATGCATCGATTGGCACTTTTTGAGGCCCTGGCCGCGCTCGCTGTGCTGGCGCCGGCGGGTTGGTCCCAGCCGGCGGTGACGCGCGAGAACGGGCAATGGGTGCGCACCTTCCGCGGCACGGTGGCCGCGGCGCCGCGGCTGCGCATCAATGCCCACGGGCCGGTGACGCTGGAAGGCGGGGTAGCCCGCGAGCTGACCTACACCGTGAAGGTGGGGGTGAAGGCGCGTACGGCGGAGCAGGCGCGCCGCCTGCTGGAGCGGTTTGCGGTGCGCGCCGAATCGCGCGGCGAATGGGTGGTATTGACCATGCCGGGCGGGGCAGCTACGGCGACCGCGGTATTGCGGGCGCCGCACTTGAAGCTGGTCGAAATCTCCAACAGCGACGGCGCCGTGGAAGCCAACGGAATCGACGGATCGCTCAAGATAGACTCGGTGGCCGACCAGCTTCGCTGCGACCGCATTCGCGGCGATTGCCGGCTGGTTACCGGAGGCGGCGCCATTCACGTGGGACTGGTGGAGGGGTCGCTGCATTGCGCCACCGGGGCGGGACACATCACCGTGGGAACGGTGCGCGGGGAAGCGGTGATGCAGACCAATGGCGGCGATATCACGGCCATGCAGGTGGACGGGGCGGTGACGGCGGAGACGGCCGGCGGCACGGTGCGCATCCAATCGGCGGGCGGACCGGTGAACGCCGTCAACGGCGGCGGGCCGATCATCATCGGCAAAGCCGGCGGCATCGTGACGGCGCGCAACATGGCCGGCCCGGTGCAGGTGGGGGCGGCGGCGGGGGTGCGCTGCGAATCGCGGACGGGGGGCATCCGGCTGACCAATATTACCGGCAGCATGAGCGTATCCACGGCCATGGGCAGCATCCTGGCGACCCTGCTGGGCGGCAAGCTGGCCGATTCGTTCCTGGCGACCGGCAACGGTGACATCACGGTCTTCATTCCGTCTAACGTAGGGGTGAGGATTCGCGCCGAAAACGAAATGGCCGATACCCTGCGGCGCATCATTTCCGATTTTCGGGAGCTGCAGGTGCGGCGGCAGGGAACGCAGGTAGTGGCGGAAGGGGCGGTGAACGGCGGAGGGCCGTTGCTGCAGATTTCGGCCACGGCGGGCACGATCTTCATCAAGCGTCAATAACAGAGGTCATATTCCCATGAGAATCGATCTGGCAATTGGCATGGCATCGCTGGCCGCCGCGCTGGCTGTGCCGGGCGCCTTCGGGCAGGCCCCAACTCCTCCGCCCGCGCCGGCGCCGCCGTCGCACGCGCGCACGGCCACGGCGTTCTTTGCGCAGAAGGAGACTTCCTGGCTGGGCATCGGCGTGGTGGACATCACCAGCGAGCGCGCCAAGGCCCTGAAGCTCAAGGATGAGCACGGGGCGGAGGTGACGCAGGTGGACGAGGACAGCCCGGCAGCCAAGGCGGGCATTAAGGAAAGCGACGTGGTGCTGGAATACAACGGCCAGCGCGTGGAGGGCCAGGAACAGCTCGGACGCCTGGTGCGCGAGACTCCGCCCGGCCGCCAGGTGAAGATCGGGGTGTGGCGCAACGGTGCGGCGCAGACGCTCACGGCCACGCTGGGCGCGCACAAGGGCATGACCATGGACGGCGGCGACTGGGCGTACACCGTGAAGATCCCCCCCATTCCGCCCATGCCGGTCATCGAATTCCCGCAGATCCAAACCATCTGGCAGAGCGTCACCCTGGGTATCGTGGGCGAGCCGCTGGAGCGGCAGCCGCAACTGGCGGAGTTCTTCGGAGTAAAGGACGGCGTGCTGGTGAAGTCGGTGACGCGGAATTCGGCCGCGGACAAAGCGGGCATCAAAGCCGGAGACGTGATCGTGAAGGTGGACGATAACAACATCTCGAGCACGCGCGACATCTCCAGCGCGCTGCGCCAGCTCCGGGCCAAGCGGACGTTCCCGGTGACGGTGGTGCGCAATCACAAGGAGATGGCGCTCACGCTCACGCTGGAAAGCATGGGCATGCGCGACCACGCGGCCGCCGCTGAATCGCACTGCTGAGCGGGCGGCAGCGCAGCTCTCAACCGCGGCCGGCCTGCTCCTGCTCCGCCTGCTGCTTGGAGGCCAGGATGGGGCGGAGATTCGCCAGCGACTTCAGCGCGTTGAACCAGAATGGCGCTCCCAGGCTCAGCAAGGCCGCGGTCAGAAACACGCCGATCAGGTATTTGATTTCGGCACGCCACGGCTGCTGCGTGAAGCCGGGAGGCCAGTGGAACTTGAGGATTTGAATCCCCGCCTGCGACGTAATGCCGACCAGCTTGCCGGCGGTGTCCTTGCCGTCCTGGAGGTACTTATCGGCGGCGGCGTTGGCGGCGGTGTTGAAGGCATTGCGCACCGCCGCGCGCTGCGCCTCGGGCACGTGGCCCTCAATCCACTCGATTCCCGCCGCCGTCGTGGTAATCGGCGGCGGGGGCTGCGGCAAGGGCGGTGTCACTCCCTTGACGGCGTCCTGTAAGGCGGCGCTGTATTTCGCCGCCAGCGAATTCTGCGGGTCGAGAACTGTGGTCGCGGCTGCGGTCACCTGCTGGCTCGCGCCGACGAGCGCGTCGCGCAGGAGGCCGTTGCGGTAGATCTCGCCGGCCAGGTTCAGGGTGTTCAATCCGGTCACCAACGCGAATGTGCAAGCGAACGCCACCGTCCACAGGCGCATGTAGGTGGCGAACTTTTGCGATACGCGGTCCATCATCGATCCAAACCACGATTCCAGGCGGCCGGCGGAGGTGGCCAGGAGATTCCGGATGTCCAACCGAAGCTGGGCGGCAGGCGGCACCGGGGCGGGCGGCGGAGGAGCGGCCGGCAAGGCGGAGGCTATCCGGTCGAGGATGTCCGTCAGCTCGCCCGGCCGGATCGCCGAGGCGAGCTGAAAGCGGTCGAAGAGCATCCGCAACAGCGGGATTTCCGCCGCGAACCAATGGGCGGCCCGGTTGCCGGAGAACCAGGAATCGGAAACCAGGCAGTGCGTGAGAACCTGGCGCGAGACGTCGGCGGCCTGGGCGGTCAGTTGGGGAAACGCATCGCGATCGATGTTGGCGAAGAGAACTTTCAAACCCCAATGCAGGTTACTGCCCCGATGATTGACGAGGGCCGAGACCATCTGGGTCAGGATGGTGATCAGGAGGCTGATCGCCAGCATCACGATGACAAAGCCGATGGCGGTGTCCAGATAGGCCAGCATGGGCTATTCCAGGCCCGCCTGCTGCAGCATCGCCAGGAACTGGCGCTCGGTGCGCATGTCGATGGCCTGGGCCACCAGCTTGCCGCCGCGGTCGAAGAGGAAGCTCTTGGGGATGCCTTCCACGTTGAAGGCGGCGCCCACTTTGCCGCCGGGGTCGAGCAGCACGGGGAAGGTGTAGCTCTGCTTCCGGAGGAAGCCGGCCACGGTCTCGCGTTCTTCGTCGGATACGGCGAGCACGGTGAGCCCCTTGGCGGAGAAACGCTGGTAGAGCTTTTCCATGTCGGGCATCTCTTTGCGGCAGGGCGGGCACCAGGTGGCCCAGAAGTTGAGCAGCACCACGCGGCCGCGCAGGGCATCGAGGTTGTAGGCCTTGCCATCCATGGCGGTGAGCGTGAAGCCGTTCTCCCCGACCAGTTGTTCGCGCAGCGCGAGCACGGCCATGGCGGCTTCGAGCGCGGGATCTTCGGCGGGCGCGGGCACGTGCTCATAGCGCACCAGGCTGGCCAGTTCCATATAGTTGCCGGCGCCGGGAGAGCTATCGCGCATGGCCGCGGCCAGCGCGGCGGCGACCGCGGCGAGGGCTTCTTTGCCGAGATCGCCTTCGGTCGACAGATTGCAAAGTCCGGAGGCCAGGTCGAGCTTCTCTGTACCCGCGGGAAGGGCGCGGATTTCGGCGGCGAGAGCGATCGCCATCCGGGCGCGGTCGGCGTCGGTGGGGAGGCCGCGCAGTTGTCCCATGCGCTGCCGGATGGACGCGGTTGCCGGGGGAGGGATGGAGCTGCCGCTGCCCGGCCGGAAGTATTTGAGGGTCACCGGGTCCGACAGGTCCCACCGCGCCAGCAGGGACTTATGCTTCTCCAGGCGCTCGGGGGCCAGCGCGTGAAGGCGGCTGCCGGCGGCTACCAGCAGGGTGTCACGCGCATTTTCCGTGG
This sequence comes from Terriglobia bacterium, assembly GCA_020073615.1. Lineage (GTDB taxonomy): Bacteria > Acidobacteriota > Terriglobia > Bryobacterales > Bryobacteraceae > JADGNR01. The sequence goes on from JAIQEX010000058.1 coordinate 28,950, forward strand.
TGATGGTTGCAGACCTGGTCGGGAAGGCCATGGCCATGGGAACCTGCTCTCCCCAGCCGGGCGCGGATACGGCGGTCAGGATGCGCTCGTAGGTATCAGCAGCCAGCTTGGGCGCCGCGGAGGCGATGGCGCTGGTGAGATTGGTCAGCCGCAACGCGTCGGCGGGATCCAGGGCATCGAAGGAGATTGTCGCCAGCATTTCCTGGAACAGCCTGGCCGCTTCCTCGGGCTTCTCCCTGGCGAGCGGAGCCAGGGCCAGCAAAGGAAATGTATCCGTGAGTCTCGCCTGCCCGCGGGAGAGACTCTCGCGGAACAGCGCGACGGCGGCGTCCGCCTGGTTCCAGTTTGCCAGCGCTATGATCAGCCCGGGCGTTCGCTCCGCGGCCGACTTCGCCAGCGAGACCGCATCGGACGGCGACAGCCTGGCCAGCGCCACAGCCACGCCGGACGAAACTGCGATACCCTTGCCATCGCTCAGTTGTTCCACCACGCCCGCCACGAACCGGCGGGCCAGATCGGGATGCCGCAACTGCAGGGACTGCGCAGCCAGCATGCGGAACTCGAGCGCGACGGCCTGGGGCGCCTTGGCGGCCAGTTGGTCCACGCGGTTGGCGGCTTCGGTCACCGCGCCGGCCTCCGCGGCGCCATAAGCCAGGCCGGAGACGAGTAAGGTCCCTACCAGCAGGCGGATCGCGATCATCGGCGGACTCCTTCGTGAGGGAGTATAACACCGCGAGGCGCGGCAGGCGCTGGCGCTGCTTCAGTCCGGCAGCACCTCGTCGTCCTTGTAGCGGGCCATGGGATTCACGGGATCCTCGCGGCGCGGCCAGCGCGCCATGAGGACTACCGGGACAATCGACGCCGCGATCACGAGGAGAATAATAACGTATGAAAAAGGAGCCCAATCGCCGATCCACTTCGACGCATTGCCCAGCCATCCGCCTAAGGTCGCGCGGGAGGAAGACGAGATGAGAAGAAATCCGATCAGGAATGCAGCAGTCGCCCACATCATAAAGCACCTGCCTTTCCATCCTCAATGTTAAACACAGGGCTGGCGGTTCGTGGTAGTGCCTTACGTTAATGGTGGGCGCTGTCTTAGGGTAGCATCGGCGTTCTACTCGCAGCGTAACGCGGCCATCGGGTCCACCCGCGACGCGCGCCTGGCCGGCAGATAGCAGGCCGCCAGCGACACCGCGATGAGGACGGCCGCGGCTCCGCCGAAGACCGCCGGGTCGCGGGGGTGCACGCGGAAGAGCAACGGCGCCAGGTAGCGCGTGAGTGCCAGTCCGCCGCCCAGGCCCACCGCCAGGCCGGCCGCCACGAGCGTCATACCCTGCCGCTCCACCTGGAAGGAAACCTGCGACGCCCGCGCGCCCAGGGCCATGCGGATGCCGATCTCTCCGGTCCGCTGCGTCACCATGTAGGACATGACGCCGTAGACGCCGATGGCCGCCAGCAGCAAGGCCGACGCCGCAAAGAACGCCAGCAGGATCAGCGCCGTCCGCCGCTGGGCGATGGATTGCGAGACCACCTCGGTCATCGGTTGCACGGCGTAGACCGGCTGCGCGCGGTCCACCGCCAGAATCGCCGCCTTGATGGCCCCGCCCAGCGGGCCGGGCTCCTGCGCGGTGCGCGCCAGCACCGTCATAGGCGAGACAAAGCCGCTCAGGAAAGACGGCAGCTGCAGGTAAGCCGTATACACCTGGACGGGCGTGTCCTGATCCAGGCCCGCGGTTTTGACGTCGGCCACCACGCCCACGATCTCGCGCCAGTTGGGCGGCGTACTGAAGGCGATCTCGAGGCGCTTGCCGATGGGGTCCTGGCCGGGAAAATAGCGGTCCGCCAGGGTCTGGTTCACCACCGCCACCAGCGGCGAGCCGGCCGCGTCGCGCTCCGTGATGCCGCGGCCGCGCACCAGGCGCATCCCCATGGTTTCGAAAAAGCCGGGCGTCACGGAGAAATAGTTGGCCAGCGGCGCCTGGCTGGGCGTGACCGGCGGCCGGCCCTCGAAGCGCATGATGAAGATCGGGTTCCCCAGCAGCGGCACGTCGGTCGAAATGGCCGCCGAACGCACCCCGGGCACGGCCGAGACGCGCTCCAGAATGCCGCGCGCCAGTTGAATCTGGAGGTCGTTGTGGCCGCGGTATTTTACCGGCGCCGGCGCCAGGCGCATGGTCATCAGGCCCTCGGGACGGAAGCCGGCGTCCACGCGCAGGATCTCGGCGAAGCTGCGAATCAACAGGCCGGAACCGGCCAGCAGCACCACCGCGATGGCCACCTGCCCCGTCACCAGGACGCTGCGCAGGGGGCTGCGCGAGGTGCTGCCGCGCGTCCCTTCCTTCAGCATGGCGCTCACGTCGATGCGCGCCGCATACCACGCCGGCGCCAGACCGAACAGAATCCCGGTGGCCAGCGAGAGGCCCAGCGCCAGCTCCACCACGCGCCAGTTCAGGCGCACCTGCTCCAGCCGCGGCACGTTGGCCGGAGCCAGCGACAGGAGCCCGTGAAACGACAGCCAGGCCAGCAGCAGGCCGGCGGCCCCGCCAATGGCCGCCAGCAGCATGCTCTCGGTGAGCATCTGGCGCAGGATGACCCCGCGGCCGGCGCCGAGCGAGCTGCGGATGGCGATCTCGCGCCGCCGCCCCGACGCTTTGGCCAGCAGCAGGTTGGCCACGTTGGCGCAGGCGATCAGCAGCACCGCACCCACCGCGCCCAGCAGCACCACCAGCGCCGGCCGGATGTCGCCCACCAGGTCGTCCAGCACGGAGTTGACCACCGCGGTCTCATCCTTGTTGATGTCGGGATACGCCTGCGCCAGGTGCGCCGCGATGGTTTGCAACTCCGCGCGCGCCCGTTCCACGGTCACCCCGTCTTTCAGGCGGGCCACTACGCGCAGGCGGTGGAAGTCGCGCCGCGCCCGGGTCTCGGCGTCGAGACCGAGCGGCGACCACATCACCGCCTGCGCCGGATACTCGAAGCCCCGCGGCATGACGCCGATCACCGTCCGCTGCCGCCCGTTGAGATCGAGATTCCGCCCCACCACGTTCGGGTCCGCGCCGAAACGCTGCTGCCAGAGCGTGTACCCGAGGATCACCACGCCGTCGCGGCCCGGCTGGTCCTCCTCGCTGGTGAATACGCGTCCCGCGGCGGGCGCGACCCCCAGCGCCGCAAAAAAACCGGGGTCGCAGATGGCGCCCACGAAGCGTTCGGGCTCGCTGTCGCGCGACCCCAGGTTGAAAGTGTTCTGCTGGTAGGCTCCCATGGCCGAAAAGACCTGGTTCTGCGCGCGCCAGTCGAAATAGTTGCCCGGCGCGGCGACCATCTTCGGAATGCTGCGGCCCGGATTGCTTTCCCAGACGTTGACCAGTTGTTCGGCGCGGGGGAACGGCAGCGGACGCAGGAGCACGCCATCGGCGACGCTGAACATGGCGCTGGCGGCGCCGATGCCCAGAGCGGCGGCCAGGATCGCGGACAGCGCCACGGCCGGGCTCTTGCGCAGCAGCCGCAGCGTGAATTTGACGTTCAGCAGAAATTTCATGCGAGACCCCCAACCATGATAGTTCGGGCGGGAGTCCCGGCGTTGCGGCCGGGACGCGGGTGGGAGCGCCTTCCCTACTGTTGCCGCCAACCCGCTATATTCAGGTAATAGCTTCCCGGGTTCATCCATGCCGGCTGCACTCCATCGTATCGCCGCACTCCCGTTGCTCTGCTGCGCGGCGTTCGCGGGAGACGGCGCCACGTGGACGGCCGCCAAGAGCGAACACTTCGAGGTGTATTCGCAGGCCGGCGAACGCACCGCCCGGCTGGCCCTGATGTGGTTCGAACAACTGCGCGCCTGCTTCGAGCGGCAGACCGGGTTCGACCTCTCCGGCCGGCCCGCGGTGCGCGTGATCGCCTTCCGTTCCACGAAGGACTACGCGCCGTACCGCCTGCGCTGGGCAGCCGACGCCTACTACGCGGGCACGGAGAGCCGCGACTACATCGTGATGACCGTGGGCGAGCGCGGCGACTTCCAGGTGGCCGCGCACGAGTATGCGCACCTGGTCCTGCACGCCGCCGGGCTGCAGCTTCCGCCCTGGCTCGGCGAGGGGCTGGCCGAGGTCTTCTCCACCATCCGCCTGGGCGAGGGCGCGAGCCAACTGAGCGGCCGGATGGCGAGTACGGCAACCTGGCGAGCGAAACCGACGCGCTGGGGCGCCAGACCGCCTACACCTACGACAGCCTGGGCCGGAAGACGAGCGTCACGCCGCCCTCGGGCGGCGCCACCACCTACGACTACGACGCCCTGGGCCACGTGAAGACCATCACGGCGCCGTTGGGGCGGGTGACCAGCTACACCTACGACGCCAATGGCAACAAGGCCAGCGAAACCGACGCCAACGGCCACACCGCCACCTATGACTACGATGAGCTCAACCGCCTGAAGCAGGTCACGTATCCGACCACGCCGTCCACCACGACGACGTACACCTACTATTTCCGCAACAACGCGATCGACACCACCGATCAGGCGACCCGCACGACGCACAACGAGTACGACCTGGCCGGGCGGTTGATCGCGGTGACCACGGCCTACGGCACGCCGGATGCCGCCCGCACCAGCTACACCTACTACGACGATGGGCGGAAGCGGACGGAGACCGACGCCGGCGGCCACACCACCACCTACAATTACGATGCCGCCGGACGGCTGACCAGCGTGACCGACGCCGCCAGGCACACGACGCAATACGCTTACGATGACGCCGGCAACCAGACGCCAACCTGCACAAGACGCAGCAGCAATACGACGGGCGGCGGCGCTTGCAGAAGACCACCTACGACGACGGGACCACCACGCAATACGGCTACGACGGTCCGGGCAACCTGAGCGGCGTGACCGACCAGGCGGGGAACAAGGTCCAGTACACGTACGATGCCGCCAACCAACTGCAATCGGTGGTGCAGGCGAACCATCCCGACCCTGCGCACAACACCACGGCATACGGCTACGACGCGAGCGGCAACCTGATCGCGTCGACCGACGCCAACGGCCACACCACCGGGAGCGGTTTCGACGTGTTGAGCCAGTTGAAGACGGAGACGATGCCGGTGGGGCAAACGCAGACCCGGACGTACGATCCGGCGGGGAATCTGCTGAGCCTGACGGACTACAACGGCAAGACGACGGCGTACGCCTACGACAGCCTGAACCGCCTGCTGAGCAAGACACCGGACGCGAGCCTGGGCGAGGCGGCGGTGACCTTCACGTACACGTCGACGGGCAAGCGGGCGACGATGACGGACGCCAGCGGCACGACGGCGTACACGTACGACAACCTGGACCGGTTGACGCGGAAGGAGACGCCGCAAGGGACGCTGAGCTACACTTATGACGGAGCCGGGAACGTGGCATCGATGCAGTCGTCGAACGCGAACGGGGTGTCGGTGAACTACACCTACGACAGCCTGAACCGGCTGAGCACGGTAGTGGACAACCGGCTGGCAACCGGCCAGAACACGACGACATACACGTACGATCCGGCGAGCAATCTGGCGACGGTGACGTATCCAAACGGGTTGGTGTCCAACTTCACTTACGACGAGTTGAACCGCCTGAAGTCGCTGAACGCATATCAATACACATTAGGCCCGACCGGCAATCGAACTGCCGCCAGCGAGCCTAGCGGGCGCACGTTGAACTGGACTTACGACGGCATCTACCGCTTGACTCAAGAGACTATCAGCCTCGATCCGCACGCAAAGAACGGTTCGGTGGACTACGGCCTTGACCCGGTAGGCAACCGCAACTCCCAGAACTCGACCCTGCCGGGCATCTCGACGGTGGGCACCCTCAGTTACGACGCCAACGACCGCCTCTCCACCGAGACCTACGACCCGAACGGCAACACCCTGACTACGGGCAACCGAACCTTCACGTACGACTTCGAGAATCGCGCGAAGTCGATGGCGTTGAACAACGGACCCGTGACGGTCACGCTGCAATACGACGGCGACGGCAACCGAGTTGCGAGGGCTTTCGGCGGTGTGACCACGCGCTATCTGGTCGATGACTTGAACCCAACCGGCTACTCCCAAGTGGTCGAGGAGGTCGTCACCACCGTAGTTCAGCGGACCTACACATACGGCAAGCAGCGCATCAGCCAAAACCAACTGATCAGCGCCACCTGGACGCCATCCTTTTACGGATACGACGGCGGTGGCAGCGTTCGGCAGTTGATCAGCGCGACCGGAACGGTGATGGATTCTTACGACTACGATGCCTGGGGCAACGCAGTTAACACGACCGGCTCGACGCCGAACGTGTACCTGTACCGTGCTGAGCAATACGACCCAGACCTGAATCTCTACTATCTGCGAGCCCGGTACCTCAATCCTTTGAGCGGTCGATTCCTGAGTAGAGCGCCACAGGACGGAGATGTCGAGAATCCGAAGAGCCTGCACTCGTACCTGTACGTCGAAGGCAATCCAACGAACTTCATGGACCCAACCGGGCACCCCATGATTTTCGAGTACGAGCAACAGGAGGCAAGTTCCGGTCTCCAGTCTCACCACCTGATTGAACAGCGGCTGGGCTCCGCTTTGATGAAGCAACAGTCGAAATTGGTCTGTATTCTACGCGCCGCGATCGTAGTGGCAGTCGAGGATCACCAACCATATACAAACTCGTTTAGGGACGAGCTCCCATACCGACCGCGTGGCGGACCGCCAACCTGCTACACCGAAGAACAGGTCATGCGAGCCATCAGGATAGTCTACAAGTATGAACCGCAGATTGTAGCCTTTATTGAGAAGGCACTCCAGGAGGGAGTGTGGCCAACGTATCCATAGCCATATGGTCATTCATCACCGTTTACATCTCGACGCCGAAATAGCAGATCCGATTCTGGAATCATTTGGTTTGTCTTTCCCTGCGAATCCGAATGGGCGCATTCTGATCCCAGACGTGTCGGAAGACGATCCCTCATGGCCAAGGATTGCTATGTTCCTGAATGAATATCATTGTGCCTGGGCTGCTCATCCAGCGAATGCTTCCGTTGTGGCCCGCTACGGTAGCACCAAAGACTCTCTAGCCGATTTTGCCCTCGCCAAATTCAGCGGGGCAGAGAGGAAGAACGCGCCTTTCCTAGCCTTGACCGCATCGCTGAGGGGGTTTCCGCAGCCCCAGGACGTACTGGAGTTTTACAAGATGACCTACAGAACAGCTTGTCCTAGCTGCCGTAGTGGATCTGAGCAAGTGCTTCCGATTCATCTCTCCGCAGAACCAAAGTGGGCGGCCAGTCGCGGAATATTTCAGTTGAACTGGGTAGAGGACGAGTTATTGGTCAAAAAGGAAATGTTCGACGAGGTCTTTCGTCCATTTGGCATCCCGAGTCGACCCGTCCTGGATTACAAATCCGGAGCGGTTTTCCGGGACGTTGTGCAGTTGGACATTTCACTGAAGTCGGATGTCGACCTTTCAAAAGCGACCTACGACATCTGTCAACTATGTGGCGCTCGAACTTACAACCGTGACGGCCGAGACTACGCCCCGCTGCCGTTGGGCTCCCCAGGTCCCATATTCAAGTCAAATCAGTGGTTCAATCCGTTTCATTCGATAGTCTATGTGACTCAAGAGCTGTGCCGCTCTATCGGCGAATCCGGTTTTCGGGGTGCCTATTCCATACCGTGTCCCGCGCAGCCTGTCGCATGAAAACTGCCCTTCGAGGCGGAACCCAGGACACTCAGACGCTCTTCATCAACGGCCCCGGTCCCGGCGACGCCCAGGGCCGCATCACGCAGATCACCGACCCGCTGGGCAAGCAAGTATCAATACACCTACGACGATGCCGGGAACCTGGCCGGGGTGAAATATCCGGAAGTGGACACGGCGGCTTCGTACACCTACGACGGGACGCACCTGTACACCGGCGGGACCGACCCGCGCCACAATCGGCTGCCCAGCACCACGTACGATTCCAGCGGCCGGCTGCAAACCGTGACCGACGCGGCGGGCCAGACCACCAGCTACGCCTATGATCTGGACGTCCGCACCACCACCATTACCTTATCCGGACGCGGGCAAGGCCACGCTGGTCTACGACAGCTACGGCAAGCTGCTGAGCTCCACCGATCCGCTGCACCACACTACTACCAACGTTTACGACGCCAACCGCAACCTGACGTCGGTGACCGATCCGCTGGGCCACACCACCAGCTACGCCTACGATGCCAACGGCAACCGGACGGCGGTGACCTATCCCAGGACGCCCACCAGCGGGCACCACCAGCACCACAACCTACAACGCTTACAGCGAGCCTACCGCGACCACCGACGAGCTGGGCAACACGCGCAGCTTCACCTACGATGCGAACTTCTGGCCCGCGCTGGCCAGCGACAGCCTCGGGCCGGTAGTCAGCTTCACCTTCAATGCCAACGGCACCATGGCCGCGAAGTCCGTGGGCTACGATCTGACGGCCACTCCGGGGCACGCCAGCACCTACACCTACGACCAGTACGGCAACCTGGCGAGCGAAACCGACGCGCTGGGACGCCAGACCGCCTACACCTACGACAGTCTGGGCCGGAAGACGAGCGTCACGCCACCCTCGGGCGGCGCCACCACCTACGACTACGACGCCCTGGGCCACGTGAAGACGATCACGGCGCCGTTGGGGCGGGTGACCAGCTACACCTACGACGCCAATGGCAACAAGGCCAGCGAGACCGACGCCAACGGCCACACCACCACGTATGACTACGATGAGCTCAACCGCCTGAAGCAGATCACGTATCCGGCCACGCCGCCCACCGCGACGACGTACACTTACGATTTCCGCAACAACGCGATCGACACCACCGATCAGGCGGCGCGCATCACCCACAACGAGTACGACTTGGCCGGGCGGTTGATCGCGGTGACCACGGCCTACGGCACCCCCGACGCGGCTCGCACCAGCTACACCTACTACGACGATGGGCGGAAGCGGACGGAGACCGACGCCGGCGGCCACACGACCACCTACAACTACGATGCCGCCGGACGGCTGACCAGCGTGACCGATGCCGCCAGCCACACCACGCAATACGCTTACGACGACGCCGGCAACCAGATCACGGCGACCGACGCCAACCTGCACAAGACGCAGCAGCAATACGACGGACGGCGGCGCTTGCAGAAGACCACCTACGACGACGGGACCACCACGCAATACGGTTACGACGGCCCCGGCAACCTGACCGCCGTGACCGACCAGGCCGGCAACCGGGTCCAGTACACGTACGATGCCGCCAACCAACTGCAATCGGTGGTGCAGGTGAATCACCCCGACGCGGCGCACAACACGACGGCATACGGCTACGACGCGAGCGGCAACCTGACCGCGTCGACCGACGCCAACGGCCATACGACCCAGAGCGGCTTCGACGTGCTGAGCCAATTGAAGACGGAGACGATGCCGGTGGGGCAGACGCAGACCCGGACGTACGATCCGGCGGGGAATCTGCTGAGCCTGACGGACTACAACGGGAAGACGACGGCGTACGCCTACGACAGCCTGAACCGCCTGCTGAGCAAGACACCGGACGCGAGCCTGGGTGAGCCGGCGGTGACATTCACGTACACGTCGACCGGCAAGCTGGCGACGATGACGGACGCCAGCGGGGTGACAACGTACACATACGACAACCTGGACCGGCTGACCAAGAAGGAGACGCCGCAAGGGACGCTGGGCTACACTTATGACGGAGCGGGGAACGTGGCGTCGATGCAGTCGTCGAACGCGAACGGGGTGTCGGTGAACTACACCTACGACAGCCTGAACCGGCTGAGCACGGTGGTGGACGACCGACTGCCAGCGGGGCAGAACGTGACGGCGTACACGTACGACCCGGCGAGCAATCTGGCGACTGTGACGTATCCAAACGGGTTAGCGTCCAGCTTCACTTACGATGATCTCAATCGCCTCAAATCGCTGAATGGATACACATACCAACTCGGCCCGACAGACAACCGCCAATCGGCGACGGAACCCAACGGCCGCACGTTGAACTGGAGCTACGACGGCATCTACCGATTGACGAATGAGACGATCAGCCTCGACCCAAGATCGAAGAATGGTTCAGTTGATTACGGGCTTGATCCCGTCGGCAACAGGCTGAATCAGAACTCGACGCTTCCAGGGATAACAACGGGGTCGGCCACGTTCGACGCGAACGACCGCCTCTCGACCGAGACCTACGACGCCAACGGCAACACGACTGTGTCAGGTGTCCGCACGTTTGCATATGACTTCGAGAACCGTCTGAAGTCGATGACGATGAGCGGCAGCCCGACCGTGACGCTGCAATACGACGGCGACGGCAATCGCGTAGCGAAGACGGTCGGCGGAGCAACCATCCGCTACCTGGTGGACGATCTCAACCCGACCGGATACGCGCAAGTTGTCGAGGAGGTCGTTGGCAGCGGGGTGCAACGGACATACACGTATGGCTCGCAACGCATCAGTCAGAACCAACTCATCAGCAACTCCTGGATGCCAAGTTTCTATGGATACGACGGCGGCGGTAGTATCCGAACGCTGACGGACGCCACCAGCACGGTGACGGACACCTACGATTACGACGCATGGGGCAACCCGGTCAACACGACGGGAAGCACGCCGAACACATTTCTCTACCGAGGTGAACAGTACGACGCGGATCTCAGTCTCTATTACCTGCGCGCGCGCTTCTTCAGTCCGCTGAGTGGGCGATTCCTGTCGATGGATCCCGCCGTGGGCGTTACGATGGATCCTGCCACACTGCACAAATACCTTTACGCGAGTTCCAATCCAATAAATAGAATGGATCCTACGGGTTGGGCCGATGGTCCTGACAAGCCCGACAGTGGTAGCTCCGCAGGGTTGTTGTTTATCGATATCGGCGGGGGTGGGAGGGTGGGTTTCGCGCCTGGGCCAATACAGATGATTCACATCGATGTAAATGCAACTAGGCACTGGGACATTTGTAAGTCTCCATTCGCAAAATCCCTAATGCCACGGCCATTGACGCAGCGCGATTTAGACGGCGTGCTTCTAAAGTGTCTGGGGATCGGCTTTGCCGCCGGAAATATCAACGGCGTGACCTGGCCAATTCGGAAGCCGAAGCCCGGCGCGTTGGGTGGAGGCGACATCACGTCCCTTGCGTCGGAATTCCTCCGAGAGCGCTGCCCAAGGCTGCCGTTCAGGGTGCCGGCACCCACCTGGCCCAACGTTCTTTCTTCGACCGACCAGCTTGGCGGTGCCATCGCTCGGTGGCTTCCCATACTCGGGTATGCGGCCGACGCTGCTGCGGTGTACTGCATAGCTTGAGAGTACCGATATGTGAAGGTTTTCGACTCATGCCGCCAAGCTGGTTCCTTCGGTTCTGGACAGATCAAGCCTGTCTCGGATGAATTTCACGAGGATTGAGGGATTGGCGGGAGTTGCGAGAAATTCCGGGAGGGTAGTGCGGAGGGCAATGGCGACAACCTGTTCGGAGGGGGCCAGCCCTGGTCGAACGGTTCGCATCCACGA
>JAIQEX010000211.1 GCA_020073615.1 Terriglobia bacterium
GTTGCGCTTCTATTCTTGTTCTTCCACAAGCGTCTCTGCGGTCCACTTGCCAACAGTTGCTTCCACCACCAGCCCGACCCCGCTCACCGGCCCGAGAGCAAACTCGAAGCTGCCTATCACAAGGCCGACAAGGCCATCCAGCAAATCGTTGACCTGCTTGCTGCAGCGTGATGTTACACCAAAAATGTTGAAGTATTCTTGTTTACGATTTCCGATTTAAGAATCTAAGGGTCCCCGTCAAAGGCGACCCCCTGTGGCAAGCCATCCTGGAAGACAATCTTCCCACACGGATGCTCAGTGCCGACCTGCGCGACCCCTCGAAGTGCTGGCCGCTTCTCCGCGCCCAGCTCGAGCAGTGGACCAACTGGTTCCGCTACCGGCGAACCGCCGGAACCGCGCCGCCGGGCTTCGACATTCCGCGCCAGCCACTGATTCTCTCCCGCGAGCTGGTGTGCTTTCTGGCCGCGAATCTCCCGCGGGAGCTGCTTCGCCGCTTCCAACCCGAGCTTGTCGATGGCGAGCACCGGGACGCCTTCAACCAATCCCTTCTCCGCATCCTCGGCGGGCTCGAAGAAGAACTCCGGCCGCTCGACCCGGTTCGCCACATCCGCGAGTTTCCCGAGCCCGGGGAAGCGTTCCTGCCCGACCTCGCGATGGCGCTGAACAACCAGGCCAATTGCCAGAGTGCAATGGGGCAGCGTGGCGAGGCGCTGCAGTCGATCCAAGAGGCGGTGGAGAATTGCCGGGAGCTGGTGGGGAAGAACCGGGAAGCGTTCCTGCCCGGCCTGGCGTTAAGCCATGGGGCGTGGGGTAACGTCCTGCTTGGGGCTGAAAAGCCGCTGGAGGCGGCAGAGAAGTTTGCCGAAGGAGTGAGGCTCATCACCCCCCTCGCCTCGAAGCTCCCCCAAGCGTACTTCCAGCTCGCCCAGAAACTCGCTCGGCAATATCGCAACGCAGCCAGCGCCGCTGGCATAGAGCCGGACCCCGGCTGCACGTGGCCCCTGGATGCGCTGGGCCGCGCGAGCCAGCCGCCAGGCGGCGAGGAATGAACGCCGAGGCCAGCCCTGCTTACCGCATGTAGAACAGGCTGAGGCGCGGGAGGCCGGCCTGTTCCAGCAGGTTGCGCTCCAGGTATTGCTTTTCCAGCATGGTCAACTGGTCGGCGGTCATTTTGCCGCGGTAGGGGCGTAACTGGCGGTCCAGGTCGCGGCGCGCGGCCAGCAGTTGCTCTTCGCTCTGCCGGGTGCGCGCCTGGGCGATCATCTTCTCTTCGAGCACGGTCAGGCGCTGCTCAAGCGCTTCTAGGTCGGAGAAATGCAGCTCCGCCTCGGCGGCCAGGGTGCGGAGCGACGCGCCGATCTCTTCGTAGCCGGCGGGCAGCGCCGCGGCGTTGGTTTCCAGCCAGGCGCGCAACTCGTCGAGCGTGAAGGGCGGGGCGCTCTCCTGGCGCGGGCGTGCGGCGCCCGACATAATGCGCGCTTCGGTGAGCACGGCCTGCGCGCAAAAGGCCAGCGAGTTCACCATCTGCGTCTTCACCTTGCGGGCGTGCCATTTCTTGAAAGCTTCGTCGATGCCGCGCAGCACGGCTTCGAGCGGCACACCCGCGTTCTTCCACGTTTCCAAGAGCGCCCAGTCGAGCGGCGACATGAGAAACAGCGCCGTGCCGCGGGCCCTTTGAAAATGCTCTTCGGTCTCGGTGAAGTAGTTGTAATAGTTCACCGCGGCGCTCGTGCGGCCAGGTTGCGCTCCCAGATCATGGACAGGCCTTCGAGCGTGAGGTGCTCATCGACCGTCTTGAGGTAGCGCGAGCCGGTGACGATCATGTGCGCCTGGCCGCCGGTGGCCACCAGCGCCGTATCGGGCCCCATTTTTTCCACGATACGCTCCAGGATGCCGTCGATCATGCCGATGGCGCCGTAGTACAAGCCGGATTGCATGCTGGCCACGGTGTTGGTGCCGATGACGTTCTTGGGCGGGCGGAAATCGACCAGCGGCAGGCGCGCGGTCTTGCTGAAAAGCGCGTCGATGGCGATGCCGATGCCTACGGCGATGGCGCCGCCCAGGTATTCGGCGTCCCGCGAGATCACGTCGAAGTTGATGGTGGTGCCGAGGTCCACCACCACGCACGGGCCACCGTATTTGTAGAAGCCGGCGACGCCGTTGACCAGGCGGTCGGCGCCCACTTCGTAGGGGTTGTCGTACTTGATGGCGATGCCCAGATCGGTGCGCGGGCCCACGAACATGGCCTTGGTATGGAAGTAGCGCTCGGCCATGAAGGCGAGCGTGGAGTTGATGGGCGGCACCACGCTGGAGATGATCATGCCGTCGACGGTGGCGATATTCAGGCCGGCGGGCGAGAACAGGTTGTGCAGCAGGATGCCCCATTCGTCGGCGGTCTGGTCGTGGACCGTGCGCAGGCGCCATTGGCAGACCAGTCGGCGGCCCTCGAAAGCGCCGATGGTGATATTGCTATTGCCTGCGTCAAGAGCCAGCAGCACGAACGCCTCCCGCAAGAATCAGGGTATCGGTTCCGTCGTCGCGGCGCACGATCAGGAAGCCGGAGGGGTCGAGCCCGGCGGTGACTCCCACGATATCGCCTTCCGGCTGGTGCACGACGACGCGGCGTCCGGAAGCGTAACTGGAGGCGTGCGTGAACAGCCGCAGAATGGAGATCTTGTCCAGCTTGAGGAATTCGTCCACGGCATTGAGGAGCGCGATGAGAATATCGGTGGGCGGGATCTCGCGGCCGGTGTGCATGCGCAGGGAGGTGGCTTCGGCGGCGAGCGCGGCGGGAAAGCGCCGGTGGTTGACGTTGATGCCGATGCCGGCGATGGCCTGATTGGCCGCCAGTTGCACCAGGATGCCGGCGACCTTCTTTCCGCCGAGCAGCACGTCGTTGGGCCAGCGCAGATCGCAGGCGATGCCGGCGGCGCGCGTGATGGCATCGGCGGTGGCGAGGCCGAGCGCGAGGGTGAGCACGGGCATGGGGTGCAGGACGAGCGAGCAGTAGATGCCGCAGCCCGGCTCGGAGTGCCAGGAGTGGCCGTGGCGTCCCTGGCCGGAGGTCTGCTCGCCGGCCAGCACGACGGCGCCGGGCGGGCGGCCGGCGGCGGCGTGCATGGTGGAGCCGACGGCGGGGAAATACTCGATGGGACGGCCGGGAAATTCGCGGCGGATGCGGTCGATATCGAGCGGGGTCATGCCGGCTCCAGGCGGAAGGCGATGTCCATGGCGCGCGCGGAATGGGTAATGGCGCCGGCGGAAACGAAGGCGGCGCCGGTCTCCGCGTAGGCTCGGACGTTGCCGAGGGTGATGCCGCCCGAAAGCTCCACGCGGGCGCGTCCGGCGATCTCGCGGATCCACTGCGCGGCTTCTTCGGGGGTGAGGTTGTCGAGCAGCAGATGGGCGGCGCCGGCGGAGAGCGCTTCGCGCATCTCCTCGCGCGTCCGCACTTCGATTTCGATGGGCAGGCCGGCCGGGCGCGCGCGTTCGATGGCGGCGCGGACGCCGCCCGCCAGGGCGATGTGGTTGTTCTTGATGAGCACGGCGTCGTAGAGGCCCATGCGGTGATTGGTGACGCCGCCCGCGGCCGCGGCGGCTTTCTCCAGGGCGCGCAGGCCGGGGGTGGTCTTGCGGGTATCGAGCACGCGGCACCCGGTGCCGGCCACGGCTGCGGAGAATTGGCGGGCGGCGGTGGCCACGCCGCTCAGGCGCTGCAGGAAATTGAGCGCCACGCGCTCGCGTTCGAGCAGCGTGCGGGCGCGGCCCGACACTTCGGCGACGATATCTCCGGGCGCGCAGGCGTCGCCATCGTGCTTGGCGAGTGCGACGGGCGGCTCGTAGAGCTCGTGCAACAGTTCGAGGCCGGCGATTACCAGAGGCTCGCGCGCGAGGAAGCGGCCGCGCGCGAGCTGCGCTTCGGAAACGCAGGCACGCGCCGTGACGTCGCCCGGGCCGATGTCCTCTTCCAGGGCCAGGCGCACGATCTCACGCATGGCAGTTCTTCTGGAACTGGGTCTGGTAGTCCCCCAGTTTCTGGCGCAGCGATTCCACCACTTTCGGCGGGGCTTTGGCCAGGAAAGTTTCGTCGCCCAACTGGCGCTCGATGTTGGCGATGTTTTTGGCGAGCTGTTCGCACTCCTTCTGAAGACGCTGGCGCTGCGCGTCTTCCTGCGCGCGCGGCAACTGGAGCACGAGATCGAACTCGGCGGTGGAGCGGCTGGCGGCGGAGGACTTGGGCGCGGCTTCGGCGTTGAATTCGAGCTTCACATTGGCGAGCTTCTGGATGGCATCGGCATGGCGCTGGGCCACTTCGAGCGCCAAGGTCCGCGAGTACAGCGTGCCTTCCAGGAGCAGCTTGGGATCGAGCTTGCTTTCGGCGCGCAGGGTGCGCGCCATGGTGACGATCTCCTGGACGAGGCCGATTTCGCGCTCGGCGGCGAAGTCGGTGGCCTCCTGGCGGTACTGCGGATAGGGCGCCAGCGCGATGGACACGGGGCGCGTGGGGCGATTGCCGGCGAGGCGCTGCCACAGCTCTTCGGTGAGGAAGGGCATGGCGGGATGGAGCAGGCGGAGCGCGGTTTCGAAGGCCGCCAGCGTGTTGCGCCAGCCGGGAGTGAGGCCGGAGTTTTCCTGAAAGCGGAGTTTCTTGAGCTCGATGTACCAGTCGCAGAATTCGTGCCAGAAGAAGTGCCACAGCACCTGCGCGGCTTCGTGATAGCGGTACTGCGCGATGGCGCGGTTGGCCAGCTCGGCGCAAATATTGAGGCGGGAGAAGATCCAGCGGTCCTCGATGCGCACTTCGAGCGTGTCGGGGCCGGCCTCGGGCAGGAACTTTTCCAGGCTGTCGGGAACCCAGGGCTCGACGCCGGAGCTTTCCATCTTGGAGAAGAGGAAGCGCGCGGCGTTCCAGATTTTGTTGGCGAAGGCGCGCGAGCTCTCCATGCGCTCTTCGGTGAGCACGATATCGGTTCCGGGAGCGGCGCCCTGGAGGAGGGCCATGCGCACGGCGTCGGTGCCGTAGCGCTCCGTGATCACCAGCGGATCGACCACGTTGCCGCGGGTCTTGGACATC
Source organism: Terriglobia bacterium (assembly GCA_020073615.1). GTDB lineage: Bacteria > Acidobacteriota > Terriglobia > Bryobacterales > Bryobacteraceae > JADGNR01. Next base: position 5,075 of record JAIQEX010000211.1, read on the forward strand.
TTCTGGCGTTCCGCGTCGCGCACCAGGCCGTGGATGTAGACCTGGCGGAAGGGCTCGGCGCCCATGAATTCGATGCCCATCATGGCCATGCGCGCGACCCAGAAGAAGAGGATGTCGAAGCCGGTGATGAGCAGCGAGGTGGGGTAGAAGGTGGCGAGGTCTTCGGTCTGGTCGGGCCAGCCGAGGGTGGAGAAGGGCCAGAGGGCGGAGCTGAACCAGGTGTCGAGGACGTCGGGGTCCTGCACGAGCTGGCCTGCGCCGCAGCGCGGGCAGGTGGCGGGGGTGTCGCGCGCGACCACGATTTCGCGGCACTCCTGGCAGTGCCAGGCGGGGATGCGGTGGCCCCACCAGAGCTGGCGGGAGATGCACCAGTCGCGGATGTTGTACATCCACTCGAAGTAGGTCTTGCTCCAGTTGGCGGGGATGAATTCGATGCGGCCGGTTTCGACCGCGGCGATGGCCTTTTCGGCGAGCGGCTTCATTTGCACGAACCACTGGGTGGAGATGAGTGGTTCGACGGGGGTTTTGCAGCGCTGGCACTTGCCGAGCGAGAGGTCGTAGGGCTCGACTTTGACGAGCGCACCGAGTTTCTCGAGATCGGCGACCACGCGTCTGCGGGCCTCGAAGCGATCGAGCGCGGCGTAGGGGCCGGCGGCGGCGGTCATCAGGCCGGCTTCGTCGATGACCTGGATCTTGGGCAGGTTGTGGCGGCGTCCGGCTTCGAAATCGTTGGGGTCGTGGGCGGGCGTGACTTTGACGACGCCGGTGCCGAAGGCGGGGTCGGCGAGCTCGTCGACGATGATGGGGATCTCGCGGTCCTGGAGCGGCAGTTGGACGGTGTGGCCGTGGAGATCGAAGTAGCGCTCGTCTTTGGGATTGACGGCGGCGGCGGTATCGCCCAGCATGGTCTCGGGGCGGGTGGTGGCGACGACGATGAAGCGTCCGGGCAGGCCGTTGACGGGGTAGCGGATGTGCCAGAGGTGGCCCTCGACATCGGCGTGCGCCACTTCCAGATCGGAGAGCGCGGTGTGGCAGCGGGGGCACCAGTTGACCATGTACTCGCCGCGGTAAATGAGGCCCTTTTCGTAGAGGCGCACGAAGACTTCGCGCACGGCGCGGGAGAGGCCGGGGTCGAGCGTGAAGCGCTCGCGGCTCCAATCGCAGCTTGCGCCGAGGCGGATCATCTGGCGCTTGATGCGGCCGCCGTGCTCGGCCTTCCATTGCCAGACGCGCTCTTCGAATTTTTCGCGGCCGATGGTGCGGCGGTCGAGGCCCTCTTCGGCGAGGGCGCGCTCGACCACCATCTGGGTGGCGATTCCGGCATGATCGGTGCCGGGGAGCCACAGGGTATTCTCGCCGCGCATGCGATGCCAGCGGATGGTGACATCGATTTCGGTGTGCTCGAGCATGTGGCCGATGTGCAGGGCGCCGGTGACATTAGGCGGAGGGATGACGAGCGAGAAGACGGGCGCGGCGCCGCGGCCGGCGGCCTGGAAGATGCCGGAATCGATCCACCACTGGGCCCAATGCGGCTCGAACCGCTGCGGCTCGTACACTTTTTCAATTTGCATGGGGAGAAATACCAGTGTAGCGCGGCAGGGGGGATGCGCCACAAGAGCAGACTGTGTAATTGACACGGACACGGGGCACAGGCGCAAATCGGGGCGGCTGCCCGGGTGAAGGACAAGGAGGGGGTGAGGCGGGCGGAGACGGAGCGCGGCACGGCGTTGAAAAGAAGTACCGCGAGATGCTGGATTTTTTCGACAAGAAGAGTGCGGAGGCGGCGCCTCACCTGGTGATGAAGCGGGCCGGAGATGGAGCGGATTCCTCTGGACGCGCAGGTGCGGCGAGACAGGGAGCAACAGCAAGAGGCCGGAAGCTAGATCGTCGTTCTCTAAATAGCGATACATTTAACTCGATTTATGTTTTAGTGGGTCATGCCCTTCCCGAGGAAGCGCAGTTCCCTCCAGTTCAGCGAGCAGGAGGTGCTCAGGCTGGAGTCCATCCGCAGGTCTCGAACCGAGGAGAAATGGCGTACCCTTCGGGCAGCGTTCTATTGGATTCACGATCCGGCCAGAGCGATGGAGCCATTGCGTGGCACCACTATGGCAGCCGGGGTACGGTGGTGCTGTGTATTCAGAAGTTTCTCCAATTCGGTCTGGACGCAGCGCTGGGAGAA
>JAIQEX010000059.1 GCA_020073615.1 Terriglobia bacterium
TTCACGCGAACCTACGCGCGCCTGTTGCGTCCAAAACTCGCTCAAATCATGCCCGCTGGTCCACCCGGAGACTCTCCTCTCCGGGCCGCCTTCGATCGTCTCCAGACGGAGATTGACCGCTGCTGCAAGGAGGAAAAACTCGTCGCCTGAAAACTTGACTCATTTACATTACAATCTCTTGGGTAAGGACTCTAGTGCCTTGCGGACAGGCTGCAATAACTTCCCCACAGCTAGCGAGAGGTAGCAGCGATGGCAGCGGCTGCCGAGGCTCCTGGATCCTGTGGCGGTCCCGGCGTGTATGAGCCGTGGCGGGTATCAATCGCATTCAATGCGTCGTGAATCGATGCGTACAGGATCGCGTAGGTCCTTGATTGGCCGACAGGGTCGGTGCCCTGCGTCGGGGTGAGCGCTTTCCCGGCCACTGTGTTCCAGAAGGTGACGGGGTCGGCAGCGGCGAGCGAGTTCGCGTCTCCTACTGCCAGCGCAAGCGTGAACAGTAAACGTTTCGACATGGGTTTGCTCCTTAGGTTTGGTTGTGTTCGGCGGGGGCTGCAGAGTTGATCGCCTTCGCTTTACACTGTCAGTTTGGGGCGAATTGGACCGGCGAGCATGAGGCTGGGATGAGATCGGGATGAGAAATCAAAATCATTGATAACTCTCTGTATTTCAATGGATTGCGATGCCGTATGAGGACCATCAAGGACAGTCTTGAGCGCTCTCACGCTGACCGTTTCAGCGGGCGGGAGCGCGAGTTGGCGCGGCTTGCCACGCTGTTCGATCCCACAGGACCGCTCATCGTGCTCCTGCATGGCGTTGGTGGCATCGGGAAGACAAGTCTGGTGCGCGTATTTGAGCGAGAATCGGCTGCTCGGGGCCGGCAGGTGCGCCTGCTCGATTGCCGCGGCGTCGAGCCGGTTCCGCTCGGCCTTTTGGGTGCCATCGGAACCTCGCTCGGCGTGGAATTGAGAAATGTCTCTGAGGTGGCGGCTGCGGTCGGTGCCTTAGCCGAGCCGATGGTTTTCGCCTTGGACAACTACGAAGCCCTGCGCCTTCTGGATGGTTGGTTGCGCACAGAGTTCCTTCCGGCCCTGCCCATATCGGCGAGGTTCATTATCATGGGGCGTTCGCTCGCTACCGCCCCTTGGATAGCTGCTCCCGGTTGGGCGGACCATGTGCTGAGTTTGCGGCTGGGTCCTCTTCCGGAAGCAGATGTCGCAGCTTTCCTGGCCAGGCGCGGGTTCACGGAAGCGGTCCAGGACCGGATTGCCCGCTTCTCTAGAGGAAATCCTCTCGCTCTCCAGTTGTGTACGGCCAGTCTTGCGGACAAACCCGACGCTCTCAGCGGCGACCTGGAGCTTAATCAGGTTATCGATTACCTGGCTCTCACGTGCGTAAACGAAATCGCCGACCCCGTGCTGAGGGAAGCGATTGAAGCCGCATCTCTCGTTCGCCGGGTTACCAGACCCGTTCTCAAAGCGATGCTGCCGGACCATTCCGCCGAGAGCATTTTGGCGAATCTGCGCCAGCTTTCATTCGTCGAGGCGGCGGCCGACGGGCTTGTGTTACACGATGCCTTCCGCCTGGCTATTGAGTCCCGCGTGTCGGCTATGGACCCTGTCCGAACCCGGAAACTGAAACGAGCAGCCTGGCAATCCATGCGAGATCAGTTGGTGGTTGCGGGAGCACGAGATACTTGGCGGCACACAGCCGACTTGTTGTTCCTCTTGGAGCGCCCGCTCCTACGCGAGGCGTTCTTTCCTTCCGGGGCTACGCTACGCGTCGAAAGGGCCAGACTCGCCGATCGCGACCCGATTTTGGAAATAGCACGAATCCATGATGGTGACAGTGGCGCTGCCATCATGTCCGAGTGGTGGAAACAAGCCGCGCACATGTTCTCGGTGGTTCGCGGAAGCGCTGGAGAAGTGGTCGGATTTTACGTCATGGCGCGGCCTCAGGATATCCCGCGATCTCTGGCCGAGTGCGATCCGCTGCTGGCGGTTTGGCTTAGTTACGTGCAGGCTCGCGGGAGCGATCCGCGACGGCCCTACCTTTTGATTCGCTGTCTGCTGTCGCGCGCCCTGGGAGAACGCCAAAGCCCGGAGTGGGCGGCTTGCGTTTTGGATGCCAAGCGAGCGTATCTGGAGAATCCGCGAGCAGTGGGGGTGTTTACGGCGATCCGGGAACCTGCGTCGGTTCCACAGGCTGTGATGGACCTCGGGTTTGAACTCGAACCAAGCCTGACTGTCTCGATCGGTCAGTCGCTCATTCACACGGCCGTGCTTCCGTTTGGGCCACAGGGTCCGATGCATTGGATATTGGAGTTCGTCGGCAGCGACCTGTCGCGGGAGTCGGTTGGTTCTTCGAAACCTCAGGTCGAGCTTGATGTCTCCCGCCGGCAGTTAGCAACCCGCGACGGCGGCCGGTTCAATCTCACAAAACTGGAGTTCGAGTTGATGTCTTACCTGTCACAGCGTCCCGGCAGCGTGGTGACACGCGACGAATTGCTGCGTGAGGTTTGGAAGCAGCCTTTCGGCGGAAGCAATGTTGTCGATGTGGTCGTTCGAGGCCTTCGCAGAAAACTGGGCGGCAACGCTTGGGTAATCGGCACAGTGAAAGGCCACGGCTATCAGTACAACGATACCGAATCGTGAGAGCCGCAAAGGGAAGAAAGCCGACCTCATGTGCCGCTCCGAGTGTGCGGTCGATTCGGACAGAACACATTTGTGAACATCGCTGCTTCGATGATCTCAGCGATCGCAGCGGGCGGCGTCGCTAGTGGGAATGGGCCTTTGCCGTTTTGGCTCCTTCGCCGCTCGCCATTACTCCTTCGCCGCGGCCTCCAGCGTGGCGACGTCGAACTTCACCATCTTCATCATCGCCGCCATCGCATTGGGATGCTTCAGGATCTCGCCAATCCTCTCCGGCACGATCTGCCAGCACAGGCCGAACTTGTCCGTCAGCCAGCCGCAGGCCATGGGCTTGCCACCCTCAAGCAGCTTGTCCCAGTAGCGGTCGATCTCGCCCTGGTCCTTGCACGCGACGGAGTACGAGAAAGCCGGCGTGAGCGCCTGCGCGGGGCCGCCGTTGAGGAACGTCATTTGCTGGCCCATTAGTTCGATGGTGATGGTCGCGATCTTTCCGGCGGGCCAGGGCCCCACGCCGCTCGAACGCAGCTCGCCCACCTTCTTCGCTTCCGGAAATACCGAAAGATAAAACTTCGCAGCGTCCTCGGCGTTGTCGTTGAACCACAGAAACGGTGTGATCTTGTTCATGTTCTGGCCTCCATTTCGATAGTATCCGTCGTCGAAGCCGCAGAGAACCGCACCCGACTTCAATCTAACCACGTGGCCAATCGCAGGGCGTGCGGGTCAGTTCCATGATCGTCGGCCACTCGGAAGCGATCCAAGTTGACGCGTTAAACCGCGAATCCTACACCGGCCGCTCAACTACCCAAACGACGATCTGGGACGGGTGATACAAGCGCGGTACGACCAGACGGTAGGATCTTGCCGCCTTTTTTGGCACGTTTTGCCACCTTCTGTGGCACAAATTGTCAACAATTCTGACAACCTACAGCGCTGGATGTAGGATGCCAGAGGAGTTGAAAACGGCTGTATTGATTTCAAAGGGCGAACTGCGCCCTGTGCCACAGATCGTGAAAAACCTCGCCACGGTTAGTGAAAATATCCTACACGTTTGCCAGAGTTGTTGAAATAATCCTACGCAAGCAAGATTCGCGCCGGCCGTCTTATGGGCGCGCGCGCGATGAACTGCCTGCCAGCGGTCCCGTGGGCAGTTCGCGTGCCACCATAGTGGCGAATGCCATTGGAAGCATAATAGCGCCTCTCATTCGGGGCTTCGAGCGTGCGGCACCTCCGCCATGAAGTCGAGCGTATCATCCGCGCCGACTCGTCGCATGGGTTTACCCAAAGCGCTTTCCCTGGCCAGTTTGTACTCGGCCCATTTCTTCTTCCCGGCAGCCTTGATTCGGTGCTGTGCCTCCTCCCTCAGCATCCTGCGGCTTGGAAGCTGTATCTGGGCTGCAACATCCTTGCCGAGGAAAAATGCGCGTCCCTGTCCAACATCAGGTATGGGGATCGCAAGCAGCGGTGTGCCTGACTCTTTCAGGTGGCGTGTGAGACAACCACTGTTGAGACGGAATCGCCTGGCGAGGGCCGAAGCCGCCACGTACTGTCCCGCGAAACTTTGAACCTCGTTCTCGGGTACCAGTTTGGAAAATCCGTTCCGATACCCGGGAGCAACGCTAAGCAGGCCTTGTGCTACCAAGCCGCGAACAACATTGGTTCTGATACCCAACATGAATGCCGCCTCCCTGAAGTTGAGGAAGACCTCGGGGCGTACCTTGACCTCCGGCACCGGGCGGTACTTGCGCAGGTCTTCGGACCGGAACAGGTAACCTGTGATTCCTCGAAAGCGCTTGGTGTATCCGACCGGCGCAAGACTGCCGTCGATGACTGCCCGGATAACCGCGGCAAGGCCTGAACCACAGCCGAGGTAGTTCTTCATGGCATGGCGTAACGCGATCAGTTCGACCGGTCTGGAGTACTCCCTCAACGGCACAGCGTGTTTTTCGAAAGCTTGTTTGATTCCCATCACATCTTCCCGCAAGAAGAAGAAGCCGGCAGGAAAGTCGTGCTCAGGTCCGTCGACGTATCGGATGGCTCCCGCGGCGGCGACTCTGACCAGGGTGACATTTCTTAGGCCCAACGTCGGCATTGCCTCGGGGCGCGACATGTAGCGAGCGAGTTCTGCGTCGCGGGCAGCAATCCATCGGTTCAGCGACTCGCGCCGGATCCAGCATTCCGTTCGGCTCCCGCCGCATCGCATAGTTCGGAAGATGGCTTCGAGTTCGCCCTGGTGGACTAGATCCAAGATCTTTCCACTGCCCGTGCGCGCAATTGAATGCGCCTCATTTGCCGTCACCCAATGGGAATTCCGGCGCACAGCGGCAGAGAAAAAGCGGTGCTGGCCACGGATCAAGCCCTTCCAATCCTCGATTGCAAAGTTCTCGAAGGCATCGTGGATGAACCCGAATTCGCTACGCGGCAAAACACGGAACAAGTGCCGGTAAAAGTTCCCGAAGATCTCGCTGAAGTTGAGAGCAGCCGGATGAGTGGATCCCGGCGGGAGCATGTTCCGCAGCACTTCCCGGAGGGGACGAGGCCATTCTCTCAGCACCGCAACCGCCGCGCGGTCGATCTCCGTTGCAGCAAAAAGATCTGTGGCGGTGAACGGCCGTTGTTTCCGGCGCAACCCGTTCTTTTCCCGAATGGAACCGAGAAAGAGATTGAGCCTCAGCAATGCCCCGAGCCTCAAACCAAGCATTTCCGGCGGAAAGGCGCATTCCGTCAGATCGAGTTCAGCGGCTACGCCGGCCGGGACCCCGGCCGCCCTGTAGATCGCCGCGTTGATTGCGACCAGATCGCAGGTCGCTGGTTCGGGCTTGACGGTGCGCAAGTCGAGTCCGCACCGACATTCGTGTACCGCCGGACGTTGCCAAGCGAGGCTCCTCTTGCATGCCGGGCACTGATTCAGGAGATGACAGCGGTGGATCGGGCAAGTTGTGACGAGGCCCAGATCCCACACGGCCCACCAGATGGGGCGATCGCTGAGGCAGCGAGGGCATATGCGTGGGCACCTGTAATTCAGATCATCGGCGCTGATCCGTTCGCCACGGAACAGACGTAGGTCGAATCGAGTTCGTCCATTGATGTGCCGATAGCACAGCGCCCGCCACTCTTCAGGTTCCAACCGCAGCACGTGTGCAATCTGCTTGGCAGTATCGTCCCGCTCCAGCCCGGACCGCGGCAAGCCGGCAATCTCGGCCAGTGAAAGAGGGCCGGGGTAGCCGTGCTCGTGCGCCACGCGGCAAAGATATCCGCGAGGACTCTCACCCGGTAGCGGGTCCACGCGGAAGAGCAGTCTCATGCGTGCAACTCCAGACGCACACGGCTGCTGCCAGCGGGGGCGCGCGGCACGCAGGTTCGTGCGCTTGGCACCGTTATCGGCGGAGCCTGGCAATCGAAGCTGTCAATGAACGGATTCGGATCCTCCAGCCGCTCCGACCACACATGCTCCGCGAAAGACTCCGCGAGGGTGCGTAACGTGATCTGCCGACGCGGATGGCAACGGGCGATCCGGGCGGCGCCGCGGATGATCTTCATCGTGTAGCCGATCAGGCCGTATGAAGCATAGTGCATGCGGAAAGCCATATCGACCTCCGACAGACAGGGCATTCCGTACTCCGGAAGCTGTTCTTGAACGGCGCGGAGGAAGGCCCGGTATGTTGTCCGATCGTCTTTGGCGTCCCAACGAAAAGCCCCTACGCGCAAGGTCGCGCCAAAGCGGCGCCGCAGTTGTTCATTCTGCTTGAGGACTTCCAAACAACGTTGTAGGCCGAGTACCACGATTGCCAGTCGGGCTTCCTCGACTTGTTCCTTCAGCCAATCCGCAACATCGTTCGGGATGTTTGCCTGCCGGACATCCACGAAATGCTGGAACTCATCGAGCGCCAGCAGGCGCACACGGCACCGCTTCATCAACTCCCGGAGACGAATGCTTTTGGCCACGGTGTTGCCGCGCGACCATAGTGGATCACCGAGCTGATATAGGAGCGTTTCGGCGAAACTCTTCACCGTTGGGCGGGCTGGAACCTTTGCAACCAGCACCGGCACTTCCAGCCCCCATCTGTGGTCAACGCGCGGATGGAGGCTGGCGAAGTACGAAATGATCGTGGTCTTCCCACTGCCGCTTTCGCCAACGATGGGACAGCAGTCCGGTTCGGCGGTGGCTTCATGACTGTCAAAGCACGCCTGGACTCGCCCAACGGCGGTCTTGAATAACGGGTATTTGACCAGTACACGTTCGGATCGCTCCATGGATTCCGTCATTGGATCTTCTCCATGGCCGCAGTCGAAAGGACAGCAGCCGACAGGTGAGGCAGATCCAGGTCGGCTTCGAAGACCGGCAGGATCTCATCATCTACGAAAGCACCGCACCGGGCGGACGGCTGCTCCGGTGGGGGATCCACTTCTGCGGGTGGCCTCGGACGTTCTCCTGCATGTTCAGCGGGATGGGGCTGTGTTTCTCGATCCGCCGTGCCATCGCCCACGATCTCGGCGCCGACCACGTCCGAGGCGGTTCCGGCTGTGTGGTCTTCCATAAACCGTGCATGGCGTTTTCGGCCCCGCGTTGACTTGCGATTGAAATCGCGCTCCACAAGCGCACGGATTTCCGCTTTGGCCTGCGCCAACGCTAGCATGTCCGTCCGTGCATTCAACTGCCGTTGTGCATACCGGCGAATGACCTTGTTCTGCCAAAATGAGAGCCCCTTAGCGTAGGCCTGATTTACTGCGGGAACAATGATATAGGCCCCCTCCTGAGAATCCAGGACGTTGACGTGGCCAAGGTCGCCAGGGTCGAAAGTCAGCTCGACTTTCGCGCCCACGCCCACTCGCCGCCTCAGTTCTCCAAGTTCTGGGCCATTGTATTTGAGGCCTTCCAGTTCAACGCCGTAGTGGAACACAACCCGTTGGACGGTCATCCCCAGCACAACTTCCAACTCGCTGGCGCTCGGCGGCAATGGAGGCGGGAAGTCGGTTATATCGCTGTGCCACCGATGGGCCGGAGTATCCGTGATGCCGCGATGGGGCGTCTGCAAATATACGTCGATGATCCACCTGTGAAGCATCTCGCGAAACGTGCTCAGCAAAACGACGGCGTGGCGGCTCGGATCGTAGTCATCACGTTCCAGGATGTTGCTGAATGTCGTCCCAGGATTGCCGTGCATCAGATCGTGGCACATCGTGCCCTGAAATCTTTCGAGCTTGCCCTTGTACCACGGCACGAGGACCTTCGCGTATTGGATGTCCGCGCCGATCTGCAAACATGCGCGCTCGAAATGGCTGGAATGGAACTCTGGCGGATTATCGACGACCACAAGTTCCGGCACGCCGTAACATTCCCAGCGGTTTTTGATCCCGGGAAACTCACGCTGGACATAGGTCTTTGGGAGAATCGCGTGTTTCAGGCACCGCATCACCGATAAGCAACTCGGCGGCTCGAATCCGGTGTAGAAACCCATTGGGGAGCGGGTGTGCTCATCGAGGGCGGAGGTGATCGTCGGCCGGCCCAGTGGCAGCATGCTGCTGTCGTCCACCACGATAATGTCGCTGGGAGTGTGATCCATGGAGACGCGCTGGAGAGCGCGGCTTGTTTCCGGTCCCGTGACGGACACCCTGTATTCCATCTCTGCCCGGCGTTTGCCGTAGCGCGCCGCCATGAGATCGTAAGGTGATCTTCGAGCGATCTCACGGTAGATCGTCCGCTGGCTTGGAATCGGAAGCCGGTCGCCTTCTGGACGTAACTGGTTTGCATCGCTGAGCTGGCGAAAGATCTCCAGGTGCACTTCTGGTACCCGCTTGCGCTCAGGCGTCATGTACAACTCATCAATGACTCGGTCGCTGACGATTCGCGTGTCTGGTATCGATCGCGCGCCGCTCTTGCCGCGATCAGCGTGTCTCAAGACGATTGCCCGGACATCGCGGCCCGAAGCGATCCACTTTCGGTAATCGCGCCAGACCGTGAGCCAGCCGGGTGGCTTTTCGTCCTTGATGCGCTCCGATACCGAACGGATGAGGGGATCCATGCTCGTCCTGGTGATGGCAATGGGCTGCTGCCGATCGATCTCTTTCAAATACTGCTCGCGAGCCCTGGCGAGCGCCACCAGCTCAGGCGGATAGGCGGAGAGATCGCGGGCGACCTTCGCGGGAAGACCGTCGATACCCGCCTGCGCATCGACTATGAACGATACCTCACCCCGCGCGAACCCATCGAGAAGATCATCTTCGGATAATGCAGACCATTCTCCAGTTGCGCAGTTTTGCGACTGCCATCTGCTGCCCGGCAGTTTCTGAAGAATCAGGAACTCACTTGTCCTGACCTTGATCCGTTGTCCCGTTCTCAGCGTACTCAGTGACATCGTTCCTCCCGAAGTCGGCAGCCAGGAGGAACGGGCCAGATCTGCCGGCCGATCGGTGTTCCGCTCACTCTGGAATCCAGGCGGAGCGGTTCCCACCAGTCGATGTGAAGAATGCCATCGAACACGAGGCGAAGCACGGCGGGCGCCGTCATTCCTTGGGTTTCGCTCACTGCATGCAGGGTCAGCTCCGCTCCGGAGGAGAATGCCCTACGGATCTTTTCGCGCTCTACCGCCGGGACGTCAACGCAGCGATATCGCAAGACAAGGCCGACGTTCGCCAGGCGGGGCTCGGCGTAAATCTCAGACCGCGTCCAGATCCGAAATGGGTATCCATGTTCTGACAGCAGATCGCGGACCAAGGCAAACCGCGCCCGATTGTCGGGCTTGCCGGCCTCCGAGTCTTCCTTGATTTCCACGACCTCACGATCGGCGCCCCAAGCGACGAGAATGTCGGGGGTGTAGCGGTGCCTTTTCCCATCATGGTGGTATTCGAGAACGAAAGGCTGCTCCTGCCAGGCGTCCGCATGCCCACTGGCGAGCAAAATCTGGAAAGCCCGGAGTTCGTTTTGTGATTCCGCGTGCCGAGACCGGCCGCTAACCACATCGGCGACCTTACCCTGCACACCAGACTTTGATCGGCTCACCGGCTCGCGCACTCGCCGTAGCTGATCAACCTCGACGCGATCCGTGGAGTCGCGTGAAGCCACAAAAGTCAGCTTGCTGCGACGAGGCCCTTCAGTCAGTTCGTTCATCAATCCTCCTGGCATGCGCAAAAAAGCTTGCATTTCTCCTCGCCTCGGGCAATCCTTATAGAGGATGAAAATGCTCCTTAATCAGGAAGTCTATCGTAGCTTTAACTTGATGTCAACACCAAAAGGATTATGATATCCTTTAAAAGGATAGGCGGCCTATGCGCATGCCAGACATCTACGAACAGATCGGGAAGCAGATTCGGGAGCTGAGGACCACCCTCAGGGGGCAAGGCATCAGCCAGGAAGAGTTGGCACAGGCGGTGGACACTACTGCCAACACGGTCTCCCGCTGGGAGACCGCCACCTATAAGCCGTCCATCTCCGATCTCGAGAATCTGGCTCGCTTCTTTGGCGCGCCGATTACCGTCTTTTTCCCCCAGCCGGAGCCCAAGTCGCGAACGAACGCCCTTCTCAGTGCAACGGTGGACCTGGACGAAGAGAACCTCGAAGAGGTAACCCTATATGCGCAGTTCAGAAGAACGCGGCAGGGGAAGAAGAAACGGTAGGCTAAGCGGCCGTCTCGCTCGCCCCGGGCCGCAGCACCACGCCATGTAGGATTTTTTCATTAATCGTGGCGAGTCTTTTCAAGAACTGTGGCAAGAATTTTCAGTAATTCTGTCAACCTACACTGGACCTTCAACAGCGCGCCGGCACTACCCGTTCATGCACTCAGACGTCTGTATAATAAGAAGTCTGAGTATGGCAAAACCCGACTCGCTCCAGGGCTCGCTCGATCTGCTGGTTTTGAAGATCCTCTCGCGGCGGCCGCGCCTCCACGGCTATGCCATCATGTCCGCGATCCAGGAGCGGTCCGGCGACGTGCTGCGCGCCGAGGAAGGCTCGCTCTATCCGGCGCTGCACCGCATGGAGGAGGCGGGCTGGATCCGCGCCCGATGGATCACCAAAGACACCGGGCGGCGGGCGCGCATCTATGAGTTGACGGCGGCGGGCAGAAAGCAGCTTGCCGCCGAGGAATCGCGCTGGCAGGCCGTGGCCGCCGGTGTGAATCGCGTTCTGAGGACGGTCTGATATGCCGCTGTGGTCGCGCATCGCAAATGTACTTCGCGGCGATCGCTTGAGCCGCGAGATCGACGAAGAGCTCCAGTCGCACATCGGCGAGGCCATCGGGCACGGCCGCGACCCCGCCGAAGCGCGCCGGGCGTTCGGCTCTGCGCTGCGGCACGGCGAAGAGAGCCGCGATATCCGGCTGGCCGTCTGGCTCGACTCTCTCCGCGCCGACGCCGTCTTCGGCTGGCGCCAGCTCATGAAGAGGAAGACCACTTCCGCGGCCGCGATTCTCTCGCTCGCCCTGGCGATCGGAGCGTGCACCGCGGCGTTCCGGCTGGTCGACGCCCTGCTGTTGCGGCCTTTGCCGGTGGCGCACTCCGAGCGGCTGCACGCCGTGGCTTTTCAGGGGCTCGGCGCCAACGGCAAATTGCAGACCTACGACAGTTGCTCCTATCCGATGTACCGCGCGATGCGTGCCGCCGTGCGGCAGCAAGCCGAGCTGATCGCGGTCTCCTATGCCGACCGCTGCGATTTGACCTACGGATCGGACCAGGAGATGGAGAAAGCATATCGGCAATTCGTCTCCGGGGGCATGTTCGGCTCGTTCGGCTTGCAGCCTGCCGCCGGGCGGTTGCTCACGGAGAACGACGATCTCCGGCCCGGCGCCCATCCCGTTGTGGTCCTGTCGCACGATTATTGGACGCGCCGCTTCGCGCGGGACCCGCAAGCCGTGGGGCGCAAATTGCGCATGGGCGACCGCCTGTACGAGATCGTCGGCGTGGCCGGGGACCGCTTCACCGGCACCGAGACCGGCACGGTGACCGACCTCTTCGTTCCCATGATGATGAAGAATCCCGTCACCCTGGCCAGTGCCTGGAACTTCTGGCTGCGCACGCTGGTGCAACTCCAGCCAGGGGTGGCCGCCGAGGCCGTTCAGGAGAGGCTGCGGGCCACGTTTCGGGCAATCCAGGAGGAGCGGGCGAAGACTTTTACGGTCTCGCCCAAACAACTGGAGGTGTTCTTCAAGGAGAAACTGGTGGTGGAGCCGGCGCCGGCGGGGCGATCCAACCTGCAACGAGACTATCGCCGTTCGCTGGCGGCGCTCGGCATCGTGGTTGCGTTGGTGCTGCTGATTGCGTGCGCCAACGTCGCCAACCTGATGACGGCGCAGGCGGCGGCGCGGGGGCGCGAGATGGCGCTGCGCATCGCCATCGGCGCCGGACGATGGCGCCTGGTGCAACTGGTTCTGGTGGAGAGCGCCTGGCTCGCGTTGCTGGCCACCGCCATTGGAGCATGTTTCGCCTGGTGGTCCGCGCCGTTCATCGTAGGCATGATCAATCCGCCGGATAACCCGGCGCGCCTGGCGCTTCCGGCGGACTGGCGGGTGCTGGGATTCGCTCTGGCGCTGGCCCTCGGCGTGACTCTGCTGTTCGGCTTGGCCCCCGCGCTGCGCGTTTCGGGCGTCAAGCCGGCGAGCGCCATGAAAGGCGGAGAAGATCCACACTCGCGGCGCCGCCTGATCCACGCGCTGGTCGCCCTCCAAATCGCCTTCTGTTTCGTGGTGCACTTCGCCGCCGGACTGTTCGTCGCCACATTCGACCGGCTCTCGAATCAGCCCACCGGCTTTTCCGCGGAACGGATTCTCAACCTGGAAGCGGTCGCACCTCGTCCCCAGCCGCCGGAATTCTGGAACCAGGTGGCGGAGCATCTGCGTGCGGTGCCCGGCGTCGAGACGGTCGCGTTGATCGGGTGGCCGCTGATGAGCGGCGAGAGCTGGGTGGGGGATATTTCGGTAGGCGGCGCGCCGGAAAGCGAAGTCTACTCCGACTTCCTGCGAGTCTCGCCTGGTTGGATGGAGGCCATGAGGATTCCCATCACCGGGGGCCGGGACTTTCGCGCCGGCGACACCTATCCCACCGTGGCCATCGTCAACCGGGCTTTCGCGAAGCAGTATTTCCACGGCGGGAATCCGCTCGGAGAATCGTTCGAGAAGGTGGATGCCGGCGGGCGCGTCCGTTTTCAGATCGTGGGTCTGGTCCCGGACGCCCGCTCGCGGGACGACATGCGGCTCCCCATCCGGCCGACGGCCTACGTTCCCTTTCCCGCGATCGACGCCCAGGGCACATTGCAGCCGATCGGCCGGGGGACGTTCGTGGTGCGCACCTCGGGCAGGAACCCGCTGGCGTTGGCCTCGATTCTGCGGCGGGAAGTGCCGCGCGCGCGATCCGGGTTTCGGGTCGACAATATCCGGACGCAGCAGGAGCTGAACCGGCAGCACACCGTCCGCGAGCGGCTGCTGGCCATGTTGTCGCTATTCTTCGCCGTGGTCGCGCTGTTGCTCGCGGGCATCGGTCTGTATGGCGTACTGGACTACTCGGTCCTGCAACGGCGGCGCGAGATCGGCATCCGCATGGCCGTCGGCGCGCAAGCCCTGGACATCGCGCGGCGCGTCACCGCGGACGTCTTCTCCATGGTGCTGATGGGAGCTATCGCCGGCCTGGCGCTGGGGATGGCGGCGATGCGATACGTCGAAGTTCTGCTCTTTCAGGTGAAGGCCACCGATGTGGCGGTGCTGGCCGTACCTTCGTTGACGATTCTGGCGGCGGCGGTGCTGGCCGCGGTACCGGCGGTGATCCGGGCGGTGCGCATCGATCCGGCCGCGATGCTGCGCGCCGATTAACCGGGTATCCTGAACTGCGTAGAGGCGTTCGATGGATGCCGGCGACTTTCGACGAATTGCCTTGAGCCTGGAGGGCGCCGAGGAGCGTTCCCACATGGGCGCGCCCGACTTCCGCGTGGGCGGCCGGATATTCGCCACCCTCGCCTCGCAGAGCCAAGGTTACGGAAACCTGATGCTCACGCCGCCACAGCAAGCCGCCTTCGTGGCGGAGCTGCCGGAGGTTTTCGTGCCCATCGCCGGGGGTTGGGGAAGAATGGGCGCGACCCACATCCGGCTCCGGGCGGCGAATGAAGACGTGCTGGCCGGTGCCCTGCGCACGGCCTGGAAGCTGCGGCTCGAGAACAATGCCAGGGCAGGCCGCAAGAAGCGTGCCCCGCGGGGCCGGTAACCTCCCTTTACTGCCGGAACTCGACGGAGCGCGCAAACTCCACCGCCGGATTTTCGCGGAGCTCGGCCAGCACGCTCTCGGGCACCAGTTCGTCGGTCGAGACCACGGCCACCGCCTCCAGCGGTTCGCCGGGCGCGGCGGGGGCGTCGCGGCGGCCCAGGGAGAAGTTGGCGATGTTGATGCGGTTGCGGCCCAGCACCGTGCCCACGTGGCCGATGACCCCGGGCACGTCGCGGTTCTTCAACAGAATCAGGAACCCGGAGAGCGCCGCTTCGCAGTAGATGCCGTCCACCTGGGTAAGCCGCGGCCTTTCCAGGAAGACCGCGCCTTCCACGGTGGTCACGCCGCGGTCCGTTTCGAGTTCGAGGCGGATGGAGTCGGTGTGCACGGAGCGCTTCTCGTGAGCCTCCGCCACGTTCCAGCCGCGCTGCCCGGCGACTTGCAGGGCGTTCACCAGGTTTACCCGCTGCGGCGTGGAGCGGCTCAGCACGCCCGCCAGGCCGGCGCTGCGCAGCAGGCTGGTATTGCCGCCGGCGATATGGCCGAAGTACGTCAGGCACACCGCGCGCGGGTTGCCCTGGGCGATGTAAGCCGCGAATGTGCCCAGCCGCTCAGCCAGCGTGGCGTAGGGCTGGAGCGCGCTGTACTGCTCCGGCGTGAGGGCCGGCATGTTCACGGCGTTGATGGCCACGCCGTGCTTCAGATACTCCACCACCTGCTCGGCGATGCGCACGCCCACGATCTCCTGCGCCTCTTCGGTGGAGCCGCCGATGTGCGGCGTGGCAATCACGCTGTCGGTGGCGAAGGGCGGGTAGCCGGCGGGCGGCGGCTCCACCTCGAAGACGTCGAGCGCAGCGCCCGCCACCTTGCCGGAAGCGATGGCCTCGGCCAGCGCTTGCGCGTCCACCAGCTCGCCGCGCGCGCAGTTGACGATGCGCACGCCCGGTTTCATGCGCGCAAAAGCCTCGTGGGAAAGCATGCCCTGCGTTTCCGGCGTGGCGGCCACGTGAAGCGAGATGTAGTCGCTTTCCGCGTAGAGCCGCGGCAGATCCACCAGCTCCGCTCCCAGATCCTGCGCGATCCTGGAGGTCACGTACGGATCGTGCGCCACCACGCGCATCTCGAAGGCGCGCGCGCGGCGCACCACCTCGCGGCCGATGCTGCCCAGTCCCACAATGCCCAGCGTCTTGCCGCGCAGCTCGCTGCCCAGAAATTTCTTCTTCTCCCACTTGCCGGAGCGCGTGGAGGCGCTGGCCTGCGGGATGCGGCGCGCCATGGCCAGCATAAGGGCGAGGGTGTGCTCGGCCACGGAAATCGCGTTGCCGCCGGGGGTGTTCATGACCAGCACGCCGGCCTCGGTGGCGGCGTCCAGGTCCACGTTGTCCACGCCCACGCCGGCGCGGCCGATCACGCGCAGGCGCGGCGCCTGTTGCAGCACCGCGCGGTCCACCTGCACGGCGCTGCGCACCAGCAGCGCGTCCGCGTCCGCCAGGTGGCGCGCGAACTCCTTCGGGTTGGAAACCGTGGTATGCCACCCGGGTTGGGATTGGAACAGCTCGATTCCCGCGGCGGCCAGCGGCTCGGCGATCAGGATATTCATACGGTTGCGGCGGCCGCCAGGGCGTGCGCGTACGTCTCCTGGGCGGCAGCTACGCCGGCTCCATAGGGCACGGGGTGGCCGTTGGCGTTGAGGATGATTTCGAGGGCGGCGATGGTGGCAAACAGGTCCGCGAAATCGAAATAGCCCAGGTGCGCGATGCGGAAAATCTTCCCCTTCATGGACCCTTGCCCGTTGGCGATGATGGCTCCGAAGCGGCTGCGGAACTCCTTTACGAT
This sequence comes from Terriglobia bacterium, assembly GCA_020073615.1. Classification (GTDB taxonomy): domain Bacteria; phylum Acidobacteriota; class Terriglobia; order Bryobacterales; family Bryobacteraceae; genus JADGNR01. Next base: position 15,666 of record JAIQEX010000059.1, read on the forward strand.
GACGCCCGAATCCAGGCCCGCGGGAGCTTTCACGGCGGTCACCGCGGAGCCCGGCGAACCCGGCGCGAACAGCTCCAGCCCCAATTTGCCGGCGGCGGCGCGTGTGGCCCGCGCCAGGAGCTGCGCATTCTCGATGAGCCGCGCCATGCCCAGCCGCTTGACGTAGCGCAGCGCCTCGGCCAGCGCCAGGATCAGCGCAGTGGCCGGCGTCCAGCTCGATTCGCCCGCGTCGCCGCTCTTCTTTTCCTTCTTCAAATTGAAGTAGTAGTGCGGCAGCGTGGCCGAATCGGCAAGCTGCCACGCCTTCGGACTCACCGCCATGAACGCCAGCCCGGGCGGGATCATGAAGGCTTTCTGCGAGCCGCCGATCACCACGTCCAGGCCCCAGCCGTCGATATCGAGAGGCATGGTGCCCAGGCCGGTGATGGCATCCACCACGAAGACGGCGCCGGTTTTGGCCACCGCCGCGGCCATCCCCCGCACGTCGTGCGCCGCGCCGGTGGAGGTCTCCGAAGCCTGCACAAAAACGCCCTTCGCCGCCGGTTCCCGCTCCAGCGCGTCGGCCACCTGCCGCGGGGTCACCACGTCGCCGTAGGGCACGGTGAGCACGTGGGCCTCGAGCCCGTAGGCTTTGGCGATCTCGGCCCAGCGCTCGCCGAATTTTCCGGCTGAACAGACCACCACCTTGTCGCCGCGGGAGAAGAGGTTGGAAACCGCGGCGTCCATGGCGCCGGTGCCCGAAGCGGCGAACAGCAGCACGTCGTGGGCCGTCCCCATGACCTCCTTGAGGTCCGCCAGGCACGAGCGGTACGCCTGCCGGAAGTCTTCCGTGCGATGGTGTATGTCCGACGCCATCATGGCGTGCAGGGCCGGCGGGTAGAGGGGCGTCGGGCCGGGAGTCAATAAACGTTGCTTACGGATGTGCATCTGGCAGGATAGTCCTCTAGAATAGCAGATCATGCCCCTCATTGATCGGGTGCAGCAGGACATGGTTGCGGCCATGAAGAGCCGGAGCGAGGCACGCCTCAGCGCGCTGCGCATGATCAAGGCCGCGCTCATGAAGCAGAAGGTGGATTCGCCCCAGCCGCTCGACGAAGCGGCCGAGATGCAGGTGCTCAAGTCGCTGGTGAAGCAGCGCATCGACGCCGCCGAGGCGTTCCGCAAGGCGGGGCGCACCGAGCAGGCGGAGAAGGAAGAGGCTGAGCGCGCGCTCATCGAAGCCTACCTGCCCGCCGCGGCGACCGATGCCGAGGTGGATGCCGCCATCGCCGCGGCCATGGCCGAGACCGGCGCCACCGCGCTCAAGCAGATGGGCGCGGTGATGAAGGCGGTTCAGGCTAAGCTAAAGGGAAAGACCGTGGACGGCAAGGCGCTGAGCGATAAAGTGAGGTCGAGATTACAATGACGCCAACCAAGGAAAAACAGTTCCGGTCGTACGTGCCGGACAAAACCGACATGCGCGAGTTCACGTTTCGCGCCATCCTGTTGGGGCTGGTGATGACCGTGATCCTGGGGGCGGCGAACCTCTACCTGGGGTTGCGCGCGGGCATGACCATCGCCGCCACGTATCCCGCGGCGGTCATCGGCATGGCGGTGTTGCGGCTGATGAAGGGCTCGATTCTGGAAGAGAACATGGCCCGAACCATCGGCTCGATCGGCGAATCGGTGGCGGCCGGAGCGGTGTTCACCATTCCGGCGTTCGTGCTGTCGGGCGTCTGGCCGGCGTTCGACCTGGCCAACGGCTACTGGAAATCGGTGGCCCTGATGGCCGTGGGCGGCACCCTCGGCATCCTGTTTGTGACGCTGCTGCGCCGGGTGATGGTGGAAGACCCCGATCTCCCGTTCCCCGAATCGGTGGCGGCGTCGGAGATCCATAAGGCCGGCCAGCAGGGCGCCAAGGCGGCCCAGATCCTGTTCGCCAACATGGGCATCGGTGCGGTGGTTTATTTCCTAGGGGCGATCAACGTATTTGCCGCCAGCCGGGACTTCCTGGTGCACGTGGGGGAGTTGGGAAAGAGCCTAGTCAAGCTGGCCCGCGCTCCGAACGCGCCCACGGTGCCGGCGGGCGCTATGTCGACTTTTTCGGCCCCGGCCATCAGCCCGGCGTACATCGGCGTGGGCTACATCATCGGGCCGCGGCTGGGCGCGCTCAACTTCGCCGGCGGCGTTTTCGCCTGGGGACTGCTGGTGCCGCTGCTGGCCTTCTTTATGGGGCCGCAACTGGCGCCCAACGTCACCGATGAGCACGGCTGGGCGGGGGTGGCCGGTGCCATCTGGTTCCACATCGTGCGGCCCATCGCGGTGGGCGGCATGCTGGTCGGCGCGTCGTTCACGCTGTTCCGCATGCGCAAGAACCTGGGCATCGGCATGAAGCGCGCGGTGGCCGACCTGAAGAAGTCGGCGGCGGGCCACGCGGCCACCAGCCGCACGCAGCGCGACTTGTCGAGCAAGGTGGTGTTCGGCGGCCTGGGGGTGGTGTTCCTGTGCATGATCGCGCTGTATTTCTACTTCTCCGGGGTCATTGCCGGCGCGGTGGTGGCGGCCGTCGTCATGATCGTGCTCGGCTTCTTTTTTGCCGCCGTCTCGGGCAACCTGGTGGGCATGATCGGCTCCTCCAACAACCCGGTCTCCGGCCTGACGCTGTGCACGCTGGTGGTGGCGGCGCTGCTGATGATCGCCATCGGGCTGCACGGCAACGCGGGCATTGCGGCGGTGCTGGGCGTGGCGGCGGTGGTTTGCGTCTCGTCGGCGGTGGCCGGCGAGATGCTGCAAGACCTGAAGGCGGGACACATCCTGGGCGGCACGCCGTCGAAGATGCAGATCGGCGACCTGTTCGGCATCGCGGTTTCGAGCATGGCGCTGTTCTTCCCGCTGATGTGGCTGCACCGCGCCTACACTTTCGGCACGCCGCAGCTTTCGGCGCCGCAGGCGGGCCTGATGGCCTCTCTCGCGCAGGGCATCGTGGGCGGAAACATGGCGTGGCCGCTGGTGGTGGTGGGCATCATGATGGGCTTCGGACTGATTCTGATCGAGGTGCGCAGCCCCATGCTGTTCTCGGTGGGGATGTACCTGCCGCTGGAGACCACGTTCGCCATTTTCGTGGGCGGCGTTTTCCGCTGGCTGACGGACAAGTTCCGCAACCGCGGCGACTTCAACGACGCGCAGAAGGCGCGCATCGAAAACGCCGGCGTGCTGACGGCCTCGGGGCTGATCGCGGGCGAGGCGCTGTGCGGCCTGGTGGTGGCCGGCTTCCGCGCGGCGGAGAAGAGCAAGGGCCAGTTGATTCTGCCGGACGCCACCTGGTCCGGCACGGGATGGCTATCGATTCTGGTGCTGCTGGGGCTGGCGGTGCTGATGATCCGCCTGCCGCTGCGCAATGCCGGCCGCCCCGACGAACCCGCGCCGCCGACGGCCATCATGTAAACATGCGGCCCGCCGACACATCGCCCGAAGCGTGGAAGGTGTTCATCGGCCTGATGTCGAAGATGACGCCCGCGGAAAAGCTGCGGCGCACGATGGAATACTCGGAGATGATCCGTCTCGCCGGAGAAGCGGGACTTCGTCAGGCTTACCCGCTGGCGGGCGATCGTGAGATTTTCCTGCGCAACGCCCGCCGCCGCCTGGGCCCGGGATTGTTTCGCAGGGTCTATGGTGCCGAGCTTCAGGACGATGGATCCGCTCAGCGAAGCTCTTAGCCTCGTCAAAGCGGCGCTCGAACAGGTCGGAATCCGCTACGCTGTTGGCGGTTCCGTGGCTTCGTCGACGCGCGGCATCGCGCGTGCCACGGTGGACGTGGACCTGGTGGCGGCGATCCACCCGGCGCAGACGGAGGCTCTGGCCAAGGCGCTCGGTGCGGATTGGTATGCCGATCCGGCAATGATCCGGAGCGCCCTGCAAGCGGGCCGGTCGTTTAACGTGATTCATATCCGTACCGCACAAAAGGTTGACATCTTCCCAGCGATGACCGATTTCGATGACGCACAGTTGGAACGGGCCACGGTGGTTCCCCTGGGCGCCGAACGGATTCCCTGTCCGGTGGCAACGGCCGAGGACATCCTGCTGGCTAAGCTACAGTGGTATCGGGACGGCGGAGAGGTCTCCGACCGGCAATGGTACGACATCACCGGAATCGTGGAAACGAATCCGGCGCTCGATATGCCATACCTGGAATCGTGGGCCGCACGGCTCGGGGTCGGACGCCTGCTCGCCAAGGCATTGGCGGACGCGGAGCGGGAACCGCGGCGATAGCCGCGCTATCGCCGATCTTTCTCGAGCAGCGACAGGAGATAGTCGTTCGCTATGCCCTGATTGCGAATGGCCCGCCGACTCGAGAAGGCCTGTTGCACCAGATCTATCTGCTGGAGAACTTCGATGCGCGACCACTGCGTGGCATTGTCGTAGTCCCGGTATGCCGATCTTCATAAAGTCGATTAAACGCTTTGGCCACGCTCCGAAGGTGAGCAACGACGGCGGCATCTGCGCCTGGAGATGAAAAAGGGCGTAGTACGCAGTGGAAATCGCCCTCCGCAGACTGGCTTGACGAGGCCGCCCGGGTTCACGCCTGGCGAGGTGCACTGCCTGTTCGAGCAGGTCGTCCGGGAACGCCATCGGTCATGCCCACGTGGGTTCCCTGAGAACAGCTTGCTCAGACTTGCTACGAAACCTCAAATACGGAACGAGCCCCCATATTGAGGGGATCGACCTTCTCAGAAATGAGCGCTTCGACCCGGCCCGCCACCTTGCGGAGGCGGCGTGGCGTGCTTGCCTGGTCCGACAAGAGAACCCTGAGATAAACGGCCTCGTCTCCCGACCAGTCGTTTTTGATCGAATAGCGGATTCGCACCACGTCCGGCGCGAGCATCCGCTCGACCTCGGCGATAGCCGCGGCGAACTTCTCCGGATAGGCGACTCCCCTTGGAACGATAGGCACAATCCCATTATCCCCCGGCTCAGCCTTTATAGACCTTCCAGAAAACCTCGCGGAATCTGGCCATGTCGGTGCCGATGCCGGTGCCGATGTGGATTGTATGGTAGCTGTAGTTGGTATGGCATCGCAGCGATTCGTCTCGCAGGATTTGACGCACTTCGTGGGCCGAGGGTTGGCGCAAGAGCGTCAGTACCAGTTGTTGCGAACGATTCTCAAAGAAAAACGGTTACGTGCGCGATCCAGAGACTCCGAGGTGGGCAGGGTATGTGCTACAGACTCGCCCGTCTAATTCGGTTCCGCCGCGATTTTTCTCGCTACCATGGCGAGGTCGTGTTCGGGTGAGCAAGGCACGGACCGGGACGGCCGCAGTGGCCGAAGATCTCCGCCGCTCGTCGCCACTGGAACGGACTGCTTCACCGTTCGATGCCGCCGAGCGTTTCAGGAGACGTGCAACGCCGGGGCGTGGTGTCTATCCCGATGGGGCTTTACGACGATCTCTACGTCCTGATTGAGCGCCACCAGGAAATGCAGAAGACGTTCTACGGAGAACTGGCGGAATTCTCCGCGCAGCATGTTGGATACGTCCGGTTGGCGGATTCCTAACAAGCCGGCCATCTCGATCTGTTTCAAACGCCGTCGTTTCCTGATCGTGTCAATCTTGAACACAAGCTGCGCTTTGACCAAATGCTCTTCCGCATTCGGCACGCCGAGATCATGGAACACATTGCCGCTTCCGGCCTGGTATCCTTTCGTGCTCATCGCTCACTCTCCCTCGCAATCCGGTCAGCTTCCCGCAGCCGTTGCCGAATCAGTTCGACGTCCCGCCGCGGCGTCTCACGTCCAGCCTTCGATTTCTTCTGACAGGCGTGAAGGACGTACACAGCCCCCGCGAACCGAACGGTGTATACCGCGCGAAACGTGTCGCCGCGAAAGTCCCGGATCACTTCCAGAACCCCCGCCCCGCCGAAGCCGCTCAACGTCTTCGTGTCGCGGTGTTTGCCGGCGCGCTGAGCTACATACAAGGCATACCCCATGTGATCCTGTACAGGCTCGGGGAACCCGCGCAAATCCTTGCGGCTTGACCCGACCCAAATCAGCGGTTTCAAAAGACGGGCCTTTCGCTCATCGCCGAGCCGCGTATAGTGAATTCACTATACCAGGTCTCGGGGACAATCAGCCCTTGTACACCTTCCAGAAAACCTCGCGGAATTTCGCCATGTCGGCATCGGTGCCGATGCTCACGCGCAGCATGTTGTCGAGCGGGGGGAAGGGACGGCCGGGGGCCACGCCCAGGCGCGGCATGGTGTTGATGAACTCGCGCGCGTTGCGGCCGGTATCGATCATGATGAAGTTGGCGTGCGGCTCGATGTAGCGCACTTCGCGCTCGCGCAGCCAGGCGCACAGCTCGCGGCGCGTGCGGGCGAGCGACGCCTTGCGGCCGTGCAGGATGCCCTGCTGGTCGCCGAGCGCGGCCACCACGGCGCGCGCGCTCACATAGGAGATGACGTTCATGCGCAGCGGCGCCAGGCGCGCGATGATCTCGGGTTTGGCGGCGGCGAACCCGACGCGCAGGCCGGCCATGCCGTAGATCTTCGAAAAGGTCCGCGCGACGATCACCTCCTTGCCCTGGCGCACGTAGGGCAGGGCAGACTGGACGTCGGGCGTCTCCACGAAGTGGATGTAGGCCTCATCCACCAGCAGCGTGGAGTTGGCGGGAAGATTGTTCACCAGCCAGTCGACGTCCTTGCTCCGGACGGCGGCGGAGGTGGGATTGTTGGGATTGCAGAGGTAGATCAGACCGCCGTGGGCCTTGCCGGCCTCTTCGGCCATGCGCTTCACGTCGGCGGTGTAATCTTCGCGCAGCTTGGTAAGAACCACCGGGCGGCCGAGCGCGCGCGCCAGTTCGATGGGGCCCTCGTAAGCCGGAGTGACGCTGATGAGCGGGCGGGTGGCGGAGGTGAAGGCGTCGACGGCGGTGTGCAGCACTTCGCTCGAGCCGGAGCCGGTGACGATCTGCTCGGGCGAGAGTTCCTCGCTTTTCGCCATGGCCGCGTACACGCCGCCCATATCGTTGTAGTGGTAGCGGCCCGATGCGGGCAGGGCTTCGCGCATGGCCTCGAGCGAGACCGGCGGCGGCCCGGCGGGATTTTCATTGGCGTTGAGCCACACCATATCCTTGGGAAGATCGGACATATTGACGGCGGCGCGCTGCGCCCAGGCCATTTCGGGGAGCATACGGACCGCCGCGGCGGCCAGCGGGAGTCGGGCGACAAAACCTCTTCTGCTGAGCATGAGTCCTCCTGGGTTCCGAGAACATGATAGCGCGCGGGCCGGGGCCCGGGATTGCGCCCTACGCGCGACCGATGCGCGCGATCACTTCGAAGTTGCTGCCGCGGCGGCGCAGCGCCGGTACGCGCAGCAGCCCGTCGTCCAGCCACCGCGCCGCGCGGTAGCCGGCGCGCCATCCCGGAAACAGCCCCGCCAGCGGCGACGAACCGAAATCGTAAATCTCGACACGCGCGTCGAACCCGGCGGCGCGAAACAGGTCGCGCGTGGCCTCGGGCGAAAGCTCTCTCTCGTCCGGCGTCTGGTACTTCTTCATGAGCCCGGGAATCAGCAGACGCCCCACCACGCCCGAAAGCCGCCGCCGGCTGGGATCGAGCGAATAAAATACGCCGCCCGGCGCCAGCAACCGCCTGACGCTTGCCGGCAACTCCGCCAGCGCGGCGTCGGGCAGGTGGTGCAGGAAGAAAACGGCCATCACCACGTCGTAGGTCCCCTGCGCCGTGGTTCCCTCCAGGAAACGCGCGTTGCCGATCCCCAGGCGCGCGGCATCCGAGCACGCCTGCCGCACGGCCGCGGGCGAGAGGTCCACGCCCACCACCTCGGCGACATGGGGGGCCAGCAGCAGTTCGGTATCGCCGATGCCGCACCCCAGGCTCAGTACGCGCGAGCGCGCACCAGCGCCGGTCATGCGCAGAATGCGCCCCACCGTGTGCGCCCGTAGCGCGCGCACCGCCGGCCGCGCGAAGTGCGACTGGGCGAAACCGGCGTACAGCTTCTCGTGATACTCCAGTTCGCGCGCGAGCACCTGCGGGTCCGGGCTGTCCATGCTCACGCGTTATTCCGCCCGCCGCGCAGGCTCACCAGGGTCAACAGCAGCGAGCCGGCCAGCAGGCTCCCGTCGCGCAGCAGGGTGCGCCAGGAGATGGCCTCGCCCAGCCCGAAGCAGCCGCAATCGATCTGCTTTCCCTGGGCGTAAGCCCGCACCATGAGCCCGAAAAACAGCAGCAGCACCAGGGACGCCGCGGGGGTGGCAACGCGCCGCCAGAGACCGGCGATCAGCAACAGGCCGATGGCCAGCTCCGCCCACGGCAGCGTGCGCGCCACCACCATCACGGCCCGCTCCGGCAGCACGCCGTATGCGTCGATGGCCATCGCGAAGATCGGCCACGGCTCGCGCAGTTTGGTCCACGCCGCATAGAGGAATACCGCCCCCAGCGCGACCCGCAACACTAACAGTAGGGAACGCGCCAGCCTATTTGAGGAGGCCATCGAGCAACGACCGCAAGAAAGTGTACGAAATGGGGGCGGGGAGGGGATACCGCCTGATGCCCGCGGAGACGATCAACGTGGGCGTGGAATTCACTCCCGCCGCCGTTCCTTCTTCCAGCTCGCGCTGGATCTCCGCCGCGACCCCGGGATCTTTCGCCAACGTCTGCACCCGCTTTTGATCCGCCGGCGACAGCGCGGCCGCCACTGTGTCCCACACCTTCCCGTTGATCGCCCAGGCCGCCTGGTTGGCGTACAGAGCGTCGGCCACCGCCTGGTACTTTCCGATGCGCGCCGCCGCGTCCGCATAGCTGAAGGCCTCGCGGGAGTATTGATGCCCGGGGCCGTTCAACGGGAAGTCGCGCGACACCAGGTATACTTTCCCCTGCACCACGTAATCCTTCATGAGCAGCGGGACCGTCTGGTCGTGCAGCAGCTTGCAGTGCGGGCACGTGAAATCGCTGAATACCTCGATCGTTATGGGCGCTGAGGGGCTGCCCAGCGTTTTCCCCTTGTCCACCTCGGGCATCGCCGCCAGACAGGGCAAGACGGCGGCCAGCGCAACAGCGTAGAGCTTCATACTCATATTGTAAACGGTGCGGCGGCTAATCCAGGCTGCCGCCGTCGCTCCGCCGGCGAGCCGGCAAGCCCAAAACTAACCTTTTGACAGCTACGTCGTCAAGCGATATAGTTGATGACGACGTAGTAGAGGGGATCTCATGTCCAAGCCCAAACCACCCATGGCGGACCGCTTCTATGAAAAGCTGCTGCGGCTGCTGCCGTTCGATTTCCGCAGCGAGTTCGGCAGCGATATGGAAGAGACTTTTCGCGCCCAGCGAGCGGAAACGGAGCGCAACCAGGGGTTCATGGCGCTGCTGCGGATGTGGTGGGCGACCGTCGCCGACATCGTGCGCATGGCGCCGCGGGAACACCTCAGCGTGCTCGCGCAGGACACCCGTTACGCCTGGCGCATGATGCGCAAGAATGCCGGGTATACGGCGGCCGCGATCCTGATCCTGGGCCTCGGCATCGGCGCCAACACCTCCATCTTCAGCGTGGTGAATTCGGTCCTGCTCAAGCCGCTGCCGTACCTCGATGGGAACCGCCTGGTAGTGTTGCGCCAGCGCCAGGCGAAAACGGGCCTCGAGAACATGCGCTTCTCCGTCCCCGAGATCGACGATTACCGCCGCCAGAACCAAAGCCTGAGCGGCCTGGTCGAATATCACGCCATGACCTTCACCCTGTTCGGCGGCGAGGAGCCCCACTCGGTCCGGACCGGCGTCGTCTCCGCGGGATTCTTCGATTTTTTCGGGGTGCAGCCGATCCTGGGAAGATCGTTCGCCCCCGGCGATGAGGCTCCGGGCGCGCAGCCGGTCCTGCTGCTCAGCTACGAATTCTGGAAGCAGGTGGAGCGCGGCAATCCGAATATCGTCGGCAAGGTCTACCGCATGAACGACCGGCCGCACATCGTCATCGGCGTCCTGCCGCCCATCCCCCAATATCCCAGCCAGAACGACGTGTACATGACCACCACGTCGTGTCCCTTTCGCTCCAAGCCAGACAACATCGCCAACCGCAAGTTCCGCCTGATGGCCGGCGTGTTCGGGCGGCTCAAGCCCGGCGCCACTCCCGAGTTTTGCCGCGCCGACCTGCACGCCGTGGGCGAGCGCCTGAAGCACGACTACCCCGGCTTCTATCCCGGCCAGATGGGATTCGAGGCCTCCGCAACCCTGCTGCGCGAGGACCTCACCCGCAACGCGCGCCCCCTGCTGCTGGTGCTTTTGGGCGCCGCCGCCTTTGTCCTGCTGATCGCCTGCGCCAACGTGGCCAACCTGATTCTGGCGCGCATGGCGCGTCGCGAGCAGGAGCTGGTGATCCGCACCGCGGTCGGAGCCGGCGCCGGACGGCTGCTGCGGCAACTCCTCACCGAGAGCCTGATCATGGCGCTGCTGGCGGCGGCGGTGGGCCTGCTGTTCGCCGCCGGCAGCCTCAAGCTGTTGACCCGCTTCGCCAGCCAGATTACGCCGCGGGCCCAGGAGATTACGCTCGATGGCTGGGTGCTGGCCTTCGCGATTCTGTGCGCCTGCGCCACCACCATCGTCTTCGGGTCCATGGCCGCCCTCTATTCCCGCCAGGATGTCTCCTCCGGTTTGAAAGAGAACAGCCGCACCAGCGAGCGGAACCGCACCGTGGTCCGCAGCCTGCTCATCGCCGCGCAGGTGGCGTTCTCCTACGTGCTGCTGATTGGTGCCGGCCTCATGGTCCACAGCTTCATCCAACTGGAGCGCGTGGACCCCGGCTTTGTGCCGCAAAGGGTCTTCGCCCTGGGGCTCGATCTGGATTTCACCAGTTTTGCGACCGCCCAGCAATACCGCGCCGTCTCCCGGCGTCTGCTCGAGAAGATACCGTCGCTGCCCGGCGTCCTGTCGGCCGCGGTGGCCTCCGCGTTTCCCATGGACCCGGACATACTGGGAGGCGGCCAGCCGCAGCGGTTTCAGGTGGAAGGCGATCCCCGCCCGGACGAGGAATTGCCCGCTGTGAACACGGTGCGGGCCGCCTCTCCAGGCTACTTCCAGACCCTGGGCATTCCCCTGGTTGCCGGCCGCCCGTTCCTGGATTCCGACGACGAGCATGCGCCCCGCGTGGTGATCGTCAACCGGTCCCTGGCCCATCGCCGCTGGGGCAACGAGAACCCCATCGGCCGTAGAATCGCCTTCCTGGGCGACGGAGCGTGGCTCAAGATCGTCGGCGTGGTGGGCGACGTGCGCGAATTCGGGCAGAACCGCGAAAGCCCGTACGAGGTTTACGCGCCCCTCGAGCAGATCCCCAATGCCGGCAGCGTGCTGGTGCGCACGGCCGGCGATCCCCTGGCCATGGTGAATATGCTGCGCCGCGCCGTCCACGAGGTCAATCCGCAGATCGCCATCAACCAGGCGGAAACCCTGGAGCAGGCGCGCGCCGATTCGGTGTCCTCGCCGCGCACCCTGACGCGCCTGTTCGGACTGTTCGGCGGCCTGGCGTTCCTCATCGCCATCACCGGCATCGCCAGCATGCTGGCACTGTGGGTGCGCCAGAGGGCGCGGGAAATCGGCATCCGCATGGCGCTGGGGGCGAGCCCGGCGGATATCGTCGGCGCCGTCATTCGCCGCGGCATGCTGCTGGCTGGCATCGGCCTGGCCGCCGGCGTGGGCGGCGCCTGGGCCTTGACCGGGTACCTCAAAACGCTCCTGTTCCAGGTGGAGCCGACCGACGCCGTCACCTTCCTCCTGGTCGCGGCGTTGCTGCTGGCCGCGGCCTTGCTGGCCTGCTTCGTGCCGGCGATGCGCGCCGCCCGCATCGATCCCCAGGCCGCCCTGCGCGCGGAGTGACGGCAGTGGGGCAACTTGTCAAGCTGCGGCCGATTGTCAATCGGCTAACTGGCGCGCTTCGAGCGAACAGCGGCGGTAGCCAACCGCCGCGCAGGATGCCATCCTGCCCCACATCATGCCGGAGATTCCACTTCTATGTCGCGCACCCAACTGTAGCACGTACTGTAGCAGCTCGAGAAGTGACGGCTCACGATCCGCGCAACAAACCGAAAATGAAAAAGCGCTGCGGAACTGGACGATGACCGTTTATTGCAGCGGGCGACAGAACTTGGCCGGGTTGCTCGTCTCGCAAGATGAGGATCTCCTCCGTGAGGGAGCGCGGTTGCTGAAGGACGGCGAGCCCTTTTCAGGCGTAATCTACGCCACCAACTTCGGGTCACGATTGGGCAGTCGGATGAGGTCCACGGGAATTGTCGGGCGGATCCTTCACAGGCCACTCGAGTCGACCACTTGGTCGCCGCCGACCAAGTGGAGGGCGTCCTCGTAGTCGCCGCCGAAACTCACGCGGGTGATCTCCGCGACCCGATACTCCTCCGGCGAGTCCGCCCATTTCGCAAAGCGGGACGGAGCAGGCTGCCCGCGTGGTCGGCGCGAAGGGGAGGAACGGAGCGGGTCATAAGCGTTCTCCGGGCAGATCGAAGGGAAGGCCGGTGTAATTCTCGGCCAGGCTGGCCGCCGCGGTGCGCGAGGTGATCACGTGGTCGAGCTCGGCCAACTGCCGCCGGTAGTCGAAGCCGTCGTCGCCGTCGAAGCGGTGCAACATGGAGGTCATCCACCAGGAAAAATGTTGCGCCCGCCACACGCGCCGGAGGCAGATCTCCGAGTATCGTTCCAGCAACCCTGTGGCGCCCGCGCGATACCAGTCCGCGACGGCGCGCGACAGGATGCGCGCGTCGGCCGCCGCGAGATTGAGCCCCTTGGCGCCGGTGGGCGGGACAATGTGCGCGGCGTCGCCCGCCAGGAACAGGCGGCCGTACTGCATCGGTTCCGCGACAAAGCTGCGCATCGCGGTCACGCCTTTTTGCAGGATCGGGCCCTCATTCAGGCGGAAACCGTCTACTGTCTCGAAGCGCCGCGCGAACTCTTCCCAGATGCGGCCGTCGGGCCAGGCGGCCAGATCTTCATCGGGCCGGCACTGCAGGTACACGCGGCTGATTTGCGGGGTGCGCATGCTGAGCAGGGCGAAGCCGCGCTCATGGTGGGAATAGATCAGCTCCCGCGACGCCGGCGCCGCCTCGGCCAGGATGCCCAGCCAGCCGAACGGGTAGACCTTTTCGAAGCAGCGGAGCGCGCCGGCGGGAATCGCGTGCCGGCAGATGCCGTGAAAGCCATCGCAGCCGCCGATGAAATCGCAGGCGATCTCGTACTCCTCGCCCGCGTGCTGAAACCTGATCCGCGGCGACTCGCCCTCGAAATCCTGAATTGCCGCCTGAACGGCTTCAAAGAAGATTTCCCCGCCCACCTGCAACCGGGCGTCGATCAGGTCCTTCACCACCTCCTGCTGCGCGTACACCGTGATGGCGCGCCCGCCCGTCAGCTCGTGCATGTCGATGCGATGCCCGCGGCGGTTGAAGCGCAGTTCGATGCCGTGGTGAACCAGGCCCTCGCGGCGCATGCGCCCGCCCACACCCGCTTCGTTGAGCAGATCCACCGTGCCTTGTTCCAGAACCCCGGCCCGGATGCGCTCCTCCAGGTGCCGGCGCGTCTGGCTCTCGATCACGATAGAGCCGACTCCCTGAAGGTGGAGCAGATGGGAGAGGATCAGGCCGGCCGGCCCGGCCCCCACGATACCAACCTGTGTACGCAGCTTCCGGCAATCCGCCATGGCCGCCCTTCAAACCCTCTCGACGATCGTCGCGATGCCTTGCCCCACCCCGATGCACATCGCGCAGAGTGCATAACGCCCGCCGGTGCGGTGCAGTTGATACACCGCGGTCGCCAGCAGGCGCGCCCCGCTGGCCCCCAGGGGATGGCCGATGGCAATGGCGCCGCCGTTCGCATTCACGTGGGCCGCGTCATCCGCCAGGCCGAGCGCGCGGAGCACCGCCAGGGCCTGCGCCGCGAACGCTTCGTTCAGTTCCATTACGTCCATCTGGGCGAGCGTGAGGCCGGTCCGCTGGAGCAGTTTCCGCACCGCCGGAACCGGCCCCAACCCCATCACCCGCGGAGCCACGCCCGCCGCCGCGCATCCCACGATCCGCGCCCGAGGTGTGAGGCCGTGGCGCGCGGCTGCGGATTCGGAAGCCAGCAGCAGCGCGGCGGCGCCGTCGTTGATGCCCGACGCGTTGCCCGCGGTGACCGTTCCGTCCGGCCTGGTCACCGGCTGCAATTGCGCCAGTGCTTCGCGCGTGGTGTCCGGCCGGGGATGTTCGTCGCGGTCCACCACTCCCTTCCGGCCGGCCAGAACCGGCGTCAGTTCCTGCGCGAAGTATCCCGCCTCGGCCGCCGCGGCGCAGCGCCGCTGGCTGCGCCACGCGAAAGCGTCCTGGTCGGGCCGCGACACCCCGCACTCGGCCGCCACGTTCTCCGCTGTCTCCGCCATGGAATCCACGCCGTACCGCTCGCGCATCGCCGGATTGACGAACCGCCATCCCAGCGTGGTGTCCTCGATCTTCTGCGAGCGCGCCCAGGGAACGTCCGGCTTGGAGAGCGCCAGCGGAGCGCGCGACATGCTCTCCACGCCGCCGGCGATCACCAGGGCTGCCTCCCCCGCGCGAATCGCGCGCGCCGCCATGGCGGCCGCGTCCATGCCCGATCCGCAGAGTCGGTTCAAAGTGGTCCCGGGAACTTCCTGCGGCAGGCCCGCCAGCAGCAGAGCCATGCGCGCCACATTGCGATTGTCTTCCCCGGCCTGGTTGGCGCAACCCAGAATCACGTCGTCGATTGCCGCCACGTCCAGCGCGGGATTGCGCGCCGCGAGCGCCCGCAAAGTCACGGCCGCGAGGTCGTCCGGCCGCACCCCCGCCAGCGAACCGCCATAACGGCCGAATGGCGTGCGCAGCGCATCGCAGATATAGGCGTAGTCCAAAACGAAGGGCCGATTATCTCACACACGGCCGGCGTTGACGATGGGCTTCTGTCTATGCGAATATCGCGCCCAAAGGCGATGGAATTTCTCAGCCTGCACGATGCGGTCGCAAAATACGTGAACGACGGCGATGAAGTGGCGCTCGAAGGCTTCACGCACTTGATCCCCATGGCCGCCGGACATGAGATCATCCGCCAGGGCCGCCGCAATCTGGCGCTGATCCGCATGACGCCGGACCTGATCTACGACCAGATGATCGGCATGGGCATGGCCCGGAAGCTGGTGTTTTCCTGGGGCGGCAATCCGGGAGTGGGTTCGCTCCACCGCTTTCGCGATGCCGTGGAGCGGGGCTGGCCGCAGCCGCTCGAACTCGTCGAGCACAGTCACGCGGCCATGGCCAACGCCTACGATGCCGGGGCCGCCGGCATGCCGTGCGCGTTCTTTCGAGGTTATCGCGGAAGCGATCTCGCGGGCGTCAACCCGGACATCCGGTTTGTGCGGTGTCCCTTTTCCGGCGAAGAGCTGGCGTGCATTCCCGCCCTCCGGCCCGATGTCACCGTGATCCACGCGCAGAAGGCGGACCGGGAAGGGAACGTGCTGATCGAAGGCATTCTGGGGGTGCAGAAGGCGGCGGCGCTGGCCGCGCGCCGCGCCATCGCAACGGTGGAGGAAGTGGTTGACGGCTTCGGCCCGCGCAGTTCCAACGCGGTTATCCTGCCGTCGTGGGTGCTGAGCGCCGTCGCGCTCGCGCCCAACGGGGCGCGCCCGTCCTACGCCCACGGCTACTACTCGCGCGATAATGCCTTCTACAT
This sequence comes from Terriglobia bacterium, assembly GCA_020073615.1. Lineage (GTDB taxonomy): Bacteria > Acidobacteriota > Terriglobia > Bryobacterales > Bryobacteraceae > JADGNR01. Next base: position 31,353 of record JAIQEX010000059.1, read on the forward strand.
CGCGTGGGACAAGATTGCGCGCGAGCGGGAAACCTTCCTGGCATGGATGCGGGAAAACGTGCTGCGATGACCTACACACCGGCCGAGATGATGACGGTGGCGGCGGCGCGCGCGCTGGCCGATGACGACGTCTGCTTCGTCGGCATCGGGCTGCCTTCGGCGGCGTGCAACCTGGCACGGCTCACGCACGCCCCGCGCATTCACCTCATCTACGAATCCGGCACGCTCGGCACGCGGCCCGGCGTGCTGCCGCTTTCCATCGGCGACGGCGAATTGTGCGAGACGGCGTTGACTACCGTATCGGTGCCCGAGATTTTCCGCTACTGGCTGCAAGGGGGACGCATCACCGTGGGATTCCTGGGCGGCGCCCAGGTGGACCGGTTCGGCAACCTCAACACCACGGTCATCGGGAGCTACACGCGGCCTGCGGTGCGCCTGCCGGGCAGCGGCGGCGCCACCGAGATCGCCACCGCCTGCGGCCAGATCTTCATCGTCATGCGGCACGGGGCCCGCAGTTTCGTCCCGCAACTGGATTTTCTGACCACGCTCGGCCACGGGCGCACCGGGCGCGAGCGGCGCGCACTGGGCATCCGCACCAAGGGCCCGACGCCCAGACCGGCGAGATGGTGGTTCGCAGCCTGCACCCGGGCATTACGCGCGAGCAGGTTCGCCGCCACACGGGCTGGGAGGTGCGGCTTGCCGATGCAGTGGAGGAAACCGCGCCGCCGTCCGCGGAGGAGTTGCAAGTGCTGCGCGACTTGCACGCGCGCACCGCGCGGGCGCACGGCACGACGAGTGGAGGCGAATGAGAGAATATCCGGGGACCAGGCCCGGCAGCCAGCCGGAGTATCTTCACGAGGCGTATCGTGCCACCATCCGGCGCGCGCCGGCGCAACCGCCGATCCGCCTGCCGCATACCCGCAGCGAATTGACCGGCCCGGTTTACGGCCACAATCCGATCGGCCCGGCCGACCACGATCTCACCCGCCACTTCGCGGAGCCGCCGCAGGGGCAGCGCATCATCGTGGCGGGACGCGTGCTCGACGAGGATGGCCGGGGCGTGCCGAATGCCCTCGTCGAGGTGTGGCAGGCCAACGCTGCGGGGCGCTACCGGCACGCCGTCGACACTCATCCGGCGCCGCTCGATCCCAACTTCCTGGGTGCGGGCCGGGCGGTTACCGATGAAACGGGCAACTACCGCTTCCTCACTATCAGGCCTGGCGCGTACCCCTGGCGCAATCACCACAACGCGTGGCGGCCGGCGCACATTCACTTCTCTCTGTTCGGAACCGCGTTTGTGACCCGCCTGGTCACCCAGATGTATTTTCCCGGCGATCCGCTGATCCCGCTGGACCCCATCCTGCAATCCATTCCGGACCAGGACGCACGCCAGCGGCTGGTCTCGCAATTCGACGTGTCGTTGACCGAGCCGGAGTGGGCCCTGGGGTACCGCTTCGACATCGTCCTCCGCGGCCGTCGCGCCACCCCTTTTGAAGAGGGCGCGAAATGAGCCTGATCCCCACCGCTTCGCAGACCGTAGGGCCGTTCTTCAACTTCGCGCTCACCGCCAATCCCAGCCTGGGCATCCTGGCGCGCGCGGGCGCCCGGGGCGAACGCATCCGCCTGGCCTTCCGCGTGATCGATGGCGACGGAGCGCCCACCCCGGGGGACGCCCTGATCGAGTTATGGCAGGCCGACGCGCGCGGCCGCTATGGGCACGCGCTCGATCCGCGGTCGGGCGATGCCGATCCGAACTTCCACGGCTTCGGCCGCCTGGAAACCGACGCCCACGGCGAATGCGTCTTCGAGACCGTAAAGCCCGGGCCCGTTTCCGATGGCGGCGGCGCGGCGCAGGCGCCGCACATCAACGTCACCGTGCTGGCCCGCGGGCTGCTGAAGCCCCTGTACACGCGCGTATACTTCGCGGGCGAACCCGCGAACGCGCACGACGCGGTGCTGGCGCTGGTTCCCGAACCGCGGCGCGCCACGTTGCTGGCGAGGCCCGTGGCGGGCCAGCCGGACACCTGGTCCCTCGAAATCCGCCTCCAGGGCGAAGCGGAAACCGTGTTCTTCGACGTGTAAGATCGATACATGTTCACGCGACTGATCGACAGCCTGTCGGCCACCGAGGCATTGTCGCGGGTCTTCTCGGATGGGGTGGTGCTGCAGGCCATGCTCGATTTCGAAGCCGCGTTGGCGCAGGCCGAAGCGCGCCTGGGGCTGATCCCCGCCGATGCCGCGGCGGCGATCGGGGAGGCGGCCGTAGCCGAAGGCTTCGACGCTGCCGAACTGGCCCGCCAATCGTGGCGTGCAGGGACGCCTGCCATTCCGCTGGCCCGCTTCCTGACCGAGCGCGTGCGCGCCCTTAACCCGCTGGCGGCGGGCTTCGTGCACTGGGGCGCCACCAGCCAGGACGTGACGGATACCGCTATGGTGCTGCTGCTCGGCCAGTGCCGTAAGGTTCTGGAGCCGGGTCACGAGCGCGTGTCGCGCGCGCTCCACCGGCTCTCGAACGAACATGCCCGCACGGTGATGCTGGGACGCACTCTGTTGCAGCCCGCGCCGCCCATCACCTTCGGGCTCAAGGCTGCGGGCTGGCTGGGCGCCGTCCGGCGCGGCTGGGCGCGCGTGGCCGGCCGCTTCGACGAAGCGGCATACCTGCAGTTCGGCGGCGCCAGCGGAACCCTGGCCGCATTGGGCGATGGCGGCCTCGCCGTCAGCCAGGCCCTGGCCGCGGAACTGAGCTTGAAATGTCCGGACGCGCCCTGGCACGCACATCGCGACCGGCTGGCGGCCCTCATGGCGGCGCTCGGCGTCTACACGGCGAGCCTCGGCAAGATGGCGCTCGATATCGCCCTGCTCATGCAGTACGAAGTGGGCGAAGCCGCCGAGCCGGGCGGAGGCGGCAGGGGCGGCTCTTCCACCATGCCGCACAAGCGCAACCCCGCCGCGTGCATGCTAGCACTGGCGGCCTCCAAGCGGACGCCGGGGCTGGTGGCGGATTTCCTCGCGGGCATGGTGCAGGAGCACGAACGCGCGGTGGGAGGCTGGCAGGCCGAATGGGCCACCGTGCAGGCAATTCTGCAATCGGCCGGCGTTGCCCTGGAAAGTATGGCGGAGGCCGCCGAAGGCCTTACGGTGGACGCCGCCCGGATGCGGCGCAATATCGATGCCACGCAGGGTGCGGTCTTCGCCGAGAAGGCGATGATGCTCCTGGCGCCCGAAATGGGACGCGAAGCGGCGCACCGGGCCGTGGAGGAGTGCCTGCGTGAGACGGGCCGGCCGCCCGATCTGCCGGGGCTGCGCGAGCCCGAAGATTACCTGGGGAGCGCGGAAGCGTTCCGTTTGCGTCTCCTCGAGGGAAAGGAGTAATCGTGCCGTTCGCAGAATCCGCAGGATGCCGGATCTACTACCGCCTGGAAGGTGCGGGCTCCCGGCCCCTGCTGGTCCTGGTGCATTCGCTGGGCACGGACCACGGGATGTGGGACCCGCAAGGGCCCGCGCTGCTGAACCGTTTTCAAGTGCTTCGCTTGGACCTGCGCGGCCATGGCGCTTCCGATGCGCCGGCGGGCGACTACACCATCCCGCTGTTGGCGAGCGATGTCCTGGCCGCCGTGGACGCAGCCGGATGCACCGGCCGCCGCTTTGCGTACTGCGGGTTGTCGTTGGGCGGCATGATCGGGCAGTGGCTCGGCGCCAACGCGGGCGAGCGCATCGAGCGTCTGGTCCTGGCGAATACCTCGCCGCGCATGGCCGACCCCAGCCTGTTCGAAACCCGCCGCGCCACTGTGCTGGAGCATGGTATGCGGGCCATTGTGGATGCGGTCATGGAGCGGTTCTTCTCGGCCCGCACGCTGGCCTCGGCCAACCCCGCTGCGGAGTCCGTACGCACCGCGCTGCTGGCCACCAACCCCGCGGGTTATGCGGGATGCTGCGCGGCCATCCGCGACATGGACCTTCGTCCCCTGCTCGGCCGCATCCAGGCCCCCACGCTGGTGATCTCGGGCGACCAGGATCTCTCGACGCCCTGGGTGGGCCACGGGGACTTGCTGGCCGGCGCCATCCCCTCCGCCCGCGCCGTGCAACTCGCCGCGACCCATCTCTCCAACGTGGAACGGCCCTCCGCCTTCACCGGCGCGCTCTTCGATTTCCTGCTGCCCGCCACCCCCGAGGACACTCTGGCTGCCGGATTCGCCGTCAGACGCGCGGTCCTGGGCGATGCGCACGTGGACGCGGCGATTGCCGGCACCACCGAATTCACGCGCGACTTTCAGGAGATGATCACGCGCGTCGCCTGGGGAATGGTGTGGAACAGACCGGGCTTGGATCCACGCGTCAGACGGCTGCTCGTGCTGGCGATGACCGCTGCGCTGGGCCGGTGGGAGGAGTTCCGCCTGCACGTGCGAACCGGGCTCTCTGGCGACCTCGAGATGGTCGACCTGAAGGAGACCCTGCTGCAGATCGCGGTCTACGCCGGAGTGCCGGCGGCCAATACCGGCTTCCACATTGCGGCCGAAGAGCAGGTGCAGCAGGGCGCTCGGCAGCCCGCCGGCGGAATCGTCGCGAGGTGATTGTCATACCCGACGATCGTCGTGGATGCGATCGGCACGGGCCGGAGCAGCCCTGTGGCGGCCCTTTCTCCCCTCGCATCCTGGTGGCGCTACCGCGCGGCGGCAACTCCTACCTTTCGAACGCACGCGTCCACGGCCGCTTCGTCCGGCGCGGCTGCGTGCTCAACTGCCGCGCCACCCCCCCCGCGACATGGAGAATCGCGCTGGAGGACGTCCGCCGCGTGGCGTCACAAATCGCTTGACAGCTATAGTGATATAGAGTTATATATCACATTAGGTGCAGTTGCTGATCAATCCCGCCGATGAGCTCCCCATCTACCGCCAGATCATGCGGCAGATCACGGAGGCGATCGCCGGAGGCCGCCTCAAAAGCGGCGACAGGCTGGCTTCGCACCGCGAGCTGAGCGAGCGGCTGGTCATCGCGCCGCTCACCGTGAAGAAAGCCTACGACGAGCTGGAGACGCTCGGTTTCATCGAGACCCAGCGCGGGCGCGGCACGTTTGTGTCCGCCCGGCTGCCGCGGGTGGACCGCGCCGGTCAACTCGCGCAGATGCGGGAGGCCGCGCGCAAGCTGCTGGCGCAGGCTTACCTGGCCGGGCTCGGTTTCCCGGAAGTGGTGAAGTTGCTGAAAGAGGCCGGCCGCGACCTTGCCGAGGGTCCGCGGGCGCGCGAAAAGGAGCGGGTATGACCCCCGTTTTGGCATTCGAACACATTGTCAGGGCATTTCAGAAGGGCGTGCCGGTCTTGAACGGCGTGACCTTTTCGGTGGCCCCGGGCGAAGTGGTGGGCCTGTTGGGCCGCAACGGCGCGGGCAAAACCACCCTCATCCGCATCGCCATGGGCATGCTGTTCCCCCACGCCGGCGCGGTGCGCGTCTTCGGCCTCTCGCCCACCGAAGATCCCGTCGCGGTCAAATTGCGCATCGGCTACGTGGCCGAGGAGCAGGTGCTTCCGGCCGGTTCGTCCATCGCCGAGTTGATCGCCCTGCACCGCCGCCTGTTCCCCAACTGGGACCAGGCTCTCGAGCGCGCGCTGCTGGGCCGCTTCCGCCTGGCGGTGCACGCCAAAGTCAGGCAGCTCAGCAAGGGCGAGGCGCGGCAGGTGGCGCTGTTGTGCGCGGTCTGCCACCGGCCCGAGTTGCTGATCCTGGACGAGCCGGCCGGCGGCCTGGACCCGGCGGCGCGCCGCGAGTTCCTGGAGACCTCCATTCAACTGTTGAACCGCGAGGGAACCGCGATTCTCTTTTCCTCGCATTACATGAACGATGTGGAGCGGCTCGGCGGCCGCGTAGTGCTGCTCGACGAGGGCAAAGTCCGCCTCGACCGCGAGCTGGACACGCTGCACGAGGACCACTGCGTGGCCCTGATCCCGCGCGCGGCGGTCCCCGACGCCGCCGCACTGGAGCACCTGCCCGGCTGTCTGCGCGCACGGCCGGTCTTCGACGATTGGCACGCCGTCTTCGAAGGCACGCCGGACACTGTCCGCTGCCAATTAGAGGAAGCGTTCTCGCTCAATGGCATTTGCTGCGTGCGCGTGCCCCTGGAGGAGTTGTTCGTGGAGCTGGTTGGCAGCAACCGGCTGGCGGAGGCGGAGCCATGATGATCAATCTGATCAAGCGCGATCCGGCCTGGCACATGATGCTCATCTCCACCGCGGTAACAGCGGTGCTGGTGCTATTCGCTCCCGCAGGTTACAACCGGGAAAATGTGTTCCTGCTCGAGACCACCCTCGCTCTTGGTTGCGGCATGAGCGCCGCGCCGCATCGACGCGCCACCCTCTTCGAAGCGGCGCTGCCCATCGCCGGCCGGCGGCTCTACCTGGCGCGGGTGCTGTCGCTCGAGGCGATGGTCTGGCTGCCGGTCCTGGCCGGCCTCCTCGTCATGCAGTTCCTAAAGCCGGATTTGTCCTTGGCTCCTCCCCTGGTCGAAGCCGCATCCATTGCAAACCTGGCCATCCTGTTGCCGCTCGCGGTGCGGGTGCGGGAGCTCGCCTGTCCCAAGTGGCCCAGGGTTCTAGTTATTGGGCTGGTGTACTCCTTCGGCGTTGTGGCATGGGATCTTCTGGCGCCCGGCGTCGTGGTCGCGGCGTGCGCTCTTGCCAGTGCCGCGGTCTTTCTCAAAACCTGGGCCGCCGCGCCGCAATCCTTCCAGGTCGCACCTTTTGAAGCGGTCGACTCTCTGGCGATTCCCCAATCCACGCAAACTCCTCCATTGCTCGCATGGCGCCCGATCCTGCGTTCCGCTTTCTGGTCGCTCTCCCCGCTGTACTTTCTTCTGATGCTGCCCATGGCCATGTTTGGAAGCTGGTTCCTCTTTTATGGGATCTTCCTCATCCAGGGCGTGTCGCAGAGCCGCCAACGGACCCGCTGGCTGTACGGGCTGCCGCTCTCGTACCGCGCCCTGCTGTGGATCGCCCTGGCTCCCACCCTGGTTCCGCTGATTGGAGGCGTGGCCGCCGGCATGCTCCTCGGCAGCCCTGCCCGATCGGACAGTACGCTCACGGCCGGACCCAAGCATCAATCGGGCAAGGACATCGACGTGGCGTTGGAATTCTGGCGGCGCGCTCCCGCGGACCTGCCGCCCGCGATCCGGGCTCCCTGGGGAGAGACGGTGCGGCCCACGACCTGGTCCGTGGCGGGAGTCACGTTCTACAATCCCTACTCGGTTGGCTGGGAAAACAGCGAGCGGTTCCAGGAGTGGCAGTTCGAGCGGGCCACCGCAGCCGTTTACGGACGCCCGATTACCCTCCGCGAGTTCGGCGCTGCCAACCAGGCCGGCCTCGCCCCGGTCACGGCGCGCCCGCGCATGCAATTCTTGATGCTGGCTGCGGCGCTGGTGTTTTCGCTGCTCCTGGTGCTGGCCGTTGAGTTCACGCGGTGGCGCCTGGTAGGCCGCCTTTCGAAGGCCGCGCGTGGGCTTCTCATCGCCGTCCTTCTCGGCGTGCCGATCACCCTGTTGTGCGCCGACTCCTACTACCTGATGTCCCATTCCTCGCTCGGCCATGCCGCGATCCACGGTCTCCTGCTGCGCGTGTCGCAGCTTCTGCCGCAAAGCATGGCAGCCGCCGCCCTGGTCGCGGCCGTGCCGGTGCTGCTGGCGTACTGGCTTTTGGAATGCCAGTTCCGCCGGTCGGAGATGACCGGTCAAGTGAGGCCCACCGCGTGGGAGGCGATGCAGGCGCGCTAACTAGCTACTTTCCGGTGCAAGATTCAGAGGCTAACTGACGTGCTTTCATAGGGCATCTCGGGATCTCCGTGCGCGGCCGAACGGAATTTACCACGCGGAGGGCAGCGGCAGGGCTTTAGGCTGCGGGACTCGGGCCCTCCATCCCAAACATTTTTGATAGAAATGTCACTGCTGTCCTAAACAGGCAAGAACCTAGCGGCCCGTGTTGCAAACGGGAGCTTTGCGTGCCCGAAACTGGAATTCTGAGGTTGAGGTCTGCCGCTGTGAGTTAGCGTCTCCTGTCCAAAAGCCATGCCATCCGAGGTAGGACTGGGTTCACTGCTGTCCGGTTAGAAGTCGAATAGAATCAATTGGTTGCCGGGATCGACTGGTTCTTCTTGGGAGTCTGCCTCTTGGAGGGCCTGTAAAATGGGCGTTTTTTCAAAAAGGGTGAGGCTGAGAATCTGTAGAATCTGGTAGAGACTCGCGTCCAGTTCCAGGCGCTTGCGGACGAGAGCCACCAGCACGTAAACCGAGACGGCGATCCAGATCTGGGTCTTCACGGCGTTTTGGCTGGTACCGAAGAAGGCCTTGATGCGCAGATGCTGTTTGATCCACTTGAAGAACTGAACGACATACTGCCCATCAACAACGGTTTTCTGAAATCACGATCTATTACCCGTTCCATCCCTTGCGTACACACAGTCTGCCAGTAGTCAGAGTGTACGATTCTCACGATGAGGTCTACTATGTTTTGCGGCGGGCCGATGGCACGCCAGTGGCGGTGCCGGCCTGGATGACTCGCCCCGAGGCCGCGCACGCGAAGATTGTCTCCACTGCGCGCCTGCCGGT
>JAIQEX010000060.1 GCA_020073615.1 Terriglobia bacterium
CTTGCGAGACTCGTCAATCTCCATGCGGTAAACCCTATATCCAGGCCATCCAAGTACTCTCGTCCAGTCGTGTTCCCTCACTCTCTCAGGCTAATCGAAACCCCTTCTCTGAGAAAGCTGGCCTTTCAGGCAGTTTGTCGGATTCCTGCGCAGAGCCCTCTTTCCCATGCACCAGCATCTTCTCGGCTGCCGCCCGGACGCCGGGATGGGCGGCACCGCAGACCGGGAGGTGCTCGACCCGCTTGTCTCGCAACTCGACCGGCGCTTGGGTCCACGGCAAGGCCGAGATCCAGCCCACGCCGGCCTTTTCCAGTTCTACGGTATTGGCTAAGGCGGCGGAGCCTTTGTCCAGCACCAGCGTCACCGTGTCGCGAGCAATCTGATTGCGATCCAGCAGAACCACAATGCGCGACAGCGCCTCCGGCAGTTCGTCCGCATCGGCCACATTGCCTGGATAGACGTGATGGCACAGGCTCATGCCGTTTTCCCCGTCCAGCAAATAGCTCAGAGCTACCTGCCGCAAATTATGGCGGCCCTGCTTGTTATGTCCCCGCTGCGCCAGATGGTTGCGCTCATTGGTGCTGGCCACGTAGGTATAGAAGTTGGTCGTATCGTAGGCCAGTAGGCGGCGGCTGACCAACTGCTTCTCTTTCCAAAGACCGAGGAGACGGATCTGCGCTTGATCCAGTTGTTCCTCGGGAATGCGATCGAAGCAATCCCAAAATTCTTGCGAGGTAAACCGCTCGGGCGCGAAGCCCCACTGCGAACGCAGGATGGTACGGTCATACCAATCGGCGACTTCGGTTTTCGGTCCGGGCTGGCAGACGCGGTGAATCGCGGCCAGCAACAGATAATGCGCCGGCGAGGGGCCGGAGCGGGGAGCGGGCCACAGTGACTGAAGCAAGGCAAAGACGCCCGTGTTCTGGGCTGCCAACCAAAGGGAGCCGGGCAAACCGAACTCCAAGGCGGTAGCCTCCAGGGGAAGCGGCGCGGTTCGGTCTTTGACCAGCGCGGCCACCTTTTCGGCGCTACCGAGGTAAGCCTGGTGAACAATACGAGGTTGGCCGTCGACGCGAGCGCTTTCGACGACGTAGTAGTAGATCTGGTTGCCTTTCTTCTTCCCGACGAGGGATGCCATATAGGGTAATACAATTATACGCCGAACGCACGGCAGATCAACTGGAAAGTGCAAGTATTCGCATCAACATATCTTATATAGGATAATACAAAAATGAATCGGGTCGAGGCAGCCTATCACGTTGAAAATGCAGAGGTTCTTGAGAAGGAGCCGGCGTTTACGAGGATCCTCTCAGTAAATTCCCGCTAGTCCACACAAGTCGGCATTAGCCGGAATTCCCTTGCTCGAATGGGACTCGCCGTATCATCCCTTCTTACAATCGGAGCCTTGTTCCCCTTTCAATTCTCCGTCGAGTGCAATCCCCCCGCCCCCGCGCGGAAGGCGATGTTGCTGCGCGGCGGGTCTTCGTCGAGCGGTGCGGCGCAGTTCCAGAGGCAGGCTCCGCAGTGCACGCACTTTTCGCGGTCGAATACCGGCACGCCGTCGGGGCCGGGCGTGATCGCCTGGCCGGAGCACATCTCGATGCACAGCTTCGTGGAGCAGCGCTCGCAGAAATCGGGATAGATAAAGCGGACGTGGTCGGCGAAGCCGGCCGGCGCCTGCACCTTGCCGCCGATCAGGAGCGCGTCCTGGTGCGAGACCAGCAGTTGGCCGTCGTACGGGATGGCCGGCCAGCCGCAGCGCTCCATCAGCGCGTTGTGACAGGAGACGCCGCGGTTGTGGCAGTCATCCATAATAGTGTCCAACTCGGCGGCGGGAATCTTGCGGCGGTAATATTCCTTGAGATCGGGCATGAGCCGCGGCTCACCCGCCAGCGAGCGCTTTCCATTGGTGAAGCCGGCCAAGGCCATGCCGATCAAGCCGGAAACCACGCCGCGGTGGAAGCCATCCCGCGCCTTTTCGGCCACGCGGCCTTCGCGTTCGACCCAACTCGCGCGCCGCCGCGCGACATAAGTGCGATCCAGGTTCTCTTTAGAGAGCGGCTTGCCTTTTTGGAACAGCTCGAGCACGGCCTCGGCGAGCTGCGATCCGGTGGTCCATGCCTCGTCCACGCCGCTGCCGGTGAGCACGTTGGTGCTGCCCGATCCCTCGCCGATGCGCGCGTAGCCGTTTCCGGCGAGGAACGGCTCGCCGCGCCGGCCCGATTCCTGGAGCGACTTGGCGCCCCAGCTTCGCAGCCTGCCGCCGGCGAGATGCCGCCACAGGTACGGGTGCAGCATGAAGTGCTGCAGGTAGCGGTACGAGGTGCGCATGGGGCTGCGGAACCACGACGGCACGAAGATGCCCACGGTCGCCACGCGATCGGGATGCACGTAGAGGAAGCCGAAGATCTCGGGCTCGGGGTAACCGAAGGTGTGGATCACCGTGCCCGGTTCGAGCGTCGCCGTCTCGGGCAGGTCCACCACCATCTTCATGCCCACGGCCCACTCGCGCTGGTGATGGCCGTCCGGCAGCCCGAACTCTCGATCGAGCTGCCGGCCGACCGCTCCCACCGGCCCGTCTCCCACCACGGTAAGGGCCGCGCGAATATCCATACCGGGCATGAACCCTGCTTCGGGATTGCCCAGTGAATCGGTGCCCTGGTCGCACAGGCGAACGCCGCGTACGCATTCAGCGGCCGGGTCGACCAGCGCCTCGGCGACCGGCATCCCCGGCCAGATTTGCACGGTGCCGCCGGCCATGAGGTCGTTGCCGATGGACTGCAGGAACTGGCCGAGCGACATTACCACGCCGCCGTGCTTGTGCAGGAAGGGCGGAATGTAGGGCAGTTCGACGGCATACTCACGGTGCAAGCGGAGCGTGCGCACGGCGCGGTCGGCGAGCCGCAGGGCGCGCGACCGCCGGCTGGCGCCGATGGGGTCGAGCAGGTAGACCACTTTTTCCTGCGAGACGGGCGCGGCCATGGGAATGCGGCCGGGGTCGAACTCGGGCAGGGTGGCGCGAATGCCGCGGGCGCGCGTCACCACGCCGGAGACGCCGAAGCCGATATCGTCGGCGCGCTCGTAGCAGAGCACTTGCAAGGGCAGCCCCGGGTTGGAGGGACTCTCGACCGCCGGCGTGCCATCGGGATTCACCAGCTTGCGCGAAAGCGCGGTCAGGAAGCCGGCCGCGGCCGGTCCGAAACCGACGCAGACGATGTCCACGTCCATGGTCTGGCGGTCGACAGCGGGTTCGCTCATGCGGGGTAGTCCAGCGCCTCGGGGATCATGACTTTGGTCAGGGCCTCGGCAGCGCGGTCTTTGGCAAGCTGCGAGCCGGTGAGGCAGCCGTCCATGCGCACGCGCAAACGGCTGAACTGGTCCAGGCCGTCGAAGCGCGCGCAGGGGCCGGCCTTGGCGGGATGCGAGCCGTCGTGTTCGACGACGTCGGTATAGCCGCGGGCGAGGCTGCCGATGCCGGGGATCAATCCCTCCATGGCCTCCAGATCGTCCGCCTGGTAGCAGGTGGCGCAGCCTTCGGTGTCCCATGCGGGATGACGGTTGTAGCCGAACACCAGTTCGGCGGCGATGCGTCCCACTTCGCCGGCGGCGCGCGCCGATTGCACGTGGCACAGGTCGGTGAGGAACGCCATCAGTCCGGGCATGCCCTCGGCCACGGTGGGATTCGCGGGCCCCTTGCGGCCGAGCTCCAGCACGTCGAGAATCTGGGAGCGCGCCGCCAGCAGCCAGCAGAGCGCATCGGCCAGCGGGAAGGTGACGCCCTGCCGCGAGCCCTGGTAGAGCTTGCCGCCATCGGCATCTTTGGCCTGGAGCAGGTGGTGGAGCGTCCACAGCCACATCTGCATGGCGGTGGCGAGCGCGCAGGCGCCGGTGCCAGGGTGGTCGTTGGCGAGGGTGCGCATTTCGCGGATCCATTCCTGGAACTGCGCCAGGAACAGCTCGTCGGTCATGGTGACGCTGAGCTGGCGCCGCTGCACCGCTTCGGGGCCCTCGTAGGTGGCCTCGAGCTGCGCGTCCATCCACTTGTTTCCCAGGAAGCCGGGGCAGTCTTCGGTGATGCCGTAGCCGCCCATCAGGCTGACCGCTTCGCGCATCACGCTGGCGCCGTGGCCGGTGTTCCACAGCTTGCAGGCGGGGCACAGGACGTTGGCCACGGAATCGAGCAGGGCGTATTGCACCAACATGTCGCCAGCGAGTTCCGGCCGTTTGCCGTGCAGGAATTCGATGGCGTCCTTCTGCACCTGGCGCATGGCCTTCATCATGGCCGAGCCTTTGATGCCGCGCGCCGCGAAGGTTTCGTGCTTCTGCCGCTCCAGCGGATCGAGCTCGTCGAACACGCGGGCCGCTGCGAAGCCGAGCGACGCCGAAGCCTCGCCCGTGGCCCACACCTCCACGAGGCGGTGCACCACATCCTGCTTGAGCTGGAGGCCGAGCTCGTAGCGCGGCGATCCCGGCGTGGCGATAGAGCCGCCGCGGAAGCGGCCGCGGCCATAGCGGATGACGGGCTCGACGGCCGAGAGCAGCTTGGCCGAGGTCATGATGGCCACGGTGACGCGCGTGCGGCGGAAGACGGCTTCGATGATTTCCCCGTGGCTGTAGCGCGGCACGATGACGCCGTCCTGGACCGTGTAGCCGCCGATGATGCGGCTGGCGGGCACCCGCAGACTGAAGATGGGATCGCGCGTGGAGGAAAGCTGGTGGACGAGTTTGCGCGCCGGGGTGCCGCGGTCGAAGGTGCCGGGGTCGGTCTCCTCGAGGATCACCATGCAGGTGCCTTTGATGCGCGGATCGTCGGATTCCACCGCCGCGGTGACGAAGTTGGCGAAGCCCATGTTGGTGATGAAGCGGCCGCGCTTCTCCACCTGCAGCATGGGCTCCTGGCCTTCCTGCCAGGCGGCCACGCGCAGTTTGCCGCCGAGCATGCCGGTCTCGACGCCGACGTAGGGAATCGGCTCGGTAAGGCAAAAGGCGCCGCGCCAGGGCTTACGGTTTTCGCCGGGCTGGGCGGGCGCGCAACGGGTCATATAATAGTCGCGCTGTTCGGGCGTGCCGCGTTCGTGGATGGGGGAGAGCGCGAGGCATCCGGCCAGGCTGCCCGTGGCGGCTCCGGCATCGACCCACGCCAGCTCAAACGCCACCAGCGCCAGCGCCAGGTTCTTGGGGCCTTCGATGAAGCCGCCCTGCGACGGTTCCATGAAGACGCCGGTGATGCCCGACTCGTCGAACGCCTGGAGCAGAGCCTGCTTGCCTTCGGTCCACTCGTGGGTGTTGCGTGCGCCCTCGGCCACCAGGCGCGCGACCGGGCCGCGGGCCACGGCGCGCACGGACTGCACCAGCATCTGGAGATCGTAGCGGCCGGCGAATCGCCACAGGATCTGGCGGACATCGTCCCCGGGCAGGGCGCGCAGGTATTCGGTCTTGGTTTCGGTAGCGGCTAATGTCACAGCATCCCCCGTCCTTTGTGCCGCGGCCATGCGCGATTTCGCGCAGTTCGCGGGCTGGAGTGTATCGAAGGAGGGGAGAGAGCAATCCGCCTGCCAGGAGGAAAATGGTTGAGGATCAAGGAGTTGCAGGCATCTGCGGGGTTCTTGGACAGACGGCGTTGGTTCATATGCCCCAAGCGGCGGCATGCCGGGATGGGGGAAAAGACGGGACGTCTACTGCTTCGCCCCCGGCGTCGGTCACGTCATCTGCGCACGCACGACCGGATCCGCTGAAAGATTCGGAGGGTTTGGCTGCTACTGGGTCGCAAAGAAGGCGCATCCCGATTCCGCGATGCGGTTATCAGGGAAAATCCGGCCAGGTAATCTTCCGGGTTCTCGTTGCGAAAATCATCCAGGAGCAGAAACGGATCGCTTCGTTTTGCCAAAGCCAAAGGCCCGCCGGAGCGTTGCTGCTAAAATTCACTTCAGCCGCCTATACTAGCGCCAACGATAGCCCGTGGCCAGACATTAACGTGTCTGGCATTCACTCCTTTTGTCTCACATTCCTTCGCTGGCCGGGGCTGGCGGGCTGCTGGGGAACTTGCCGCGTGAAGATCAGTTTCGCAGGCGCACGTGGATGGCGAAGGCCGCCCGCGGGGCGGCCGAAGCCGGGGACACGGCCGGCGACGGCACTCCGTGATCGATGGTATTGGCATAGGCCCGGCCGGCGAAGTATGCGGCCACCACCCCGAGCACCACGTTGATGGGCGTGCGCGTCTTGGGGAAGTAGTGTTTGACCGTCATGGCGGCGAACACAATGCCGGTCTCCATGCCGAGCTGTTGCGCGGGGGTAAGGGTGTATTCCTTCCCGCGCAGAGTGTAGTGCCAGTCGGTCTTGGCATACGAGAAGCCCGATGCCAGGACCGCGACGGTGGCCAGGTTGCCAGGGTCGGAAAGCGCGTCCCAAAACGGCGTGGCAGCCGGTGCGGGAGGGGGCGCGGGGGGCGGTGCGGGGGGCGCGGTCTGCGCTACGGCAGAGAGCGCCAGCACGAGAGTGAGCGTAGTCGAAAGCAATGTTTTCATAGAGGGTTCGTTTCTGTCACCGGATGATCTCTTGCTCCATCAGATCGTCCAGCAGGTCTTCGAAGGTCCGGAAGTAGCGCTGCTGCACGTAGGGCGAGAGCGTTTCCCAGGCGCCGAACTCGGCGGCGGGTGATTCCTGCTCGAGATTCTGGACGTAACGCATGTAGAACAGGGGCGCCAGGTGAACGGCGTCAAAACGCCGGGGGTCTAAGCTGGTTAATGCGGGCACGACATTCTCCTCGGGAGGGGGCAACAGTTTCAGGTTGCGGTAGCAAATCGCGCGGCAGGGAGCAAACCGCCAGTGCAGAGAGCCGCGGCAGGCCTCCCGGCAGCGGGAACAGATCCGTTCCGGCATCAGAGCGGATTCAGACGGTGTTGAAGTTGCGGATCGCCGCCGGCGGCCCGGCAAGCTGCGTGCAACCGGCGTAGAGGCGCATCTCGGCCAGCCGCTGGGGCGGCGTTTGCACCGGTTGTAAGCCGGGCAGACCGCCGGCGGCCAACAACTCGGCCAGGAGTTCGGAGCATACCTCGCTGTCCGAATCGGGTTTATAGAGTTGCGGCAGGTAGCTCAGGACCGGCACCCGGCGTCCGACGTAGGCCAGCAATTCCCCCACGTTGTAGTGATCGTGTCCGACCTTGGCCTGGGCCATGTTCCACATGGCGGCGAAATCGAGCATGGCGCGTACCCGGTCGCTGAGGGGGCACCACCACACACGTCCCTGGTACCGGGCTATGCGCTCTTCGAGGGGATTCCATTGGGGTCCCGATTTGCCGTTGAGGATGGTACTTTCGATCAGCAGCGAGGAGTCGGAGTAAACCATGGCCGAATGGGTCGGCCCGCGGGTCAGCAGCTTGATGGCATTGCTTGTGAAGTCGCCGATGATATGCACCAGATCGGAGGCGTCGGAGCCGTCGAAGAAGAGAATGTCGCCGCCGCGCATACCAGCGCGGACGGATTGATAGGTTGTGAGGTCGTTCATATTCGCCTGTCCGGCGCGGGTTGCGCGGGCGGCGCGGGATTACCGCGCCGCCCCTCCCAGGCCACGGGAAACGGGAGTTGCCGGAGCAACTCCTCCTGATTCGACGGTAGCAGGCGCCTGGTGCAACAAATACGCTGTAGGCTACTGATTCGGCAGGCGAAAAAAGTTGTGATCGGGAAACCCGCCCCTCGGGCGGGTCGGCAAGCTAAAGCATGCCCCACCACCGCTGTCTTGGTGGGGCATGCTTTAGCTTGGCGGTTTTTGTCTATACGGGCTGTTTCTTCCGCGGGCGCGTGATGCGTTTTTTCTGTCCGGGCTCGCCGGAAGTCTTGCGGGGCGCGCGCGGACGGCGCTGGGGCTTGGGTGGCAAAGCGGGCAAGGGGATTTCGCCGGTGGCGGTGGGCTGTCCCGGCACCAGGGGCTGCGGCTCGTCCTCTTCCTCCTCCTCGACGTGCGCCGGAGGCTCGGGTTCGGGCGGTGCGGCGGGCGGATGGAACTCGGTGCCCAGGTATACTGTGAGGCCCTTCTCTTCATCCGCTTGAATGCGCACGAGGCCCTTGTCCTGGGCATAGTTCAACAGCTCGCTGAACTCCTGGAAGCCGTACTCGCGCGAGTCGAAGCTGGGGTGTTCCTGGCGGACAAATTCGGCCAGCTCGTCGACCGGCGAGCCGTTGTCGATTTCGATGCGGTGCATTTCGAGCACGTCGCGCAGCAGGGGGATGGCCTGCTCGGGCTTGGCGCCGGGCTTCTCGGGAGCGGCGCCGCCCTTCATGCGGATCATGTACCGGCCTTCGCCGCCGGTGACCTCGACGAAATCGGCCTTCTGCAGCTTCTCCACGAAATCGGTGAAGGAGCTGGCACCATAGGCCTTTTCGTTGAACGTGGAATCGAGCTGCAGCATGGTGGATTTCAGCAGGCCGAGCTGTGGCCGCACCTCGCGGCGCTCGAGCACTCCGAGGGCGCGCTCGACCAGCGGCATGGACTGCGTCAGGTCGAGCGCCACGCGCTTGTGCGGCTGGCGCTGCTGCTGTTGCTGTTGCTGCTGTGGCGGGCGCTCGCCATGCTGTTGCGGCTGCGGCTGCGACTGCTGCTGCTGGGGCTGCTGCTGCGGTTGCTGCTGATGCCCCGACGAGCGCGGCCGGGGGTCGTCGATGATGGATTCGTAGGCCACGAATTCGTGGCAGTTCTTCTGGAGGATGGTGCTGGTGAAAGCGCGGCCTCCGACCACGAAGATGCGCTTGTCGTACTGCTTCAGCTTGTTCACCAGCGCGATGAAGTCGCTGTCACCGCTGACGATGGCGAAGGCGTTGATGTGGTCGTGGGTGAAGGCCATCTCGAGAGCATCGAGCGCCAGGTTGATGTCGGCGCCATTCTTGTCGCCGCGCGGCGAAGGGTCGCGCTGGACCATCTGCACGGCGTGCTCGGAGAGAGCGCGGGTAGCGGATTCCTGCCTTCCCCAGTTCGCGTAAGCAAACTTGGTCACGATTTCGCCGCGTTCCTTCAACGCGTCCAGCACGGCCTCCACGTCGAATTCGCGGTGCAGGGTGGACTTGACGCCGATTTCGATATTGTCAAAATCGATGAACACGGCGATCTTTAGTTTTTGTTCCATTTTGAATTCCTTATGTCCGGCAATCGGTCCGGCGGAGGGGTACCCCCTGGGTCCTGTCCGCCGCGACTGAAAGGCCGCGGGCCTGCCGGAGGGCGAAACGTCCGCCGGCGAATCAGCTAAATTCGATGGCCTCATGATTAGTTTATCCTAAATCGGCGGAGGGAATCAGACCATCCTCCGCAAGCGGCCCGCCAGAGCGGCGCCGCGTTCGAATTCCCTTTGAAGCTGCCGCGTTCGAAGGTTCTCGCGCATGTGCTCCAGCTTCTGAATGTACGCCGCCAGCGCCCGGTCGATGTGTGGGGCGTTGGTGGCCAGGATATCGCGCCAAAGATCGTATGAGCCGAGCGCGAGGCGGGTCATGTCCGCGAGGCCGGGCCCGGCTACCCGCAAGCGCGGGGCGGCGCCCAGCGAGTCCTCGACTGTGGCGGCAAGCGCGGTGGCGGCGAGTTGCGGCAGGTGCGAGGTGAGCGCCACCACGCGGTCGTGCTCGTCGGCATCGAGAACGATGATGCGCGCGCCGATCCGTTCCAGCCAGGAGCGGAACTCGCGCGCCGCCGGGGTTTCCAACTCCGCCGGGTCGTCCGGGGTCAGGGCCCAGGTGCGGTCCCGGTAGAGACCGGCGTCGGCCTGGGCGGCGCCGCGCATTTCCTTGCCGGCCATGGGGTGGCCTCCCAGGAACTGGCAGCGGGCGATCGCCTGGCGCGCCACATCGACGATTTCGCACTTGGTGCTGCCGGCGTCGGTGACCAGGGCGCCTGGGGAGAGCAGCGGGTCGAGATGGCGCAGGGTGTGGAGGATGCCCCCGATGGTCTGCGAAAGGAAGACGAGACTGGCGGCCGGCACGGCTTCTGCGAGCGGCGCGCCGCGGTCAATGGCGCCGCGGGTCACGGCATCGGCGATGGCGCCTGGCGAGCTGACGCCGGTGATGGGTCCGGCGAACCCGGCCTGGCGCAGCGCCAGCCCGAACGATGCGCCGATCAGGCCGGTACCGATGATGGCTACACTATCCACTCGGCAAAGGCCTCAGATGCTCCGCTCCACGGCGGGAGCGATCATGCGCAACTGGCGCATCAGCTCCTCGAACTGCTCCGGCCGGAGCGATTGCGCGCCGTCGCTGAGCGCATGGTCGGGGTCGGGGTGGACTTCGATGAGCAGCCCGTCGGCGCCGGCGGCCACCGCGGCGCGGGCCATGGGCGACACCTTATCGCGCCGCCCGGTGCCGTGCGAGGGGTCGCCGATAATGGGCAGGTGCGATAGCTTTTTCACCACCGGTATGGCGGAGATGTCCATGGTATTGCGCGTGTACGTCTCGAAAGTGCGGATGCCGCGCTCGCACAGGATCACGTCGTAGTTTCCCCCTGCGAGGATGTATTCGGCGGAGAGCAGCAGCTCTTCGATGGTAGCGGAAATCCCGCGCTTGAGGAGGACCGCCTTGCGCTGCCGTCCCAGTTCGCGCAGCAGGTTGAAATTCTGCATGTTGCGCGCGCCCACCTGGAGGATATCGGAATACTGCGCCACCAGCGGGATCTGCGTGTGGTCCATGACTTCGCTGACCACCAGCAGCCCGTTGCGGTCGGCGGCCTGGCGCATCAATTGCAAGCCCTCTTCGCCGAGGCCCTGGAAGGCGTAGGGCGAGCTGCGCGGTTTGAAGGCGCCGCCGCGGATCACGCGCGCCCCGGCGCGGGCCACCAGCTCCGCGATTCGTTCGATCTGGTCGCGGCTCTCCACGCTGCACGGCCCGGCCATGACCACCACGCGCGGGCCTCCTATATCCACGTCGCCAACCTTGACCACCGTGCCCGCCGGCCGGAAACTGCGGCTGGCCAGCTTGTACGGCGCGGCGATGCGGTGTGCCTCCTTGACCCCTTCCATGACCTCGAAGATGGCCAGATCGAACTCGGTCTTGCCGCCCACTCCGCCCAGGACGGTGTGAATGACGCCCGTGGAACGATGCACATCGAAGCCCATTTCCACCAAACGGTCGATCACCTTCTGGATCTGTTGCTCGGTGGCGCCCTGCTGCATCACGACTAACATTTATTTCTCCCCGTCCGGCCCGCGCTCCATGCGCACGCGCTGGATGATGCGCATCTCATCGATGACGCGCTCGAAGATGCGGCGGACCGCTTCTTCGCTGAGCGGCCCGCGATTGCATTGCATGACATTGGCAAACACCTGGTCTTCGCGCTTCGGTTCGTAGATGGGCAGCCGCGCCTCGCGCTTCACGCGGCCGATATCCTCGACCACGGTGGTGCGCTCGTTGAGCAGGTCGACGATGCGGCGGTCCACGTCGTCGATGAGCACGCGGAACTCTTCGAGCCTGTCGCGCGCCTCGGCGGCGGTCATGGGCGCACTCCGAAGCCGTGCTTGAGCTCGCGGGCGAAGCTTTCGAGCTGGATTTCGAGCGAGGCGTTGTCCAGATTTCGTTCGATCAGGCGCACGAAAGCGCTGCCCACCACCACCGCTTCCACCTGCCGCCCCAATTCCGCCACGTGCTCAGGCTTGGAAATGCCGAAGCCCACGGCGAGCGGCAGATCGGTGATGGCGCGCATGGCACGGATGAGCGGCGCGGCGGCGGCGGAGAGTGAGTCGCGCTCGCCGGTGACGCCCGCGCGCGATACCAGGTAGACGAACCCAGTGGAGTATTGGGCCACCAGTTTCATGCGGCGTTCGGTCGAGGTGGGGGCGGCCAGGAAGACGGTGTCGAGTCCGCAGCGGTGCATGGCGGCGACGTAATCACCGGCCTCTTCCACCGAGGCGTCGGTGAGCAGGCAGCCGTCGATGCCCGCCGCCGCGGCGTCACGGGCGAGGCGGTCGAGGCCGTAGCGCAGCACGGGGTTGAGATACGTGAACAGGAGGAGCGGTACTTCGGAGCGGCCGCGGATTTCCTCCGCGATGGCGAGCACGGCTTTCAAGTTGGTACCGGCTTTGAGCGCGCGCTCTCCGGCGCGTTGAATGACCGGGCCATCGGCGATGGGGTCGGAAAACGGCACGCCGAGCTCGATCAGGTCGGCGCCGCCGCGGATGAGCGCTTCTACCAGCGCGGGTGTGCGTTCGGGTGCGGGATCGCCCGCCGTGAGGTAGGCGATGAAGCCCTTGCGGCCGTCCCGCCGCAGGCAGTCGAAAAGGCGCCCGATGCGCGTCATGACTGGTCGAGTTCCTTGAAGTTTTCGCGGTAGATATCGATATCTTTGTCGCCGCGGCCGGAGACGTTCACCAGGAAGAGCTGGCCGGCTGCGGCGGGGGCGCGCTTCGCCGCCTCGGCGACGGCGTGCGCGGATTCGAGCGCGGGAATGATGCCTTCGGTGCGCGACAGCAGGCGCGCGGCATCGAGGGCCTCGGCGTCGGACGCGGCGGTATACTCAGCGCGGTTCCGGTCGTGCAGCCAGGCATGCTCGGGGCCGATCATGGCGTAATCGAGCCCGGCGGAAACGGAATGCGTCAGGGCAATCTGGCCGTCTTCGTCCTGGAGGACGTAGCTGTAGGCGCCTTGCAGGACGCCGGGCGCTCCGCCGCGGTAGCGGGCCGCATGTTCGCCCACGGCATTGCCGCGCCCGCCGGCCTCGACACCGATCAACGCGACGGTCGGATCGGGCAGGAAGGCGTGGAAGATACCGATGGCATTGCTGCCGCCGCCCACGCAGGCAAAGACGGCGTCGGGCAGGCGGCCTTCGGAAGCCAGGAACTGGGCGCGCGCTTCCTCGCCGATCACCTTCTGAAAATCGCGCACCATCATGGGGTAAGGATGGGCGCCCAGCACGGAGCCCAGCAGGTAGTGCGTGCCGGCGACGTTCGAGACCCAGTCGCGCATGGCCTCGCTGATGGCGTCCTTCAGGGTGCGGCTGCCCGCCGCGACGCCCACCACGCGGGCGCCGAGCATGCGCATACGGAAAACGTTGAGGCGCTGGCGGCGCATGTCCTCTTCGCCCATATAGACCACGCATTCGAAGCCGAGCAGGGCGCACACTGTCGCGGTGGCCACGCCGTGCTGGCCGGCGCCGGTTTCGGCGATGATGCGGCGCTTGCCCATGCGGCGGGCGAGCAGCGCCTGGCCCAGGCAGTTGTTGATCTTGTGGGCGCCGGTGTGGAGCAGGTCCTCGCGCTTGAGCCAGATGCGCGCGCCGCCCAGCGTTTCGCTGAGCCGGCGCGCGAAGTAGAGCGGCGTGGGGCGGCCGGCATAAGTGCGCAGCAGTTCATTGAGCTCGGCCTGGAACGCGGGGTCCTGGCGCGCGGCCGTGTAGGCCTCGGCCAGTTCCTCGATGGGCGCCATGAGGACTTCGGGGACGTAGCGGCCGCCGTACGGTCCGAAATGGCCGCCCTGATCCGGCTGCGGAGTCATGAGCGGAAGGCCTCCCTCGCGGCCTGGAGGAAGGCGCGCATCTTCGCATAATCTTTCTTGCCGGGGGCACTTTCGATGCGCGAGCAGGCGTCCACGCCCCACGGCCGCACGAGCGCGATGGCCTCGCCCACATTGGAGGCATCGAGCCCGCCGGCCAGGATGATGCGCCGGGCAGACACGCCGGCCAGGCGCCAGTCGAACGCGCGGCCCGCGCCGCCGTACAGCCCGTCGGCGGGACCATCGAGCAGCAGCGCTTCGGCGGGGCACTGGTCGTAGAGCGAAAGATCGAAGCCATTGCCCACGCGCGCGGCTTTCCACACGGCGAGCGCGGCGGGGTAGTCCGCGGGAGTCTCGTCGCCGTGCAACTGGGCCACATCGAGCGCGGCGGCGCCGGCGATCTCTGCGATGCGCGCGCGCTCGAGGTTCACGAACACGCCCACGCGGAGCACGCCGGCCGGCGAGGCGATGGCGCGGGCTTGTTGGGGAGCGATATAGCGCGGGCTCTGGGCGTAGAAATTGAAACCGATAGCGGTGGCGCCGGCTTCGATGGCCGCGTCCGCATCTCCCTGGCTGGTGATGCCGCAGATCTTCAGAATCATGCCGCCACCAGCGCCCGCAAGGCAGCCGCGGGGTCGGGCGACCGCATGAGCCGCTCGCCCACCAGGAATGCCGTGTAGCCGGCGGCGCGCAAGCGGGCGATATCGCGCGCATCGTGTATGCCGCTTTCGCTCACGCGGACCACGCTGGCGGGCATGCACTCCGCCAAGTGGAGCGAGGTTTCCAGGGTGACTTTGAAAGTGGCAAGATCGCGGTTGTTGACGCCGATTATTTCGCTGCCAGCGCCGATGGCGGTCTCGAGCTCGCGGCGGTTGTGCACCTCCACCAGCGCAGCCATTCGGTAGCGCGCGGCGGCCTCGCGGAAATCGCGGATCTCGCGCTCGCCGAGGATGGCGGCGATCAACAGAATGGCATCGGCCCCGTGGGCCGCCGCCTGCAGAATGTGGGCTGAGTCGATGGTAAAGTCTTTGCGCAACACGGGGAGCGAGACGGCCGTGCGGGCGCGGCCGAGATCGGCCAGGCTGCCCTGGAAAAAGGACTCGTCGGTGAGCACGGACACGGCCGCGGCGCCGCCCGCTTCATAAGCGGTGGCGATGCGGGCGGCATCGAAATCGCCCGAAAGAAGGCCCTTGCTGGGAGAGGCTTTCTTCACCTCGGCAATGATGGCGGGCGTGCGCGCGCAGAGGGCCGCGCGAAAATCGCGCCGCGCGGGGAGGTGCAGGGCGGCCAGCCGCTCCCATTCATCCAGCGCAGGGGCGAGGCCGGCAAGTTCTTCGCGTTTCTTGGCGACAATACGGGCCAGGATGTCTGGAATCGTCTCGATCAAGGGTGATTTCCCTATCGTATCAGGAGCCGGGGCTCCCGGTGCCGCGCGCGGGCCGTGTGTCTGTCCGGCAGGTTACTCTAAGCCATGGATCCGGCACTCCGCCACGCCTGGAGCGAAATCGTCACCGCCGAGGATTACGAAGAGCACATGGCGTCAATCGGGCAGGCGCAAGCCGCCGCCGAACTGTCGCACCATCTGATTCAGTCGGCGTCATTGCCCGCCGGCAGCCGCATTACGATCGCCGGAGCCGGAACCGGACAGATGTTCGATCTTCTGGACCCGGCGGCCTTTCGTCCATACCATCTCACCTGCACGGACCTCAATCCGGCTTTCCTGGCACGATTGCGCGCACGGCTGACGCGGTACGGATTGGACGCCGAGATCGTCGAGGACGATATCGAGCGGACCACGCTTAAACCGGGGCCCGATCTGCTCCTTGCCGCTTTGCTCCTGGAGCACATCGACTGGCGGCGCGGAGTGGAGGTATTTGCCGGGCTGCGGCCGGGGGCGTGCGCCATCATCCTGCAGGAAAACCCGCCGGATGTGACTTCGGCCGTTACTCCGGGCCGCCGGCTGCCGCCCACGATTGCCCAAGCCGTCGAGACGGCCCACCCGGCGCTGGTGCCGCGCGATCGGCTCATCGCCGCCATGGCAGCGAGAGGCTCTGCTTGCCGGGAAAGCGCGATCCGCGAAGTGGCTGATGGTAAGCGGTTGATCGGATTATTGTTCGCGGGGCCGGGTTGAGTTCTGCGGCAACCCGAACGCCACCACGTAATCGCCCAGCGGGGCCAACTCCGGAATGCCATGGCCGCCGGCTGAGATCACCACGTACTGCTTGCCGTCGGGGCCGCGAAAAGTCATCGGCGTGGAGCGCGCACTGGTGGGCAGCGCGCCCCTCCACAGTTCTTTGCCCGTGTCGCTGTCGTAAGCGTGGATGGCCGCATCGAGCGTCCCGGCCATGAAAATCAGCCCGCCCGCGGTGGCGATGGGCCCGCCCAGCGCGATCGAGCCACCCCCGGGCTCGCGCGCCGGCCCTCGCCCGGCCGGAACCTCGCCCGTGGGCACGGTCCATTTCACGGCGCCGGTATCGGCGTCCACGCCGTTCAGCACGCCCCACGGCGGCGGGTTGCAGGGCAAGCCGCTTGGGCTGCGCAAGAAGCGCCGGGCCATGCCGTAGGGCGTTCCGCGCTGCTCGGCGAATTCCCAATCGCCATTCAGACTCCGGCCGGTTTCGCGCTCCCTGGCGAAATCCGCGCGCGGGATCAGCCGCACCTCGGCCGCGAAATTATTGGTGGGAATCGCCAGCAGATGGCGCTCCGGATCGTACGCCGCGCCGCCCCAGGCCATGCCTCCGATATTGCCCGGAATCATGAAGGATCCGCGCACGCTGGGCGGCGTAAACACCCCTTCCGACCGCAGCTTGGAAATCTCGTCGCGGCACCACTGGCGGCTGGCGTCATCCGGACCCCACGCGTCGTTCAGGCTCATGCTCTGCGGCGCCAGTGGGCGCGGCGCCAGCGGAAACGGCTGCGTGGGCGATGAGATCTCGCCCGCCACGTCGCTCCTGGGCGCCGGCCGCTCCTCCACGCCGAAGATGGGTGCGCCGGTGTCGCGATTCAGGATGAAAAAGTTGCCGTCCTTCGAGCCCACGCCCACCGCGGCAATGGTCCGCCCGCCGCGATGCACGTCGAACAGCACCGGCGGGGCGGCCACGTCGTAGTCCCACAGGTCGTGGTGCACGGTTTGAAAGTGCCACACCCGCTCGCCGGTGGCGGCCCGCAGCGCCACCACCGAATTGGCGAAGAGGTTGTCGCCGATGCGCTCGCCGCCATAGTAGTCGGGGCTGGCGCTGCCCGTCGGCACGAACACCATCCCCCGCGCCGGATCGGCTGCGATCACCGACCACGCATTGGCCGCGCCCGTGCGCCCCGCGCTGCCGTTTTTCCAGGTGTCCGCACCCACAGCTTTGGGCTCCTGCGGAATGGGATCCCAGCTCCACTTCAGCTTCCCGGTCAGCGCGTCGAAGCCGCGCACTTCGCCGCTGGGCTGCCCCACCGATCCGTTGTCGGCAATGCCCGAACCGAGCACGATGGTGCCGTCCACCACGGCCGGAGGCGAGGTCTCCTCGTAATCGCCAAAGTGGAACGGGGCGATGCGCAGGCCGGTCCGCAGGTTCACCGTGCCGTTGTCCCCGAACCCCGCGCACGGCTTCCCCGTCGCCGCGTCCACGGCGATCAGCCGCGCGTCGATGGTCGCCAGGAAGATACGCCGCTCGCCCGCCGGCGGCTTCCACGTGGACACGCCGCGGTTGGCAAAATCGCCGTACCCGCCATCTTTATTGACTGCGGCGTCGTAGGTCCACCGCGGCGTGCCGCTCACGGGATCGAGCGCCACAATCCGGCCCAGGGGCGTCGCCAGGTAGAGCGTGCCATCCACGTACAGCGGCGTCGCCTCGAAGGCCGTCGATCTGCTCCGCCGCGGCTGGTACGCATCGCCGGTGCGAAACGTCCACGCCACTTTGAGCGAGGCCACATTCCGCCGGTCGATCTGCCTCAGCGGCGAGAAGCGCTGCCCGCCGGGGTCGCGGCCGTACGCCGGCCAGTCGCCGTCGGGCGGAGTGTCGAGCGGCCAGATGGCCACCGTCAAGGCCAGCGCCGCGCATGCCGCGACACCCATCGAACCGATATGTCGCATGGCGGCCATACCTCCTTACCGCGGTTTCGCGCCCGTCGCGTCGCGAGCCTGCACGTAGGTCGCGGTCTTGGGATTGTCCCGGTTCCACTGCGGCGATTCCGCACTGTCGGCCATGCGCAGCACGCCCAGCGCTACCGCGCAATCCACCCTGGCCATGTTATCGAAATCGAGCTTCGGCCACTCGTCGCCAACCTTGTGATAGTCGGGGAACATGTACGTCACTGAAATGGTGGTGGAGGGAATGCCGGCGAGGGCGAACGCGGCGTTGTCGCTCGCGCCGAAGTACGAGTCGCTCTTCTTCTCGTCCTTGACCGCCCGGATTCCCGTCTCCTCGCCCGCTTTTCCGAAGATAGTGGCGATATTGCTGTAGTCAAATCCCGTCAGGTTGAACTGCCGCACCCGCGGACCTTCGGAATCGTCGGTGCGGCCCACCTGCTCCAGGTTGATGTCGGCGACGGTGTCGAGTAGCGGGAAAACCGGGTGCTGCGCGTAGTATCGCGAGCCCACGAGTCCCAGTTCTTCGCCGAACAAGGCGACGAACACGATGCTGCGTTTCGGTCTCTCCGCAAGCGCCGCCAGCGCGGCGGCGATTTCGATTACCGAAGCCGTGCCGCTGGCGTCGTCGTTGGCGCCGTTGAAAATGTGGTCGCCCTCGCCCGTGCCGCGCACGCCCAGGTGATCATAGTGCGCCGTCACCACCACGCAGGTATTCTTCAGCGCAGGGTCGGAACCGCGCAGCACGCCGATCACGTTGCGCAGTTTCACCGGCGCCGCCGCGGGCGCCTCGATGTGCGCCGAGACGGTGGCTTCGAGCGGTCCCGCCTTGGCCGCCACCAGCGCGCCGCCCACCGCGCTATCCCACACCGCGAGTGCTGGCACCGCCGCCGACGATGCTTCGCGCAATCGGGCGTTCGTGTTCGTGGGCTGTCCCGCGGCGCGAAGCTGGATCACCAGCGCCGCACCCAATTTGCTCGCCAGCGGGGGAACGCGTGCCAGCCGCATAAACAGGTCGCGGCGTTGCTCCGGCGAGAAGCCGGAAGCGTTGGGCACCTCCACGATCAGCACCTTGCCCTTCAACTGATCCTCCGTGAGCGCATCCAGCGCCCCGAGATCCGCTTTCACCGCCGCGGCATGCGTCACATCCGCAGCGCGCGGCTCCTGAAGCGCCATTGCGGCCTGATCGGCTTTGATGTTCTGACCGCCCGTTTCCAGCGTCAGCTCCAGCCCTTCGAGGTTCGGCGTGACCATGGCGAAGGGCGCCGTCTGGAAGTATCCGTCGTCGCCCGCCGGCTCCAGTCCCGCGCGGCGAAACTCGGCGGCGATATACTCGGCGGCGATATCCAGCCCGCGCGACGGAGTGCCGCGTCCTTCGAGCGCGTCCGACGCCAGAAAGGAGACGCCGGCCTTCAAATCGTTGGCCGTGATCCGGCTCGCAATCCGCTCGAGCACCGATGGTGTCTGCGCCGCCAGCGCCGTCGAGCACAGAACCGCGGCGATCGTCCGGAGCCGGTAATTTCGACGCTGGAGGAGCGGCATGGAGGCCTATTTCGCGCGCGGCGATGCGTCGCCGGGGGTAATTCCCATGACCCACTTTACCGCTTCGATCCACATCTTCTGGATGTCCGGAAGATCCCACACCTCGTCGCGATGGCCGAGCGAGGAATAGAATACCCGCCCTTTTCCGTAGTTGTGGACCCACGTGACGGCGAAGTCCCGGTCGGTGCGGTGCACCTTGGGATTGGTGAGATCGACCGACGCGGGATCGACGCTCATGAGCACGCGCAGCTTGTTCCTCGAGTAGGGCTCCTTGAACTGGTAGATCTCGTCATAGAACGGGAACTCCGCCGGGAAGTGAGCGGTGGCCGGGAACGCGGTGTCTTCCGTGCGGATGCGGCAGTGCACCTGCCCCCAGGGGTGCTCGTCGAAGTAGGCGCCGAGCAGATCGCCGTACTCCGGCCAGTTGTAATACGTGTCCGCCGCGCTGTGCGTGGCGAGGAAGCCCTTGCCATCGTCGCGCACGAACGAGAGCACATCCTTTTTCTGCTGATCGGTCAGGCCGAGGTCGCCGGTGGTGTAGAAGATGACGGCGTCGAAGTAGTCCAGGTTTTTCGCGTTGTTCTCGAGCTTGGCCTTGGTGAGAAGCTCGTTATCGGTGCGGATGTACGTGTCCCAAAGGCCGGTCTGACGACCCAGCTTTTCGAGCGTCGCCAGGCCGTGCGACACGGAGTCGTGCTCATATCCCTTGACCTCGCCGATAGCCAGGAGTTTCTTGGGCGGCGGCTGGACCTGGGCGAAACCCGAGATGGCAATGATCGCCGCCAGAGCCGCGACAAGCCGATTGATCTTCATGAGCAGCATCATCGCACAGCGCCCGCACCACTCGTGATGTGGCCGGCGGATGTAAAATAACCGGCATGACTCGCAGATTCGCCGGCATGGCGGCCGCACTGGCCGCGGCGTTCGCCTTCCCGGCGGCTTGCCAAACGCCGCCCTTGGATTTCGAGTTCTTCCGGACGCGCGTGCAGCCGGTCTTCCTGCTCAAGCGTCCCGGCCACGCGCGCTGCTACGTCTGCCATTCCACCGGCACCACCTTCCGCATCGAGCGCCTTTCCCCCGGCGCGGCGTCCTGGAACGACGAGCAATCGCGGCGCAACTTCGACTCCGTGCTGCGCCTGGTGGTGCCCGGCGACCCGCTGGCCAGCCGGCTGCTCACTCATCCGCTGGCGCCCGAAGCCGGCGGCGACCCCTTCCACTCCGGCGGCAAACACTGGGATTCGCAGCTCGACCCCGAATGGCAAACGCTGGCTGCCTGGGTCCGCGGGCGCAAGCCCTGATTACGGCAGCACCGCCGTGATATTCCGCTTGGGAACCTGCCCCACTTTGATGCGGGCCACTTCCTTCATGCTCTTCACGTCGATGGCCGAAACCGAATTCGCGCCGGCGTTGGCCACGTAGACCTTGCGGCTGTCGGGCGTGAAGGTGAGCCAGTCCGGGGTGCGGCCCACGTCGGCTCCGCCCAGCAACTGGAGGCCGGGAAGCGAGTACACGTACACCTTGCTGTTGAGGCTGCTGTTCACCCACAGCGTCCTGCCGTCCGGGCTCACGCCGATGCCGTGCGACGGTGTCGCCGCGATATCCGGTAGCTTGCCCGCCGGGGCCTCCGGCAGATTCACGCGCGCCACCTCCTTGCGCCGGTCGAAATCCACCACCGCGAAGCCGTGCAGATTCGAAACCTGAACGAACATGCGCCCGGTGCCGCCCGTGATGTTCTTCTCGAACGCCATGGGCCGCACGCCATCCTCGAAGCGCAACTCCCAAACGGGCTGCTCCGTGGCCTGGTCGATCACCGTGAGAATCTTTCCCGCAATCGAGCCGGCCACCACGAACCGCCCGTCCGGGGTGACGTAGGTGTTGTGCACGCCGCCTTTCATGGGGATGGTCTTCACTTTCTCCAGCGTGGCGGTGTCGACCACATCCACCGCACCCGGCGCCTGAATGATGGCCACGTACACGCGCCGCCCGTCGCGGCTGATGGCGATGTTATTGGGACGGCCGCTGAGCCGGATGGAGCCGGTGATGCGGCAAGTACGGGCGTCCACCACCTCCAGCGTGCTTTCAGCCTCGTTGCTGATGTAGTAGCGGCTTCCGTCGGGCGCGGCCGCCGCCCCGTGGTTGACCTCGATGCCGGCAATCTCCCCGACAACCTTGTCGGTCGCGGCATCGATGATGTGCACGCTGTCGCCGGCGCTGTTGGTCTGAATAATCCGGACCGTGCTCGCCCCAAGCGGCACAGCCAGCAGGAACCCCAGACGCATCCACCTCATCGCGCTCCAGCCCTCCCGGCGCTTGATGGAGTGTATCGGGAACCGTTCGCCGAAATCAAGGCCCGGCCACCTCATGCGCCACAGCACTTCTTGTATTTCTTGCCGCTCCCGCACGGACAGGGCTCGTTCCTGCCCGTCTTCGGCGTTGCCCTCTTGATCGGGGACGCGACGGCTACCGGATTCAGGTTCGCCTTTGCCGGTGATTGCGCTGAGCTTCTCGCGCGAGTCTGGCGATCCTCCCGAAAGCATGCCCACCATCCCATCTCGGCTATTGTGTCCTGCACCAGGCGTCGATGGGGATTGTCTGCGAGTCTCGCGAGAATGCGATCCTTGCCCACTGCCAGGTCCCGTTTGACATCGTCAAACCCAATGTAATATGGGTCAACCAAACCATCCTCGTATGCGCGTTCGATATCGTCGAGCAGTTCTTCGGGGTAAAGGTCGGAGCTATATGAGACGAGCGTATCCCAGACGTGTGACCACTGCCGGACCAGCTTGCCCCGAAACAAGCCGGTGAAATAGTTCACGATCTCGTCCCGGCTCTTTTGTCCGGCGGCCACCAGCGCCACAAGGCCGCTCAGAGCCGCGCCGCGGACCCATTCGTCGTTGTCTTCGTTCTCGATTAGGGACTGGATACCCGTCAACTCGCCACCGCACACTGACGCCAGTACCTGGCCGAGGTCTTCCGTGATGAAGTCACCGCATAGAGAATCCAGGAGGTCGCCCGGAAGAGATGCAAAGCGGACCACCAACGGGTAGGCGCGAGTCTCGCGGAACTGTGCCAGCAGGAACATGGCATACAGATGGGCCATGTAATCGCCTTCGGCGTCGAGTTCTGCCGCCCGGTCAACGGTCTCCTCCAGGATGCGCAGAAGCTCTGGCGTGACCTCTTCCCGGCGCGCCACAGCGGCTTCGACCGCGGCTCGCGCGAACTTTCCAGTAGCTCGTTCAAACTCGTGCAGGATCTCGGCGGTTTCCATCGGCGTTTTCGTGCAGCCACAACCTCCCCTCCATTCTCCTACGGTCATGGGACGCCACCGTGTGCAAAAATAATCTCAGTCGATGCCCACAAAACACCCCTGGACCTTCAAACCCCGGCTCCGTTCCCGTGCATTCGGATGGAAGGGTTCGCATCTCGCGTGCCAGCGGCTGAAGGAAGCCGTCACGGAGATCAAGAGGGTGGCCAAGGTGGATCCGACGACTGCCGGTGATGGCGTGGTGTGCCTGATGGAGAGAATCTGGCCGGCATTCCAGGACATCGATACTTCGTCGGGCGCTCTCGGCGGCGCAGTCTACTGGGCGCAGGACGAATTGTTGCCGATCGCGATCGAGGCTCCCGCCGACCGAAGGACTCGGGACAAGTGGCTGGGCCGCCTCTGGCAGGCGATCGAGGACGACGGCGTCGATTACCTCTCCCTGGTCGGGGAGCGGTGGGGCGAGTTGTGCCGTTCCCGCGAAGTTGCCTCTTGTTGGTCAGACAAACTCGTCGGCTTGCTCCGGACTGCCTGGTCCGATCCACGGCCCGGGAACTATGTCCGCGGAACCAGCGTCTGCCTTTCCAGCCTGCTGGCAGCGGGCCGCCATCGGGAACTGCTTGAGGTTCTGGCGCTTCAGCGATTTCCATTCTGGCATGACCGCCAGTTCGGCGTGCGGGCACTGCTGTCGCAGGGCCGCATTGATGAGGCTTTGGCTTATGCGGAAGATTCCCGCGGCCTGAATCAACCGGGTACGGCCATTGACGCCGCGTGCGAGAAAATCCTGCTCGATAGCGGCCGGACGGATGAGGCGTATGAAAGATATGCGTTGACCGCGAACGGCTCTTCGACCGGCCTCGCCACGTTCCGGGCGATCATGAAGAAATATCGCGGCCGCGACCCAAAGAAGGTCCTTTTGGATTTGGCCACATCGAGCGGCGACTCCGGCCGGTGGTTTGCAGCGGCGAAGGACGCCGGCTTCCTCGACCTCGCCCTGGAATTTGCCGGGGCGGGCCGCACGGACCCGCGCACGCTTAGCCGCGCATCGCGAGACTTGGTCAAGAAGGATGCCCGGTTCAGTCTGAAGGTAGGCCGGCTCGCCATCGAGCGAATCCTTGAGGGGGACGGCTACGAACTGACCCTTGTCGATGTCATGGATGCCTGTAACCACTTCATGGCTGCGGCGCAGGCCCTCGGGATCGCTTCCCAGGCGCGCGCCGACTTGCTTGCTATCGCGGCGAAACAACCCGGAGAGGCATTCAGCGATATTCTCATCCGCCATATGGACAAGACGAAGCCCGAGCAGGCACTGAGCGGCAGGCCCGTCGCAGAGCGGGTGGTTGCCAGGATGAAGTGGAGCACGCGGGGAAGGTCGTAGGGCATGGCTTCATAATCAAGCGTTAGCCGGAGCGCAGCAGAGCTATGGACGAACGGGATTCCGAGTGGCGCTGCAAAGGGGCGACACTCAGCCACACGACGGCGCAGGCGGATTTCGGGCTGACGTGGGAGGAAATCGTCCGAGCCATCCGCGCTGGCAAGCTCCAATACCGGGAACACTCCATGCACGGCAACCCCTGGCTTCGGCTTCTCCGGCGAGAGGTGGAAGCGCTGGTTAAGAAAGAGCACGGCGCCAACTACCTGAAGGACCGTCAGGCGCAAACTGAGCTTGCACGAATCAACCGGGAACTGAAGCGACTGAAAAGCCAGATAGCTGCGTTGGAAGACAGGAAGACCAAGCTGACCGCCCGCTCTATCAAGTGACCGGGCTTCGCCTCGGTGAGGTCGCCTACGAGGATTTAGAAGAGTTGCGCGTACAATCCAATCTGCGAACAGTTGGATTTGGACCGGACGGGAAGGGGATTACACGCCCCAACTCGTGACGTTCGACCAGTGGCACGTCCTCTTCGCCGAGGCGAGCAAGGTGGCCGGTCAGGCCGACTCGGAGCAGCGGGACTGGAGCGACTTGGAGTTGCCTGGAGAAAACCGATGAGAATCAATTCGCGGATTGAACGGCCCACCGTAGGGTGGGATGAGCAGTCCGGCTATCCCAACGAACTCGCCGCCGGGTCGCCGGAGCACGGCGGCGCGCACGCGCGCCTTCTGGAGCTTGCTATCGAGAGGGAGTCCGATTTTGAACCTTACGGCAAGCGCAGCCGTGAGGGCGAGCATTGGCAAGACTGTAGTTGTGGATGCCGCCATTTTGCCGTCCTCGATGGGCCGCTGGGAGCGGACTGGGGCGTCTGCATGAACAAGAGTTCTCCAAGGGCGGGACTCCTGACATTTGAACACCAGGGATGTCCGGCCTTTGAGGCCGGTACGGCGCAGGATGAAGCGACGAGCTGACGATATTGCGTAAAACCGACGGCCGTTCTCCGTCCCACGTCTCGTCCGCGGTTCGCTGGCAACACAGATTTTCCCCGATCGTCCGGCCGGTGCCGCATCACTTGACCTTCATCACGAACACCGTCTGGTCGTCGAAGGCCGTGGTCGAGAACTTGTCGAGGTCCTGGAAGATCGCGGCGAGCAGATCGTCCACCGGCTTGTGGCAGTTGGCACGCAGCACTTGCGCCAGGCGGCCGCGGCCGTATTCCACGCCCTCGGCGCTCAGGTGGTCGGTGATGCCGTCGGAGTACAGCACCACAGTGTCGCCGGGCTCCGCCTGAAAGGGGATCTCTTCGTACTCGCGGGATTCCAGCAGGCCGATGGGAACGCCTTCCACGCGCAGCTTGAGAATTTCGTTGCCGCGGCAGATGATGGGGGGCAGCGCGCCGGCATTGGCCATCACGAAGGTGCGCGCGGGCGGGTCCCACAGCAGCACGCACAGCGTCACGTAGCGGGCCTCCACCTTGCGCTCGATGAGCGCTTCGTTGAGCGCCCGCAGCAGCTCCGCCGGACGGCGCCGGCGCGGGGCCAGGGTGCGCAACAGCCCGCTCATCAGCCCGCCGTATAGCGCCGCCGCGGCGCCCTTGCCGCTCACGTCCCCGAACGCGATCACCGTCTGGTTGTCCTTGTGCTCGAAGATGTCGTAGATGTCGCCCGAAATCTCGCGCGCCGGGCGCAGCCGGACAGCGGCGTCCATGCCGGCAATCTCCAGATCGGCGTCGGGCAACAGCACGCGCTGCAACTCGCGCGCGGCTTCGAGGTCCTCCTGCATGCGCCGCTCGCGCGTAGCCAGCTCCTGGTAGAGCCGCGCGTTCTCCACGCTGCTGGCCACCTGCGGGCCCAGCAGCCCCAGCGTACGCACATGCTCGTCGGTGAAATAGCCCACGCGGTCGCTTTCCAGGTCCATCACGCCCACCACGTGGTCCTGCACGATCAGCGGCACGGCCACCTCGGACCGGATATCGGCGTGCGACGCGATGTAGCGCGGGTCGCGGGCGGTGTCATCCACGCGAATCACCTCGCGCGATTCCGCCGCCGCCCCGGTGATGCCCTTGCCCAGCGGCACGTTGTCGGTCTTGACGCGCTTGTCGTAGCGAATGCTGAACTGGTGGCGCAGCACGCTGGCCTCGCGGTCCACCAGCAGGATGCTGAAGGCGTCGTAATCGATCAGCTCGCGCATAGTGCTGGCGATCGTGCTCAACAGCTCATTCAGGTCCAGAATCGAGGAGAATTCGCGCGAGATGTTGGCCAGCGTTTTCAGGGTGCGGTTCTGGCGCTCCACGCGGCGGTAAAGGCGCGCGTTGTCGATGGCGATGCTCACCCGCCCGGCGATCAGGCGCAAGAGCGCGCGGTCGTACTCGGTGTAAGCATTGACGCGCGTGGATTGCAGGTCGATGACGCCCACCAGCTTGCCCCGCGCGGTCATGGGCACGGCCAGTTCGGTGCGCACCGCGTCCACGGTATTCAGGTACCGCGGGTCGTTGCGCACGTCGCCCACCAGCACCGGTTCGCGGCGCAAGGCTGCCGCCCCGGTGACGCCTTCCCCGAGGGCCACCGAAAGATTGGCGACCACCTCTTCGCGATGCCCCACCGCGTAGCGGATGCGCAGGACCCGCCGCTTCTCGTGGTACAGCAGGATGGCGAAAACATCGTAGGGCAGAACCTTCTGGATGATCTCCGCCACGTTGCCCAGTAGTTGATCCAGGTCGAGCGTCAGCGCGGTCCCCGCGGACACTTCCAGCAGGAAGTCGAGCAGCTCGGACCTCTCGCGAAATCGTACCGTGGTTTTGCGGGCGGCTTGCATGGCCATTTCTTTGTGGGGTGCGTGGCGCTTCTCAGGCAGCGGTGGCCTCGACGATCTTGACGCTGGCGCTGGCGCCGATGCGCGTCGCGCCCGCGGCGGTCATGGCCTGCAAATCCTGGAGGGTGCGAATCCCTCCGGAGGCCTTCACGCCCATCTCCGGCCCCACCACGCCGCGCATCAGCGCGATATCGTGCGCCGTCGCCCCCGAGGGGCCGAAGCCGGTCGAAGTCTTCACGAAATCGGCGCCCGCCAGTTTGGCCAGCGTGCAGGCCACCGCCTTCTGGTTGTCGTCCAGCAGCGCCGTTTCCAGAATCACCTTCACCAACGCGCAGGCCTGGTGTGACACCTTCACCACCTGCTGGATATCCAGCTTCACGGCCTCGTGATCGCCCGAGCGCAGCGCGCCCACGTTGATCACCATGTCGATTTCCTGCGCGCCCGCGCGCACCGCCGCGGCGGCCTCCGCCACCTTGGCCTCCGTGCTGGTGGCGCCCAGCGGAAATCCGACCACCGCACACACCTTCACCGGCGATCCGAGCAGTTCGGCGCGCACCAGCGGCACCCAATAGGGGTTCACGCACACGCTGGCGAAATTGTACTGGCGCGCCTCGCGGCAAACCTTGATGACGTCCGCGCGCGTGGCTTCGGGCTTGAGAATGGTGTGATCGATGAGCGCGGCAATGGCCGGATCGATCTTCGTCATCCGCTCGCTGGCCGACACGCGGTCCGCGCCCGCCGCGATGATCTCCCTGGTGTTGCGCGCGCAGGTCTGCGGGCAGCGCTGCACGCACCCCGGGCACACCTGGTCCGGCAGGTTGAGCCCCTCGCCCTTTTTCGGCGAGGGCAGGGCTTCCACGCGGCCCACCCGCGCCAGAATCTCCTCCCCGATTTGTGCGACCAGCCGGTCGAGTTCCGTTTGCGTCACGACGAGCCCTTTTTCAGATATTGCCGCTCGATGTCCAGAATTTTCTGCACCCGCGCCTGGTGCCGTCCGCCGGCGAACGGCGTGCTCATCCAGGTGCGCACAACCTCCTCCGCCTGGCTTGCGGTGAGCAGCCGCGCACCGAGCGTAAGTACATTAGAATCATTGTGTTCACGGCTGTTTTTGGCGGAAGCTTTATCATAACACAGGGCCGCGCGAACGCCCGGCACTTTGTTCGCCGCAATGGACGAACCAATACCCGCGCCATCAATGGCAATGCCTCGCGCGGCCGCGCCCGAGGCCACCAGCTCGGCCACCTTCAGCGCCAGGTCGGGGTAGTCCGCGGGCTTCTCCTCGTACACGCCCACGTCGCGCACCTCCACGCCCAGGCTTTCGAGCAGCGGCTTCAGCGCCTCCTTCAACCGGAAGCCGCCGTGGTCCGCGCCGATGGCCACGACGCGCTCCGGCGGCGCCGCCGTGGAGACCTGGTCCTCCGGCAGCTCCACGATGCGCACCCCGCGCTCGGCCGCCACTTCTCGCGCCGACGGTGTGATGATGGAGCCGATGGGAACGCGCAGATCGCCGCCCTCCGGCACGTCCTGTGCGGTGATCACCCGTTTCATATAATAAGGAACCATTGTAATGGTAGCTCAGGGCGATTATCTCTCCCGCCTCCTGCACCAGGGCGCCATCGGCTGGGGCAGGCTCATAATATATCTCCATCGTATATACGTTGTAATACAATCGAATTGTGGCCGGCGGAATCGAGTTCGATTGGGATGCCGGGAACACGAAGCACCTGGTGGCCCACAGGGTGACGGTGCGTGAGTTTGAATCCGTCATGCAGAATTCCCCGCTGGACTTGGCGTACGAGGTGGTGGATGGCGAGGAGCGGTACCGGTCGGTTGGCATGACGGACCGTGGCAGATTGCTGGTCGCCATCTGGACGCTACGCAATGGCAGGGTGCGCGCAGTGACCGCGTTTCCGGCGAGTGCCACGTACAAGAAGCTCTTTCCAACGAGAAAACGATGAAAAAGCAAAGCAAGCGCACGGTACCGGCCTTCGCTTCCGAAGCGGAAGAAGCCGCCTGGTGGTACGAGAACCGGAAAGCCCACGAAAAGGAATTCGCTGCGGCCGTGGAGAACGGCGAGGCGCGGGTGCTTACCAGGGAGAAGTTGCGGGAGCGGATCGAGGCATCCAAAACCAAGGCGGCCGCACGTGTGATTTCGCTTCGGGTTCCGGAAGGAGACCTGGCGATGGCACGGAGGCAGGCGGAGCAAAAGGGACTTCCTTACCAAACCTACATCAAATCGTTACTGCACGAAACGCTAGCCCAACGTGAAAAGCGAAAGACGGGATGAACCGCCGCTCCACGATGCGCACCCCGCGCTCGGCCGCCACTTCTCGCGCCGACGATGTGATGAGGGAGCCGATGGGAACGCGCAGATCGCCGCCCTCCGGCACGTCCTGTGCGGTGATCACCCGTTTCATATAATAAGGAACCATTGTAATGGTAGCTCAGGGCGATTATCTCTCCCGCCTCCTGCACCAGGGCGCCATCGGCTGGGGCACGCTGCTCGCCGGCATGGCGGTGGCCTTCGCGTTCGGGGCCGTGCACGCGCTCTCCCCCGGACATGGCAAAACGCTGGTGGCGGCTTACCTGGTGGGGACGCGCGGCACTCCGCGCCACGCCGTGTTGCTGGGCGGGTTGGTGACCTTCACCCACACCGCCAGCGTGTTCCTGCTGGGATTGGGGACGCTGTTCCTCTCGCGCTACGTGCTGCCGGAGCGGATCTACCCCGTGCTCGGCGCGATCTCGGGAATCTCCATCGTGTGGATCGGAGCTATTCTGTTCCGCAAGCGCCTGCGCGCCGCGCGCCGGCATCAGCAGCATCACCACCACGAGCACCACGGCGGCGCGTTGATGCACGACCACGGCGATGGCCACGTGCACAGCCACGCTCCGCACGGCGAAGCCGGCCTGGGAAGCCTGATCGCGCTGGGCGCCAGCGGCGGCCTGGTGCCGTGCCCGTCGGCGCTGGTGCTGCTGCTGAGCTCCGTGGCCCTGGGACGAGTGGCCCTCGGTCTGACCCTGCTGGCTGCCTTCAGCGCCGGCTTGGCCGTAGTGCTGACCACAGTCGGGATGGTGGTGCTCTACGCCAGCCATCTGCTGCCCGACGGCCGCAAGACCGCCGCCAGCGCGCCGCTCCGCTACCTGCCCGTAGCCTCGGCGGCCATTGTAGTCTGCATCGGGGTGGCGATGACCGGGGTCGCGCTGGGCTGGATGCGGCCATTTGGGTGAGCGGGCGGCGGTCTCGATCAAGCACTGGCGAAGCGTAAGCTAGAAGTCGAACTGATCGATGTTTGCGCGGTTGAAGATGAACGGCTTGCCGAGAATCACCTGGTCGCCGCGCACCTCGATGGTCCCCAGGCGGCCCGCCGCAAAAGATGTGGCCCCCGCGGGAATTGCGTTTCCGGTCAAACGGGCGGCGGTGTACACGGTCAGGTAACCCAGGTCGCGCGTGTTCCACAGAACCACCGATTGCACGACGCCATCGTGCACGTAGCGCTTGCACAGGTTGGGCAGCGAGAGGCCGATCACGTACACATCTTTGCGGCCCGACTGCCGGACAGCTTCGGCGGCGCCGGGGACGGCCGGCGCCGCGATCCCCATAATCAGGCGCGCATTCGGGTGGACCTTCAGGATGGTCTGCGTTTCCGCGAAGGCCTTGTCGCGGTCGTCGTCGCTGGGCCGTATGTCGAGCAACTTCAAATGAGGATATTGCGCCGCGAGCCGCCGGCGGATGAAGGCGATCCACTGGTTCTGGTTGGCCGCGCTGAGCGCGCCGGTGACGATGGCGAACTCGCCCCGGCCGCCGAGCAGACGCGCGGCCTCGTCGGTGAGCGTGAAGCCGATGCCCTCGGGTGTCGCCTGGTTGATGAAATAGTCGCGCGCGTCGGGCGCGGCGTCGGCGTCCCAGGTCAGCACGCGGATGCCGCGCTCGCGCGCTTTGCGCAGGACGGTGGAGATGCCCGCCTGGTTCTCCACGCTGACGGCGATCGCGTCCACGCGCCTGGTGATCCAACTCTCCACCACCTCGTTCTGTCTGGCCGGGTCCAATCCGGTGGGACCGTCCCAGATGAGGTCCACATTCGTTTCGCGCGCCGCTTCCTCGGCGCCAGTGCGGCAACTGGTAAAGTAGGGATCGCCCTTGGCCTTGGGCATCATGGCGATCACGGGACGGCGCCCGCCTGTGCTCCCCGCGGGGGAAGCCGCCGCGCCGGGCGGCCGCAGCGAACGGACGAGCCAGATGTTGGTGCCGGCGACGAGGAGCGCCGCCGCCACAATTACCGCGCAGAGGATGGCGAGTTGCGAGTTTTTCATGGGAGTGGTTGCTTCGCTGGTGCGCGCACGCGGACTGCTTCGCAGGCGGCCCAGGACGATGGCGAGCACCAGCACCGCGCCGGTGAGCACGCCGGTGAGTTCCGAGGGCAGCGCTGCCAGGCGCAATCCGTTCTGCAAAATGGTGATCGAAAACAGCCCGAGCAGGGTGCCCCATACCGTACCGCGGCCGCCGGACACGGAAGTGCCGCCCAAAACCACCGCCGTGATGGCCGCCAGTTCATAGCCCGTGCCGGCGTCCGACTTGGCCTGCCCCAGGTGCGCCACGTAAACGATGGCGGCCACGCTCGCCGCCAGGCCGGAGAGGAAATACACCAGCGCCACGCGGCGCGCCACGCGGATTCCCGCATACCGCGCGCCCGCCGGGCTGAAACCCACGGCATAGAGCGTACGGCCGATGGCGGAGCGGTGCAACAGCACGGCGTAAGCCGCGATGGCGGCGGCCAGAATGGGCAACTGCACCGGGAGCACGCCCCACCAGTATCCCTGGCCGAGCATGACCAGCGCCTTGGGAAAATTCGAGTAGTTGGCCGCGCCGCGCGTGATCCCTTCGGCGATACCGCGGAACATGGAGAAGGAGCCCAGGGTAACGATGATGGGCGGGATGCCGAGCCCGGTAATGAGCAGCGCATTGAGCGCCCCGCCGGCACAGCCCGCGAGCAAGGCCAGCGCAATCGCCGCACCGGCCGGGAGTCCCGCATCGCGCCAGGCCGCGCCGAACACGACCGCCGCCAGGGCCATCATGGACCCCACCGATAGATCGATGCCGCCGGTGATCATGACCGGCGTCAGCGCCAGCGCCAGCAGCCCCAGTTCCACGCTGAGGCGGACCACCTCGAAGAAGTTGCCCAGAGTAAAGAAATTCCGGCCGAACGCGGAGAAAACGGCGGTCTCCAAAACCAGCGCGAACAGAAGCACCCATTCGCCGTTGGGAGACCAGCGGTCGCGCCACGGCCTACGATCGCTCGGCGGCAAGGCTGCCATGTTCCCTCGCATGGACGCGGACGGCGTCCATGGCCACAGCGGCGAGAATGATCCCGCCCTGGAGCGCGCGCTCCCAGTAGGCGCTAATGCCCAGGTAGGTCAGCGCCGGTCCGATGATCCCCAGCAGAGCGACGCCCAGGAGCGTGCCCACGATGCCGCCTCTGCCTCCGGTCACCGCGGTTCCGCCCACGATCACCGCCGCGATGGTCTGCATCTCCAGGCCGAGGCCGGCGTTGGCCGGAACCTGATTGAAGCGCACGGCGTTCAGCCCCGCGGCGCACCCGGTGAGCGCGCCCGTGAGGGCCAGCACGGCGAAGATTACGTGGGCAGGACGTATGCCCGCCAGGCGGGCCGCCCTGGCGCTCGACCCGGTGGCGTACACCGCGCGCCCCGCGGCCAGGTGGCGCAGGCCCCAGCCGATGCCCGCGGCGAGCAGCGCGGCGACCGCCATGGCGATCCCTTCGCTGGCGGCCTGCGACCGCCCGAACCATTGAAACGTCCGCGGCAGGTCCGCAACCCAGGCGCCTTCGGTCACCCAGCGCAGGCCGTCGCGCAACGCCACCATGGTGGCCAGCGTAACCACGATGGAGGGCACGCGCGCGTAGGCGATCAGCGCGCCGTTGAGCGCGCCCATGGCCGCGCCCGCCAGGCACGCCGCCAGGCAGGCCGCCGGCGTGGGCATTCCCAGCCTGGCGAACACGCCCGCGGCCACGCTGCAAATGGCGAACTGCGATCCCACGGAAATGTCGATCTGCCCGGTGAGGATCACCAGAGTCATGCCCAGGGCGACTATCAGCACCGGCAGGTTGGCCATCACCAGGTCGCGCTCGTTACCCCAGGTGAAGAACCCCGGAGCGGCGATGGCCATGACGGCCGCGATGGCCAGTATGGCGGCCACCAGCGAGATTTCCCGGCGGTGAGAGTCGAGCATTACGTGGCGCATCGTCTGGCGCATCGTCTACCCCAGGGCCAGCGACAGAATCTTCTGCTGGGTGGCCTCCGCGCGCGAGAGGGTGCCCGCCACGGCGCCGCCATGCATCACGGCGATGCGGTCGGCCATTCCCAGGATCTCCGGCAGCTCCGATGAAATCATGATAATCGCCAGTCCCCTCTCGGCCAACTCCACCATAAGCCCGTGGATCTCGGACTTCGACCCCACGTCGACGCCTTGCGTAGGCTCGTCCAGGATCAGCACCTCGGGCGCAATCGCCAGCCAGCGGGCGAGCGCTACCTTCTGCTGATTGCCGCCGGAGAGCGACTCCGCCGGGGCGTGGATGGAATCCGTCTTGATGCGCAGGCGATCCACGTACTGGCGGGCGAGGGCGCACTCGCACGCGCGATCGATCATGCCGCGCCGCGAAACGGCGCGCAGATTCGCCAGGGTGGTATTTTCCGCGACCGGCATTTCGCCCACCACGCCGTGGCGGCGCCGGTCCTCGGGGACGTAGCCGATCTTCAGGCGGATGGCGTGTTCGGGCGATGGGATGCGCACCGGCCTCCCGTGGAGCACGATCTCGCCGCTGTCGGCCGGCGTGAGGCCGAACAGCGTCTCCGCCAGTTGCGTGCGCCCCGACCCGACCAGGCCCGCAAGGCCCAGGATCTCGCCGCGCCGCACGGAAAGCGACACATCGCGGATGCCCGCCGCGCGGCTGCCGAGGCGGCGCGTTTCCAGAACCACGCCGCCCTGCGGGATTTCCCGCTTGGGGAAAATCGTCGAGATCTCGCGGCCCACCATCAGGCGGATGAGCTCGTCGCGGTTGGTTTCCGCGACGGCGCGCGTGGCCACCGCTTCGCCGTCGCGCAACACCGTCACGCGCGTGGCAATCGCAGAAATCTCCTCCAGGCGGTGCGAGATATAAATGATGCCGGCGCCGCGGCCGCGCAGTGCGGCAATAACGGCGAAGAGGCGGTCCACCTCGTAGCCGGTGAGCGATGAGGTCGGTTCGTCCAGGATCAGAATGCGGGCATCGGCGCCGATCGCCTTGGCAATCTCCACGATCTGCTGCTCGGGCATGCTGAGCGTGCCCACCAGGCGGCCGGGGAGGATGTCCGCCCCGGCGCGCGCCAGCAGTTCCCGCGCCTGGCGGGTGCGCGCCTTCCAATCCACGCGCCGCCACAAGCCGCGCCGCTCGAGCGAAAACGCGATGTTTTCGGCCACGGTGAGATCGGGAAACAGCGAGGGCTGCTGATAGACCGCGGCGATGCCCAGGGAACGCGCCAGGCCGGGGCTGTTGGGCGAGAGCAGCCGGCCGCGCACCGCCAGCGTTCCGCTATCGGCGGCCAGCGCGCCGGTCATGACCGCGATGAGCGTCGATTTTCCGGCGCCGTTCTCGCCCACCAGCGCGTGCACTTCGCCCTCGCGCAGCTCGAAGGAAACGCCCTTCAGCGCCTGCACCCCGGCGAACGATTTGGCGATGGCGGTGGCTTCGAGCAGGCGCATGGCGCGATTCTCTATGGTGTCACTCCACCCTCGATGATACGCTCACACCGCGGGCTCGCCGTGAATTTCGACCTCGTCCGGCTCCACGCCCTCCCGCGCCGGCTCGGGCAGGCGGCCGGTCAGGTGCAACCAGCCCCAGCAGATCGCCGTGGTCGAGCTGAGCGCGCCGGCGATGGCGCCGATGGTGCGCGGGTCCCACGATTGCGAAGCGATGCCCGCCAGCATCATGGAAATCATCATCACCGACCAAGTGGTGGATTCCAGGGTGGCGAATACCCGGCCGCGGAAGGCGTTGGGCACGTGGCGCAGCAGTTGCGACATGTTCATCACCGAGCTGAATCCCACCCCGGCGCGCGAGAGCGCGATGAACGCCAGGGCCCAGTAGAAGCTGCGCACCTGGCTGAACAGAATGTACGAGCCGCCATGCACCACGTAGCAGATCGCGATGGAGCGCTTATAATTCGTGAAGCTCAGACGCCGCCCCATGGTGTAAGCCAGCGCGCCGCCGCATAACAGCCCGACGCCCGCGAAGCCCCAGATCATGCCCAGCCCCGCCGGGCCGCGGTTGAACACCATCTCGGCGAAAATGGTGAACAGGATCTGCGCTGCCCCGCCCCCCGTTGCCCAACCCACGTTGACCATCGCGAGGCCGAGAATCAGCGGCACACTCCGCATGTAGCGCAGGCCCTCGGCGTACTCATGCCAGGGCCGCACAACTTCCGCCTCGGTGAGCGCGGTGCGCGCCGGGCGAAATCCGCTGCCCGGCAGGAACAGGCGCGAAATGCACAGCGCGGAAATCAGGAAGGAGACCGAATTGCCGAAGAAGGCCCACCGGTAGCCGAATTGCATCACGCTGGTGCCGGCCAGAAAGGCGCCCACGGCCAGCGTGGTCCACTGCGTGGTCTGGGTCAGCGAATTGGCGGTGTGCAACTCCTCAGGTGTGGCGATGGAGGGCAGAATCGACGCCCGCCCGCTGGTGAAGAACGGAGACGCCAGCATGAGCAGCGCGCTCAACACGTACAGCAGCCACGTGTTCGGATGCTTCACGGAGAAGATGAAGCCCATGGCCACCACGGCGCGAATCAGGTCGCTGGCGATCATCACGCGCTTGCGGTCGAAGCGGTCGAGCGTCACGCCCGCCAGCGGCCCCGCCAGCATCGCGGGAATGGCGCGCGAGAGCATCAACCCGCTCACCACCAGCCCGGATTTTGTCGCGGCCACGGCCAGGCTGAACACCGCCACGTTGTTGAAGTGGTCGCCGACCTCGCTCACCACCTGCCCGATCCACATGTTGCGGTAGTTGCGGTTGTCGCGCAAGAGCGAGACAAAGGCCTTCAACCGATGGACTCCTCGCGCACCGTGATGCGGGCGATGTAATCGCGGTCGAGCGCATAGCCGAAGCCCGGCTCGTCGCGAATGGCGATGGTGCCGTGGGACGTGGTCTCGACGGCCGGCTGGATGATGTCGCGCTTCCAGTAGCGCCGGCTGGCGGAAACGTCGCCCGGCAACACGAAATTGGGCAGCGTGGCCAGTGCCACGTTGTGCGCGCGCCCGATGCCCGCTTCCAGCATGCCGCCGCACCACACCGGGATGCCCGCAGCCTGCGCCACATCGTGCACCCGCCGCGCTTCGGCAAACCCCGCCACGCG
Source organism: Terriglobia bacterium (assembly GCA_020073615.1). Lineage (GTDB taxonomy): Bacteria > Acidobacteriota > Terriglobia > Bryobacterales > Bryobacteraceae > JADGNR01. The sequence goes on from JAIQEX010000060.1 coordinate 35,917, forward strand.
GCCCAGCTTGATGTTGATGATGCCGCAGGCGCGCAGTTTGATGGCCTGTTCCGCGTGGTGCGCCGTGCGGATGCATTCATCCAGGCAGATGGGCGTGGCCAGCTTCGCCTGCAGTTCGGCGTGATCGATGATGTCGTCGTGTCCCAGGGGCTGCTCGATCATCATCAGGTAGAAATCGTCCAGCTTGCGCAGATGCTCCGCGTCCGCCAGCGTGTAGGCGGAGTTGGCATCGGCCATCAGCTTGATCGCCGGAAACCGCGCGCGCACGCGGCCCACTACGTCCACGTCCCAGCCCGGCTTGATCTTCATCTTGATGCGCTGGTAGCCGGCTGCCAGCTCGCCTTCGATCTTCTCCAGCAGTTGCTCCACCGAGTCCTGAATGCCGATGGAAACGCCACACGGGATTTCGCGCCTCGCCCCGCCGCCGATCTTCTTCCAGAGCGGCACGCCCTCCATCCGGGCCGCGAGGTCCCAGACCGCCGTCTCCAGGCCGCCGCGCGCCATGTTGTGCCCGCGAATGTGCGCCGTGAGAGGGTACACGTCCTGGGGGCCGGCCAGCTCGCGGCCGATGGCGCGCGGCGCGGCGTAATCGCGCAGAATCATCCAGGCGGCATCGGTCCACTCCTCGTTGTAAAACGGATTTTCGCCGGCCGTCACCTCGCCCCAGCCCGATACCCCTTCGCCCTGCGCCTCCACCAGGATCATGTGGCGCTCGAAGGTGCGCCCGAAGCTGGTCTCGAAGAAATGAACCAGGGGCATGCGGATCTGGCGCAGCGTCACGCGTTCTAATTTCATGGCCACGGCTCCAAGAGATACGTTCCTTCGCTCTCGCTGCGCGCGAACCCCGTCACGGCGAGCCCGCGCGCAAACGCATCCTGGAACTTTTGCGCGTTGGCCATCTGAATCTGCCGCGCACATCGCGGGTCCTCGTGCCTGATGCGTGCCACGTCCGCCGGAAACGCGATGCGCTCGCGCGCGCCGTGGGCCACGGGCTCGCCCGCCAGCACCTCCAGCACGCGCGGCGAGCGGATCCACCACTCCGCGATGCAGCGGTCCGTGGGGAGCCCGCCGTGCAGGGGGCTCGCGGTCACGCCATACTGATTCTCCGCATACCGCCGCACGATGACGCCCAACCGTTCGATATTGAGGAACGCGTTCTTCAGCTCCAGCGGATCGAAGGTCCACTCGATCAGCTCGATGCCGCGCTCCAGCGCATCCTCGCGCTGGCGCAGCTTGAGGCGCCGCCCGATGCCCGCGTTGTGATACGCCGGCAGCACGCCCAGCATGTGGCTGTGCAGATACGGCCGCGCCCCCGGCTTGACGCCCGGTATGGCGAAGCAGAAGCCCACCAGCTCCGCGCCGTCGTAGGCCCCGAACACGTGCCCGCCCACTTTGCTCACCACCACCAGAAAACGCAGCGGCAGCAGCTCGACATCGGCGAACCCCCAGATCACCTGCTGCAGCCGCAGCACGTCGGCGAATTCGGCAAGCTGGAAGAGCTGGCGGATCTCGACTACCGCTTCGCTTCCTGCCACAGCTCCTCCATTTCGTCGAGATTCGAATCCGCCAGCTTCTTGCCGCGCTCGGCCAGTTTGCGCTCGATATATCCGAAACGCTCGCGAAACTTGGCATTGGTGCGGCGCAGCGCCTGTTCCGGGTCCACCTTTACGAACCGCGCCAGGTTCACCAGCACGAACAGCAGGTCGCCCATTTCGTTTTCCAGCTCCTCGTGCGATGCGTTGCGGCGCGCCTCGGCAAACTCAGCCAGCTCTTCATGAAGCTTCTCGAGTACCTGGTCGGGATTGTCCCAATCGAAGCCGGCGCCCGCCGCGCGCGAGGCGATCTGCTGCGCCTCCACCAGCGCCGGCAGAGCGCGCGGCACCGGCGCCAGCAGGCTCTCCTCTTCCTTGCCCTGCTCCTTTTTCTCGGCCGCCTTCACCTCGCCCCAGATGCGCTTCACATCGCCGGCCGATTGCGCCGATTCCTCGCCGAACACGTGCGGATGGCGGCGGATCAGTTTGCGATTGATGGCGTCGAGCGCATCCTCCATGGCGAACAGGTTTTGCTCCGCGGCCATCTGCGCATAGAAGACGGCCTGCAGCAGGAAATCGCCCAGCTCCTCGGTAAGGCCGCTCCAATCGCGCCGGTCGATGGCATCCAGAACTTCGTAGGTCTCCTCGAGGGTGTAGGGTTTGATGGTGTCGAAGGTCTGTTCCCGGTCCCACGGGCACCCGCCCGGCGCCCGCAAACGGGCCATGATGTCCACCAGTTTTTGAAATTTCTCGCCGGCGAGCAATTTCCCCTAATGTAACATACAGTAATTGAAGTGCCTGGCGGCCGTCGCGCATCGCGGGCGCTCCATCGAAAGGACAACAAATCATGCCGGTCCCACGGGCGGCCGCTCGCGCCGTCATCGCTGTTTCGTGCCTTGCTGCGATCTGCAGCGGCTGCCGGCGTCACCGCGACCGGCAACCCGCCGTCTCGGAAATCCACCTCAGCGACGAAGCCCACAAAGACCGGATACTGCGCGGTGTCTACGCGGGCGAGGGCGGCTGGATGTGGACCGCGCCGTCTTTTGCAGTGGCGCTCGATCCCCCGCCGCCCTCGAGAGGCGAGTTCCTGGAAATGGACTTCGCGGTTCCGGAGGAACTGCTGGGCCAGGCCTCCACCGTTACGCTCGTAGCGCACATCAACGGCGTCGAGGTGGCCCGGCAAACCTACTCGAAGGCGGGCCGCTATCTGCTGTCGTGCCGCGTCCCGGCGGCGGCGCTCGCGCGGCGGCCGGCGGAAGTGGTGTTTACCGCCGACCGGTCCTTCGTCAACCCCGCGGGGCGGGTGCTGGGCTTGATCGCCGTATCCGTCGCCCTCAAGGAATACGAGCAAAGCGCCCAATTCCGCGATGAACAACTGGCGCAGTCGCGTCAGGCGTATGCGCAGGTCCTCAAGCAGCGCGACCTCCAAATGCCGCTTGACAAGCAGCGCGAGATGATGAAGCTGTTCCACGACCTGCCCATCTGGAACAGCCTGTGGTTCCACAACGTCCGCATCATCAAGAACCCCCTCGACCTGTGGATGCTCCAGCAGATCGCGTACGAGGTGCGTCCCGATTTTGTGATCGAAACCGGCACCTGGTACGGCGGCTCGGCGCTCTATTGGGCGCACACCCTGAATGGCATGGGACTCGAAAGCGCCCGCGTCCTCACGGTGGACATCCAGGATCTCACCGGGCAGGGCGCCTCCGCGCACCCGCTGTGGAAGAAATATGTCGAGTTCTACCTGGGCAGCTCGACCGATCCGGCGATCGTCTCGCAGATCGCCCGCAAGGTGCGAAACTGGCGCACCATCGTCAATCTCGATTCCGACCATTCCATGCAGCACGTGCTCCGCGAGTTGCGCCTGTACGCTCCCCTGGTCAGCCCGGGAAGTTACATCGCGGTGGAAGACACGCACCTGGACGGCGTGCCCACCCACCCCGAGCAGGGTCCCGGCCCCATGGCTGCCGTGCGGCAGTTCCTCGCCGAGGGCGGCAGCCGCGAATTCGAGCAGGACTTCACCCGCGAAGCCATGGTGATGACGTCCTACCCCGGCGGCTGGCTGCGGCGCAAGAGCAAGCCGTAGCTGCCCGCTAATCCCCGGCCGTCTCCTCCGCCGCGCGCGCCGCGGCCTTGCGCAGCCTGCCGTATCCCAGCAGCCCGATACACGCCAGCCGAACCTTCGCAGTTCGACAGATCTGACGCCGGAATGTCTTTTGTTTTCAACAAAAATACTCCAAAGGTCTCCACTACATTTTGAGTTGGGGAAAGGGAGCTGACGAAGCAGAAGTGGTGATGCGCGGCGGCGGTTGTTGCGGCAATACGAGGTTCAGGTGATGAAGCAAAATGGCCTGCTCGGGATCCGGTTCGGTGTAGCGTGGCATGATCAGGCGGCGGCCATCGGTAGTCGGAAAAGAGACGTC
>JAIQEX010000212.1 GCA_020073615.1 Terriglobia bacterium
GGCTGTTCACCGAATACGCATTCCGCTCGACGTGGATCAGGCTGCCCGAGTCCACCTTCACCCGCTCCCGTTTGGCCGATTCCATCCGCCGCGCCGGCAACTCCCGCATCACCGCCATCTCTTCGGCCAACCGCGTCCGCCGGCCCGCATTCCGCTGCGCGAACAGGTCCTTCAGAAACCGCGCGTATTCGGTCAGACAGGACGCAAAGCCGCGTCGCCCACATTCTCGTAGAGGGCCTTCCAGTCGTCGGCGGAGGGTTTGGTCTCAAGCAAATATGTCCCGAGGAGTTGGATGGGCCGAACGAACGCATCCGCTTCACTATGACTTTTCAGGAAGGCAGCCACATCAGGGCCTCGGCTGATGAGAATCTGGCACAAAGCCCATTCCTCGTAGATATCGTGCGTGAACACGACCGAGTGGCCGAGATCCCTGTCCCTCAGAATTCCGACCGACTTCAGTTCGGTGATCGTTTCCGGTGGGAGATCGTTGATGGAGATTGGCTTGTTCGGCGCCGCCGCCAGCCGTTCCGCCAATTGCAGCAGCAGATTCCGCCGGTGTTGAGCGAGCGAAAAATCGGCTCGGTCCGAACCGCCCAGGTCCCACCACAGCTTTAGCAACTCCCCTTCGGTCGCCGGAAGCCGGTCCGTTCCCTCGCGCCCCGCCAGAGTCAGCATGGCATCCAGGAAGAATGGCCGCCGCAGGATGATATCGGCACTGCCCGATTGGTTGAGCAGAGGCCGCAGCCGCGGGAAGCGCCTGGCGACGATATCGAGTTCGTTATCGTCGAGCGCTCCTACCGTCACCGTCCGCAGCGGCAGTTTTTTCAGCGCATCCGGATCGAGCCATGTTTCGAGGTGCCTGAGGTCTTGTTCTCTGACCGTAACGACGATTCGCCATTGCGCGAGCGCGCCATCAAACGCGATCGCTTTCAGTACGTCGTTCACCGTGAGTTGGATCGCGGGATCGACGATTTTGTCGATCCCGTCGATGAAGAGAACCGGACTGCCCCCGCAGGCATACTCACGAAGCAATGAGGGCAGATCGGCCGATACCCCTAGCACATGCGCGTGCGACGCCCACCCCTTCGGTTGAATCCGCGTATCCTTCAATACCAGAACCGGCCCGTTGCGACGGCATTCCTCAGCCAAGTCCTTCAACAGCGCGGATTTTCCCGATCCCGGTTCGCCATCGATCTGAATGAACCGCGCCTCCTCCAGGTCTTCGCGTACACTCTGATAAGCATCAGCCCGATGCAGCCGCAAACCATGAATGTGCGACTTGATGTCGCCGAGGGCGAGTGCCGACTCTCTTTGCAAGGTGGCAATGTCTCTCCAAAACGACGGCGCAGATCCGAGAGAAAAGCCATCTCGGCTGAGTTGTTCCATCAGCGTCGCCCGGCTAGCCCCGCCGCCGGCCGGAATCAGTTCGCCGGCCTCCTTGACCAAGTGGTCCCAGATCCCGGCCGCCAGCCCGCGATTGGCAGGGGCAAGCAGTCCTTTGAGCCGGTCAACAACGCCCGCAGCATCGCGAGACGCATCGCCTGACTGAAAGTCGAAATGGATGATGACGAGCGAACCGAGGAACCTCCATACTTCGTCGTCCGCGCGAGCTCGCCCGACATGCGCCGTCAAGACCGTGCGTACCGTGTCCACGAACGCCTGCTTGTCCTTGTGGGAGTAATCGCCCTTCTCGATACGCTCCCGAAAATCCCGCCCGTCGGTGCTGTATGTAGCCCAGGTCAGAACCGACTGATAGTGCTGATCGACGCGCGCGGTGTAGGCCCCGATTCCGACGCCGATCCGCTGCAGGGTCGAATCGAAGGTGCCCTTTGCGAACGTGTCCCACGCCCGCTTTAGGACATCAACCCATTCCGGATCGTTTTCCGTAAAGGTGAGCTTGTTCTTGATCTGGAGGTCGAGCTGAGTCTCGCGGCCATCTTGGCGGACCCCCTTGACGATGATGTCATCGAGCGGCTCATCGAACGCTGCCCGCTGCGACTGAACAGCGGTAGCGAAATCACCGGGAAGCCCTCGCACCGGTGCCTCGCACAATACGGCGGCAAGACAGGACGCGGCGACACGTGTCTCTAGTTGGGTCCCGCCTCCCCCCGATGAATAAGGACTCGACATCCTGCACGCGCTCCGTCACGCCGTCTGAACAATGTGACCAAGGATCAGCATAGACCGTGCATTTACTGAAGCTCCGCACACTGGTCGCACACACTGAAGCAGAACTTAGATTCTACCAATGAAAGCAGTTATCTCCACGACTGGGGCTAGTCAACTGCACCAAGACACTCAGATCGGTCCAACCAAGGTAGGCTTGTCGAGCATCGCTCGATCGTTCTCACGGCAGGGATAGGGACCCCTAACGCGCTTGCCTCCGCTAACCGGATTCCTAAAAATTCACGATCGACGCGAAGCCGATCGGGTCCAGGCTGGCGCCGCCTACCAGCACGCCGTCGATTTCCGGCTGCGCCATCAGCGTTCTGCTGTTGTCGGGCTTCACGCTGCCGCCATAGAGGATGCGAATGGCTTCTCCCGCCTCTTTGCCGAACCGCGCGCGCGCCTGGCCGCGAATCGCACGGTGCGCGTCGGCGGCCATCTCCGGCGTCGCGGTCTTGCCGGTGCCGATGGCCCAGACCGGCTCGTAGGCGATCACAATGCGGGCAAACTGCGCTTCGGTGAGTCCGGCAATGCCCTTCTGAAACTGGTCGATCAGCTTCGCTTCCGTATTTCCGCCCTCGCGCTCTTCCAGGCGTTCGCCCACGCACACGATGGGCGTCAGCCCGGCTTCGAGCGCCGCCTGCGTGCGCCGGAGCACGGTTTCGTCGGTCTCGCCGAAGTACTGGCGCCGCTCGCTGTGCCCCACGATGGCGTGCGTGGCGCCGGCAGCGCGGATCATGGCGCCCGAGATCTCGCCCGTGAACGCGCCTTCCTTCGCCCAGGCGATGTTCTGCGCCCCGGCGCGTATGCGCGTGCCCTGCGCGGCTTCGACGGCCGCGGCCAGCGACGTGAAGGGAGGACAGATCACGATCTCGCAGTGTTCCGATTTCTCGACCAGCGGCCGGAATCTTTCGAAAAATGCGCTGGTTTCCGCGGGCGTCTTGAACATCTTCCAATTGCCCGCCATGACTGGTTTTCTCATAGGATTCGCTCCAGGAAGCTGGCGCCGTGCGCGAGGCGCGCGCCGAAATTCTCCGCCACCGTCTGGCCGATATCGGCGAGGGTGGCGCGCCGGCCGAGATTCACGCCCGCCGCCCGTTGGGGGCCGGCCGCCAGCAGGGGCACGTATTCGCGCGTGTGGTCGGTGCCGGGAATCGTGGGGTCGCAGCCGTGGTCGGCAGTGAAGATGGCCAGGTCGTTCTCGCCCAGCGCGCTTTCGAACGAGGGCAGCCACGCGTCGAACTCTTCGAGAGCGGCGCCGTAGCCGGCGATATCGTTGCGATGTCCGAACTGCTGGTCGAAATCGACCAGGTTCACGAAGATCAATCCGCTGGCCGCGGTCTCCATGGCTTCGAGCGTCTTGGCCATGCCGTCCGCGTTGTTCCGGGTCTTCGCGGATTCGCCGATGCCCCGGCCCAGAAACACGTCGAAGATCTTGCCCACGCTGTGGACCTGTACCTGACGCTCTTCCAACCGGTCGAGCAGCATGCCCGCGGGCGGCGGCACGGCGTAATCGTGCCGGTTGGCAGTGCGCGTGAAATGGCCGGGCGAGCCGGTGAACGGCCGCGCAATCACGCGCCCCACCTCATGCGGCGGGCGCAGGATTCCGCGGGCGGTTTCGCAAATCTTGTAGAGCTCCCAAAGGGGGATCACATCTTCGTGCGCGGCCACCTGGAAGACGCTGTCGGCCGAGGTGTAAACGATGGGAGAGCCGGTGCGCATATGTTCCGCGCCGAGCTCCTGGATGATCTCGGTGCCGGAGGCCGCCTTGTTGCCCAGCCAGCCGCGGCCGATGCGCCGCTCGAACTCGCCCATGATTTCGGCAGGAAACCCCCGCGGATAGAGCGGGAACGGCTGGTCGAGGAGAATGCCGGCCATCTCCCAATGCCCGGTGGTCGTATCCTTCCCCGGCGAGGCGAGCGCGCACAGGCCGTAAGCGCCTGACGGTTTTTCGACGGGGCCGATGCCCGCCAGCGGCTTGATGTTGCCCAGCCCGAGGCGGGCGAGGTTGGGCAGCGCGAGGCCGCGGATGCGGGCGACGTTCCCCAGGGTGTCGCCGCCCGGCGGGTCGCCGAAACTCGCGGCATCGGGCATGGCGCCGATCCCCACACTGTCGAGCACGATCCAGATCACGCGGCGAAACACAATATTCGAGCGTAACACGCCGTCACTGGCGCGCTCCGGCTGCTGGCCGGACTCAAGAAGCGCGCCGCCGGTCGTGCCCTGCGGTGTTCCTTTGAACATTGGCATTCTCATTGCGGCCACGAATCCGATCAGGGAAGAAATTGCCAGGGGTCCGGGAGGCGCTATGTGGACGCAGGAAGGGCTTTTGGAGCTGACCCAGGAGAAGCTGCGCGGATACAAATTCATCCTGGTATCCAACCGCGAGCCGTATATGCACCGGCATACCGGGAACCGGATCGAGTGCGTCGAGCCGGCCAGCGGCCTCGCCGCCGCCCTGAACCCGATTATGCGCACCTGCGGAGGGACCTGGGTCGCCCACGGCAACGGGAGCGCCGACCGGAAGGTGGTGGATGAGCACGGCCGCGTCGCCGTTCCGCCGGAGGCCCCCCGTTTCACGCTGCGGCGCGTCTGGCTGGACAAGCAGCAGGAAGAACGGTACTACTACGGCCTCGCCAACCAGGGATTATGGCCGCTCTGTCATATCGTTTTTACGCGGCCGGTCTTTCGACCCGAGGACTGGAGAGCCTACCGTGAGGTCAACGAAATCTTCGCGCGCGCCGTACTGGAGGAGGCGGGGGACGGCCCGGCGTTCGTCTTCGTCCAGGATTTTCACTTCGCCCTGCTGCCGCGCATACTGAAGGAGCGCAACCCGAACCTGATCATCGCCCACTTCTGGCACATCCCGTGGCCCAACCCGGAAGTGCTGCGCGGCTTCCCGTGGAAGGAGGAACTGCTGAACGGTCTTTTGGGCAACGACCTGCTGGGTTTTCATCTGCGCTTTCACTGTCAGAATTTTCTCGATACGGTGGACCGGATACTGGAAGCAAGGGTCGACCGCGAGCGCTACGAGATCACGCGCGGCGGCAGGTTGACGGCGGTGCGTCCCTTTCCCATCAGCGTCGATTTCGCGGAGCATGACGGCCGCGCGCAGTCGGCGGAAAACGACCGGGAAATGGCGCAATGGCGCGAGCGGCTAAAGCTCAACGGCGAATTCGTCGGCGTGGGAATCGACCGCCTGGACTACACCAAAGGGATCTGCGAGCGCCTGCGCGCCCTGGACCGCTTTCTGGAGGAATATCCGGGACACCGGGGACGGTTCGTTTTTGTACAAGTGGGCGTGCCCAGCCGCAGCAGCATTCGGGAATACCAGTTGCTGGAGACGGAGGTGGACCGCCTGGTGCGGCAAATCAACCGGAAATACCGCAAGTGGCCGGGCCGCGGGTGGCGGCCTATCATATATCTGAAGGAGCGCTTCGCGCAGGCGCGGCTGACGGCCTTGCACCGCCTGGCCAACTTCTGCATGGTCAGTTCGCTGCACGACGGCATGAACCTGGTGTCGAAGGAGTTCGTAGCCAGCCGGGCGGATGGGGATGGCGTTCTGATCCTGAGCGACTTTGCCGGATCGTCGCGGGAGTTGAGCGACGCGATCGTGGTGAATCCGTTCAGCCTGGAGGAGAACGTGGAGGCCATCCGCCAGGCGCTCGAAATGCCCGAAGAGGAGCGCCGGAGGCGTATGCAGAAAATGCGGGCCGTGGTGGCGGAGAACAACGTTTACCGTTGGGCCGGCAAGATCATCGGCGCGTTGCTCAAGTTCGAATTCGCAGCGGCGGGGGAGGCGCAGGTTGCAGCCTCTGATGCAAGCTCTTACTGAGGTGGAGGAGCGGATCCGGTCCGCCAGGCAAATTTTCCTGTACCTGGATTTTGACGGCACTCTGGCGCCGATGGTCGCCGACCCAGCCGCAGCGCGGCTCTGTCCGGAGGCCCGCGAAACGCTGCGGCGGCTGGCTGGCCGCGGGTCGTGGACGGTCACCATCGTCAGCGGCCGCGCCGTCGGCGACCTATACGCCCGCATCGGCCTGGATGGCCTGATCTATGCCGGCAATCACGGACTGGAAATCTCGGGCCCCAACCTCCATTTCGTCGAGCCGGAGGCGGCGGCGCGGCGCGAACCGCTGCACCGTCTGGCTCTGGAGCTGGCCGTGCGGCTGCGACCGCTCGCCGGAGTGCTGGTGGAATACAAGCGATTGACCGTGAGTGTCCATTACCGCCGGGCCGCGGCGGCGGACATTGCGAAGGCGGAGGCGGCCGTGCGCGAGGCCGTGGCGGCGGGCGGCGAGTTTCGCCTGATGCCGGGAGTCCAGGTTTTCGAGATCGTGCCGCGCGCCAACTGGCACAAAGGGGCGGCCGTCGAGTGGATCAACCGCCGCCTCGGCAACGGAGACGCGCTCGCGATCTACCTGGGAGACGACGCCAGCGATGAAGATGCCTTCGCCGTCCTGCCGGACGGAATCACGGTGAAAGTCGGCAGTGCGGCGACAGCGCACGCGCGCTATCACCTGTCCGGCCCCGGCGAAGTGGACGAGTTCCTCTCCTGGCTGGAGCAGGCAGGGTAGGCCCACCCCACGGAGAAAGCTTCTGATGGGCTGTGGGCTCACCGTGGCTATTGGCATTCTCCAGGCAATTGCCAATCAGGTAACCACACTACCGGAGGATTTGCGTAAAGCGCACCCTTGGGTTCCAAGTTGGTGGGTTTGGATCATAATCTCTCTGTGCTTTCTTGGTAAGTTGGTAACAGTTCACGTGCCTAATCCGATTTTGCTGGACAAATCTCGCCGAAAGGTTTACTTTATGGTGGATGAGTGCGAGAGCAATTCGCCGCGCGAGGCAACAAGGAGCAGCAGCGAATAGCCATCGGCGCTCCAACCAGGCCAGCCGCGAACAACTGCATCGGGAAAATGAGCGGCTGCTGCGAGAGCTTGAGGATCTCCGCCGCCAAGTAGCGGAACGGGACCGGCAGATTGCCGAGCGCGAAAAGCA
>JAIQEX010000061.1 GCA_020073615.1 Terriglobia bacterium
GTCGGTATAGAGCCGGACCAACTTGAAGATCTCTCGGATCTCGATCTTCTCCTGCGCGGCCCCGCCGGGGAGCCCCCGGCTCCTCGTGCGGCGCCCAGGATCGGCCGCAATGATTATTGCCCTTGCGGGAGTGGCAAGAACTTCAAGAACTGCTGTGCAACCTCTTGAGCCCATGGAAGCGAAATCACTGGATCATGCAAATCGCGGAACCCAAGGCTGACTGACGGCTGGAACTCGGTACTCTCAAGTAGCGTACATTGCGCCGCTAAATGCAATTCCAAAGTAGCCGGAGTGAAGGTAGCCCGCGATATCAATCATCGGCTCGTACCCTCCCGGATACGAGGACCCAATCGGCGACAAACCGGTGTTGCCATCGACGCGATATAGACCGTCACCGCACATGCCATAAACGTACCCGTTTTGGCCGATCGCTGGCGCGCCGCCAAACCCTCCGCAGACCGCGGAACTCCATTGGATGGGGCCTTGAGCCATCGCGGTACCGCCGACAAAGAAATAAACAGCGCCGTTGATACCGATGATCAACGAGCTTGGCGAACCCATGCCCGAAGAGATTATCATTGGGTTCTGCAGATGTTTTGTATAACGAACCAAATCCCACCCTGAAGCCCCATTCCGCTGACCAATGTAGACGTAGCCGTTGCGATCATCAATCGAAGGGCCGGTTACGGCGGTCATTGAGATGGGCGATGCGAAAGCAGAACCGTCGGGAGCTAGAGCGTAGAGGGCGGTGTTCGTCGCAAAATACAGATTGCCCTCAGCGGATATAGTCAAATCCCCCGCTACGGGTGATCCTGGGTCGAACACAAGCTGGCCACCACGGGGAATAAGGGATGTCCCAACGAAAACACTCTGGCCCGTCCGTTGCGGATCATGACCGGACATCGGCCAGACACTGACAGGCGCAGCCACGGTAAAACACCACGCACTCCAGTATGCAATTTGGCCGGTTGCGTTGTCCGCATAGACACTCCATTGGTATTGGCCCACGGGTAACGCGGGTGCTACCGTCACCTGCGTATTCGTCGTGGTAGACTGCGAGAATACCAACTGGGAGGTTGCGTTATTGTAAACCACTACGTCATAACGTGTCGTGCCCGGAACGGCATTCCAAGTAAGCATCGGTGTGGGCATAGAGAACGTCGCATTGTTTGCGGGCGACAATAGCTGCAATTTCTTGGACAGCGGCATGTCGCCCACATTCGTTTGTTTGCCACTGACGATTGTGACCGTGTAGCCTGCCCAATCCCAATAGTCGCTGGTCGGGGCAACGGCGTAAATCATGTAGCTCCCGGTTGGCGGATTTGCCAATGTAAATCGGCCATCGCTTCCCGTCGTGGTGCCGGCTAGCACTGGCAGTGTATAGTAATTGCCGGACTGCTTCAGTTGAACGCCAGCGCTAGCAACAGGAGATCCATTCCACGTCACGCGGCCAACAACTAGCGTGACCGATTCTATTACAACTACACTACCGGTCGCCGCCGGGCCATAAGCGCCTTTATCGTCACCAACGAACAAGCTGACATGGTGGTTTCCCTTAGGTAGGGCGCGAAAACAAGTTGGCACCGTTGATGCCTGCGACCCATCAATGGACCAGAGCCAAGAAACGACATTTCCATCCGGGTCACTGCTATAGAGAGGCGTTGAGCCGTCAAAGGCTACAACAGCAGTTCCGCCAGCTGGAACTGTCAAAGTGAGCGGCGTCGAGCCTTCGCGAACTGCTTGGCTACCAGAGGTCATTAGAAAGCCAGCTCTTGGCGGTAAATTTGCTTTTGGAACTAAATCAGCTACCTTCTCTACCGCAGCGACCGCATTTAGCAAATATATTGTGTTGTTGCCACCGGGATAATAGCTGTCGGTGTTACCGGTGTTTGTAGCTATCTGTTTATCAATAAGTATTCTTTTTACGTCTGAGGGCGTGAGCTGAGGGTTCACGCCCAGCATCATGCTCGCCACGCCTGCCACAAGGGGTGCCGCCCAGGATGTTCCCGCATAACACTCGCGTGTGTACTCGCCGCCTCTCATCGCCAGGACCAGGTCTTTGCCTGGTGCATACAAATCGACATTCACACCGAAGTTCGATGCAGCGTTCGGTTCCGCACCGGCGCAGTCAGTCCAGATCGCGCGCTGGTTGAATTCATCCGTCGCTCCGACTGCTATCACATTAGAACGCGATTGCGAATACGAACCCGGTGATTGAATGGAGGAACTATTATCATTGCCGGCAGCCGTCACAATCAATACGCGTTGCATGTTCGCATAATCAATAGCCTTCTCAATTCCGTCCCCGGTCGCTAGGCTCAGATTGATCACACGAGCGCCCAAGTGAATTGCGTGCACTATGGCTGCTGCCACAGAAGCATCAGTGTGGTACAGCCCATGTGGTATAGTCACCTTTTCAGCAATGATCGGCGCCTGACGGTTTGTAACTAGGGCAGCCAGACTTGCGACTCCGGTTCCGTGTCCCCAGGTATCCATCGGCCAACTCCCCTCCAAACAGCGTCCTGCTACAACCGAAGCACAAAAATCTCGGCCTGGCGTAACGAATGAGAGGTAATCATGCGTGTAGTCCACACCTGTATCGACAACCCCAATCGCCTTGGCACTCTTTCCGCCAAGTACCGACCATGCTTGTGAAGCATAAATCGCGTTGAGAAGCCACTGACTGCTAAAATCCTGGTAAAATGCGAGACTGAGCGTGCCGCCTACATAGTTCCTTTTAACCGAGCTCACTGTTGGCTGCGCTTGGAGCGCGAGTGCAGCCGAGTTCAGCAGTCCGAGGTCACATCGCGGCAAGCCAACTTGGTAAAGGCCCAATTCTGGCATCCAGCCTAGAATTGTTCCGGAAACCAACGATACTGTTTGTGTGACCAGACCCGTCGGTACACTATCGTTGAAACTCACAAGGAGTTCGTTGCAGACGACTTGCTGACCGGAGACCGGATCTAGTACAATATCGTTCTCATTGAGAAGGCTAGTAGTGATGGGGATAGGGGTCGATACGACCGGCAGACCTAGAATAGGAGAAAGCGCTCGTTGTAACTGTCCCTTGAAGGCGGCAGACACGCGTAAGTAAATATACCCATCCGCTGATGGGCTGAACGTAAATGTGCCGCTGTAACGCCCATCGCCTGGGACGGCGTCGCCATTAATCCCCGAGTCACTTAGAACGCCTAGAGTTGATAGGGTAGCACCAGGTTGGGTGACAGCTAGGAGATTGACCCCGTTTGCCAGAACGCTTTGATTCGCGCCAGGAACAACGAGGGCGCTGACAACAACGGTCGACTGGGTGCCCGGCTTGATGGCAGCCGGGCTAGCAATTGGGGACATCACAGTTTGCCCATCCAACGGATACCCTAAGAACAGAACAACTCCCATCAAGAGGGGAGTGATAATAAGTCGGCGGGACTGGAACATGACGGTTGTACCTTCTTTCTGTCAATCACGAAGTCTCATTGTCCTTAGGGTAGACTACTTACACTGTTGGGTGTCACTTGTTCGACCTGGGGCAGCGTCGATAAGAACCTTATGGCGCCTTTGATGTTGTCGGCTGTGTCGTTCATTGATGATGGCAGGCCGATATCCCACATTCCCAGTGCGAGGCTCCTTTGTAAGACCGTACCGTGGACCCGGGCGACGATACTGTCAATCTCTGCTGGCGTAGTTGTTGAGGAGAAAAACACCAACACTTCATCCTTCATCACGACGCCGAATTGCGGATCGCGGACGACGGCAAGGTCTGATAGTTCCGCGGTGCGCGTGAACGGATGCGAATAGAGCAGAATTGTAACCGCAAAAATCAGAGCGACTATTATGATGAGAGTTCTAAAGTTAGGCATTTCTGCTTTAGGCAAATAACTAAGAAAAGAATAACGAGACATATTCCTACCGATGATCTCGGTTCCGGCACGGCAGTTGTGTACGTGACGTCATCCATCACAAACGATCCCCCGGCCGGATCACCGCTAATGGTGACACTGGAAATTCCGCCCAGGAAGGTGACGGAAAGGAGTTCGTTGGGGCTGCTGCCTGCGTCACCGGAGAGTGCCAGGTTGCTAGAGAACGAGGATACGGCAGAGGCGACTTGGGTGCTAGAGGCGTCGAAGGCAAGAATGGTCAGCGGTACAGTATAAGTGAAATAACCGTCAAAAAGATCGGTTGGGTGTGAGAACTGGATGAATATCGGGCCGCCGTCATCAAATGCGACATTGCTACCGGAGTGAGGCGGGAATTCAAGTTCATTCAGGCTGATGCCGGCTGTGATGACGGTGGCGTCGGTAAAGGTCAGGCCAGGGTACTGGGTGGTGAGGGAGGTGCTGTCAGGAAAGCCCTCAAAGTCCAAAGTGATAATACTGACGGCGGACGCACTGTGACTGAATAATACCACCCCTGCCAGGATTTGCAACACCTTAGGTGTGGATAAGGTCATAAAACCGGATTTCCTTCCTGGCCTCGCGGCCCGCTAACGCTACAACCCGCCTGTCCCGGAGCTGAAAAGGCTGTCTATACCCGAATGTCGTTAAATGTGCCATTGTTGTGGACGAACGGTCCTTCCTTCCAGGGAAATCACGCCCGCTGGGGCAGTCGGTCCCAACGATTCCTGCGCGTGGGTTTTCGATAGACCACCAGAAAGAGGTACGATACTCTGGTTATGCCCGCAGGCGCAAGCGCAAACACGCGCATTAAAGCGCAAGTTCAGTATTATGAGGACGTGGGTGAGACTGGCAGGCGTGAACGACAGCAATTGGACACCTGGGCGGAGATCGCCCATTACCTAGGCTAGGCGAGGCTAGGACTGAGTATTCGTGCGGGACAGAATCATGAGAAGCGACGGGTCTGTCGGTTAAGCATTATGCCGGGTGCCAGTGGACGCGTTTGGGCGTACCCGGCATGAACTGGACGGGTGGAAATGTGAATGTGGCCAAGGGCGTCAGATCGAGTCCGCCGACAGTGACAGTCCGCATGGTTCCAATATTCCGGGTCGCGGCGACGTACCCGAGTCCCCGCCAAAGATACCAGAAGCTCCCGCTCCGGTCCGGGAAAGGACGGGTTCTCGGGGGACACTCGACTCACGCCGTGCTGACGACTGCCTTTTAGGTGTTCTCTGGGGCCGAATCCGTCTTGATTGAGGTTGCCCATCGTTTGCCCGAGCTCCGTGCAGCGGCGTTGAAATCCTCAACACTCATCCGTGCTGTGGCCTTCGTCGTGGTTCTGACTGGCCTTCTACTCGACGCGCGACTCAATTCCGCGAAGACCCTTGGCTTAATCCTGCTGGCCGCCGTCTGCTCGCAGGTCGAAGGCTTCGCAACTCTTGCCAAACAAGCCGATCACGAGAGCGAGTTTCCCCGCCTGCACCCGCAGCCTATTTAAGAAACATCGTCCTCTACGTCCTGATTTTGCGCTTGTATTCGTATCCTTGCCGTTCCATACCGTGCCGGAAATCCAGGCTGCTGCGGGGTTGCCTTCTGGTCTCTGCCGGGTTCTTTGGATTCTAGTAGGGAGTTCGCACGTGGAATTCCTTTTCGTTGCAACCGCAGCTGAATACACGGTGTGTACCACATCACCACCAACCGACCGCTGTGATCCGACTTGAGGTCACCGAGAGGCGAGCCGGCTGGGGAAAACACATCTACAAAAATGACTACAGCGGCTCGCGCCATAGTCTCCAAAACGCTTCTAAACGAAAAAGCTGGTCGGGCCGCCGAGATTTGAATTCGGGACCTCTTGCACCCCAAAACTGTAATCCGGAAGGGTCACCCTCGCGAGAATCTCGACGGAGATTTCGAGGGCAAATCGCGCGGGAAAAATCGGCGGGGAAAACACATCTACAGATTTATCTACACCGTACCACGCCATAGTCTGAAATTTGCTTGTATCCGATTGAAAAGGCTGGT
Source organism: Terriglobia bacterium (assembly GCA_020073615.1). Classification (GTDB taxonomy): domain Bacteria; phylum Acidobacteriota; class Terriglobia; order Bryobacterales; family Bryobacteraceae; genus JADGNR01. The sequence goes on from JAIQEX010000061.1 coordinate 5,913, forward strand.
CGGGCCGCCGAGATTTGAACTCGGGACCTCTTGCACCCCAAGCAAGCGCGCTAGCCAGGCTGCGCCACGGCCCGAACGTATCTATTGTACACGCTTTCGTTACCCCAGCAGGTCCAGCGCGGCCTGAATTTCGCTGCGCGTGTGCAGATCACCCTTGCGCGTGGCCGCCTCGATTCCCGCGCGGTAGAACTGGCGCGCTTCTTCCAGCCGGCTCAAAAGCTCCAGGGTCTGGCCGCCGTGAAAGTACGCGGCGGTATAGTCCGGGGCGGCGGCAACGAGCGCGCGGAACTCGCCGATCGCGGCTTCGAGATCGCCTGCCTTGCGGTATTCCATCGCCAGGCCGTAGCGCGAGAAGCTGTCGTTGGGATTCTGCGCCACCATGCTCTTCAGGATGTCCAGCCGTGTGCTCGCCATGTCCTGTGATACCATACCTGCGAAATGTCCTGCCCCTACTTCTGTCCGGTGGCTCCGCGCGCGCGGGGGGCCGGGCCCGAAAGCGCCATGCTGCCGCTGGGCGACGAATGGGCGGGCGTCTGCCGCGCGGCGCCCGATCCGCCACCCGAGCCGGAGGAAGCAATCCTTCGCTCGCTCTGCAATTTCGGCTACGCGCGCGGCTCTTGTACCCGTTTTCCCGGCGATGAAGGCCCCGATGCAGTGCGGTTCTCCGTTTCGCGCGACGACGGCGCCTCGCTGCGGATCTACTACGTCATGGAGCGGGACCATCACCCCTTTGCCCATGGGCCGCTCGAGTATTCGCTGGCCGCCGCGGCGTTCGTGAATCCACCCCTGCGCGAGATCGCCATCCGGCAGGCGACCGCGTACGTGGAAAGCTATCTGCGCCGGCAAAAGGAAGCTTCCGGGCGCTGAGGAGCATCATGACAAGCAGCATGACGACCGGCAAGGCGGTGCGCGAATCGGTATCCGAATACTCCGAGGTGGCGCTCCCCAACGACGCCAATGGCCTGGGCGCCGTGCTGGGTGGGAAGGTGATGCACCTGGTGGACCTGGCCGGCGCCATGGCCGCGATCCGTCACGCACGCAAGCCGGTCGTCACCGCCGCGGTCGACAGCCTGCATTTCATCCATCCAGTACGCATCGGGGAGTTGATTGTGCTGCGTTCCTCGGTGAACCGCGCCTTTCGCACATCGATGGAAGTAGGGGTGCAAGTCGAGACGGAAAACCTCCTGACGGGGAAGAAACGCCACACCTGTTCGGCGTATCTGACCTTCGTGGCGCTGGATGAAACCGGCAGGCCGTCGCCGGTGATCCCGGTCATCCCCGAGAGCGAAGACGAGAAGCGGCGCTATGAGGAGGCGGGACAACGCAGGGAATACCGCCTGACGCAGCGCAAAGGACTACGGCCGTAACCGGTCCGGTCAGGCCTCCTTGTACATGTACTTGATGCTGGGCTTATAGAGCAGCAGATTCGGACCGTCGGTGCGATTCACCTTCAGACAACACTTGTCGTACCACTCGATCACGCCGTGGAGCGTCTCCCCGTCGCGGAGCACGAACACCATCGGGGTTTTGGCCTGCATCTGCTTGACGTAGTAAAAATTCTCGGCGTTGGTCTGGTCCGGTGGCACGGGCTTTTTTTGCAGCGGGGCGCGGCGCGGAGGCGCAATCTGTTCTTTGATCTCGTTCAGAGACGGACGAATGAGTTTCCGATTGACAGCTTCCACGGGATGCCATCCTTTGAAGTGACGATGATCGACCGGTCGCTTATCAGCGGAGCGGTTGCAGTTGGATCGATTTCCGACTTGACCCCATAAATAACACAATGACCGGGCCGCCGCAACGTCCCTTTGGGGCCGCTGGCGCGGTGTCCGCGAGGTGGGCGGCTGGGTCTGGTGCGATTACCCTCCAAACAGGCTCCGCTTGATGGCATGCCAACGCTTCTTTATACGTTCGGTAAGCGGTTCGGTTTTTTGCTGGGCCGGCGCGGGGGCGGTGGCGGGCGCCGGTGCGGGCGCCTCTAAGATGGGGGCGGCCGCCTCGCACGGCTTCTCCCCGGCGGACCTGACTACGTTACCCAGCAGAGCATAGTCGCGCCGGTACCGCTGGCCGTCTTTCTTCTCCAGGCAGAGCGAAAAGCCCTGGTATAAGGCCGCCGCGGGCTCGCTTTTTGCTTTGCCGCCGGCTGAAATCGCCACATTCTGAAGCAAAACAGGGGAGTAGCCCTGCAGATTCCGCTCGATATACGCGGTCTCGTAGCGGTGGCGCCGCAGGCTCCAGACGAACACCCGGAAGCTGTCGAAATCGTACGGATGCGCTCCGCTCCCGACCGTGGTCCAGAGCCAGGTATTCTTTTTCTGATCGCCGTCTAGCACCTCCCCGAGCGAAAAATAGGAAACGATGCGCCGCCGTTCCGCATACTGCGCCACTTCATCCGGGATGGCCATGGAAAGGCGCCGCGTGAGCACCCAGCCGGACTGGCCGCCGGCGGCGCGGACCAGCGTCCAGTCGTCGGTAGGGGGAGCGGGTTTCTCGCTGGGCTCCTCGTCCGCCGGTTCCGCTTCTTCCGAAAGTACGGTCTTGGAAAGATCGAGCCAATCGGGAGGAGGGCCGGGAGGTTTCGGCAGGGGCGGCGGCGGATACTTCGGCTCCTTCTTCACCGCCTTTTTCGGAGTGCTCTTCTGCTTTTTCGGCGGGGGAGGGAGGAGCGGCGTGCTTCGCGCCTGCTCCGTTCGCGGCATCACCACGTGGGTGAGGACATCCACCTTCTCGTTCTCCCGGATTACGAGAAAGCTGGGCGATTGCGCCGCCGGTTGCGTATGCACGCGCAGGTCGGCGAAGGTCGTGGCCTGTCCCTGCGAGGGCATTCCGGCGGCGCGTGCGGCAAGGTATCTCAGACGAGCCATGTCTTCGGCGGCAAGCAACTGGCGTTCTTCGGTCCAGCCTTCGGCGCCATTGGGCGCGCGCACCTTCAGGAAGCTGCGCCGATGCTGGAGAATCTCCAGGCGCTCGCCGTGTTTGACGATGGCCACGGTGGAGGACTGCGTGGGAAGGTCGCTGCGGATCTTCAGAGTGGCCGGCCCGACGTACGCTTCACCGATGGAAGCGGGACGCTGCGGGCCGCCGCGGCACCCGGCCAGCAGCAGGAATACAGCCGCCGCCCCGATTCTCGTTAGGGAACTCGCGTACACACCTGCTTCAAGTGTATCAGCCGTGCCTTATCCAGCGGCCGCGAAGGTGGCCTGGCCCGGCCGCGAACAGGCGTTGTACAAGATGCGGCGCACCTCGGGTTCATAGAACGGCTGCGCCAGCAGATCGTATGCTCCCAGATTCAGCGCTTCGGCCCACAAACGGGCGTCGGCCTGCGGATCGGTGACAATCACTTCCACATCGCGGGGGTGTTCGCGGGCGAGGTGGAGCGCATCCAGCCACTGGCCGTCGGGAAGCGCCGCTTCCGTGAGAATGACGTCGTAGTCGTGCTGTTGTAGTTTGGCGTGAGCTTGCCGCAAGGTTCCGGCGTGGTCCATCGCCAGGGGGAGGGAGTGCAGCATTTGCAAGAGGCGCCGGGCATCCTCGCGACACCCGGAAATGAATAGAATTCTCGATCCCATTGTGCGCGGTCCTCTTTTTGGTTTATTCGTTAATCTATTTTAATCCAGTTGCGTTACCGGACAATGACAAATGTTGTAAATTTTGTGCAATACTGCACGCTTCCACGCAAGCCATTGATCCTATTAACAATTTTGGACATCGGCAGGCGCCGCAAGGCGACCGGCGGAAGTGGCGGTAGCATAGAATTCCTGGCTAAAAACCTACATTTACCGCTCGATTTTCATAACGGCCACGTAACCCAGGTTGCGGTAGAGCTGGTTGTGATCGAGCCCGAAGCCCACCACGAAGTGATCGGGAATCTCAAAACAGCGGTAGTCCACCGGCACCTGGACAATGCGGCGCGAGTTGCGGTCCAGAAACGTGCAGACCGCGAGGGAATTCGGCGCGCGGCCGGCCAGCGTCTGCAAGAGGAACCGCAGGGTGAAGCCGGTGTCGACAATGTCCTCCACCAGCAGAACATCCTCGCCCTCGATACTCTCATCCAGATCCTTGCCAATGCGCACCAATCCGGGTGCGCCGCTCTTGTTGGAGAAACTCGAGATGCCCAGGAAATCGATTTTGAGCGGGACATCCATGTGGCGCGCCAGCGCGGTGAGGAAGAAGACGGACCCCTTCAGCACACCCACGAGTTTGACGGTCTTGCCCCGGTAATCGCGGGAGATCTGCGCGCCTACTTCGCGGATGCGTTCGGCGATCTGCTCCTCGGTAAAGAGGATGCGTTCCACGCCGGGCAACAGGTCCGCGCTCATGCCTGCACCGGCCGTTCGGCGAGCCCGTATTTGAAGATCAGGTTTTCAAAATCCTTCTGATAGAAGACTTGAATGTTGAGGTTGGGGTAGAGCTGGCGGAGCAGGCGCACCTTGCGGTTCTTCCTGGTCACCAGCGACTGCTTCATGGTGGTCAGCTCCACGTAGAGGTCGAACTCCGGCAGGAAAAAATCCGGCGTGAACGATTCCAGAACGCTGCCATCGCGGTCGTACTGAATGGGGAAGCTGCGCGGCTCGTATTCCCAGGCGATCCGGTAGAAATCGAGCAGGTTGGCGAACATCTCCTCGCTCTGGTGCGCGAACATCTTCCGCCGCAGCGTGATATTGCCGGGGGGCACGATCCCGTAGCGCGCCAGCTTGAGGCGCATCTGAAACTGGAGCTGCGCTTCGGCCGCCGCCGAGAGATAGCCGCGCTCCTTAAGCCCGGTGGAGACGACCGTGGTTTCAATCAGGCCGGCCATCTGTTCGCTGGAGAGCGATTCGGCGTTGAGCACCACGTCGAAAAGGTCGGCGGTGGCCCTGGTTTTGCCGAATTTGGCTTTGCGGTCGGCGCGGTCGGCGGCTTCCAGTTGCAGCAGGAACTGGCGCGCGGCGGCGCGGTCGGTGCGGTTATCGAGCATCAGATTGCCGATGCGAATGTTCTCCGGCGCCACCACGTGCACGCGCAGCATGCCGGGAAAATGCCGCGCCTGGAGCTCGCCTCCGACGGCGCAGTAGACGATGTGATTCGCGGTGGCGAGCCGGCCCAGGAGGGAGGTCACCAGGATGGTGTACGCCTTATCGGGAATGCGGGCATCGGCGCCGAACTGCTCGTCGGTGAGGGTGCGGATGCGGGATTGCGTGAGCAGCTCGAACGCGAGCCGTTGCGCGGTGAGGCGCGCCACCTCTTCGTACCGGCATCCGGGATGGCCCGAAACGGCGATCAGCGCCATGTCATCCGCTCATCATAGCGCGCGGCGATGGCTGGAGATAGAATCGTCAGGAAGCCGGAGACACGAATTCACTACTCAGGTCATGTCGCTGCGCGGGGAGGACAACCATGCCGGAAACGAAGATCGAAGATGTGCCGGAATTGAAGGACCACGCCGAGCGGCTGCAATCGCTCGGTTACCGGAACACCGACCAGGTGGTAGGAGCTGCCAAGGCGGCCGGGGATTCATTGGCCCGATATCTGAAGTTGGACGGGAAAGCGCTGGAGGCGCTGATGCGCAGCATCCCGCGGCGTCCGCAGCCCAAGGGAATTCAAGCGCCGGCGTTGCGGAAGGGTGCGCTCGGGGTGCGGCTGGACCGCGTGCCGCGGCCGCGGCGCGCGCTCATGATGTCGGCGATCGCCGCCACACCGCTGCCGCCCATGGTGAACCGGATCGCGGAAATGCGGCCGGTGCGCGATCAGGCGGAGCGGGGCACCTGCGTGGCGCACGCGGCCACGGCGGCCGCCGAGCACTACTGGCGCTCGCAGAACCAGGTGGTGGACCTCTCGCGGCAGTTCCTGTACTGGGATTGCAAGCAGCACGATGGACACCCCGACGAGGAAGGGACCTGGATCGGTGTAGCGATGCCGCAATTGCAATCCGACGGTTGCTGCCTCGAAGCCGCATGGCCCTATGTGACGACACAGGGCGCCAGCGAGGGGCAGGGCCCGGCGCCCGATGGCGCAACGGCCGCGGCCGCGCCATACAAGATCCCGTCGTTTCGCCAGCTTGCCCCGGCGTCTTTGCTCGATATTAAAGGAGAGCTGGCGCGCGGCCGGTGCGTGGCGTTTTCCATACCCGTCTACAATTCCTGGTACCAAAACGACGAAGTCGCGCGCACCGGCGAAATCGTGAATCCCATCCCCGGCGAGGAGGACGTGGGCGGACACGCGATGTGCTTCGTGGGATACCAGGACATTGCGGGCGAACCGGACCTCGGCGGCGGTAAGTTTTATCTGCGCAATAGTTGGGACAGTTACTGGGCGACCGAATCGGTGTTGGGCCAGCCCGGGTACGGAACGATACCCTACAGCTACATTGCGCGCTTCGGAAGCGAAGCGTATTCTATCGATTAGGAGTAGCTGAAGTGCCGGCGGAGTTCTTGAAGAATCTTCCGATAGGCGAAGAGGAACGCGCCAAGCTGTCCGAGTTCGGCGCGGCGACTCCGCTGGCGCTGCTGGCCATGCGCAAGGCCTCGAAGGACGCCTTCGACAGTTACTTAGGCCGGGATCGCGCCGACGCGATCGCCTGCGAGCTGGAGAAGTTGCTGACGCCCGGCGAGGCCGAATCCCTGAAGCAGCCAATCAAGAGTGTGGGCCGATTCGGGGCCCGTCTCGATCCTCTGCCTACGGCCTCGAAGGGGTGAGGATCGTTTTGGAAACCGCGGCGCGAATGAACAGCCGCGGATCGCCGTAGAAGGTGTACGAGGCCCAGCCCAGGTCATCGGGGTAGTCCGGGTTGCGCACCTGGCGGCGCGCTTCGCGCGTCGCGAAGCCGAGCGAGTTCCCCTCGAGAAAGCACTGATAGAATCGGCTGGCGAAGGAGGCGGCGGTGTCGTCCTCGATCTCCCAGGTGCTTCCCAACAGGTACGAGCCGGTGTCGAGAATCGCGCTGCCGAGTCCGTATAAATTGTATTGGCCCTTCCAGCCGCTGCCGGCGATGCGCGTGGTCTGACAACCGTTCAGGAAACAAAACACCGGCGGGTGCGCGCCGAGCATGCCGCTCAACTGCGCGGTGGTGAGCAACCGGTCCTGCAGGACGATTCCGCTGCTCTTGATATCGTCGGGATTCGACACGGCGTGGCCGCTGTAATGCACGATGTCGTACACGCCATCCTGCAGCTTATCGAAGACCGCCATCAAGGTTGCGTCCTCGACAACTTCCAGTTGCACGAATGGAATGTGAGCGAGGGTTTCGGAAACGGCCTCGGTCTCGGCGATGGCGCCGGTGAGCTTGCGGTATTCGACGGCGTTCCCGTCCTTGTCCTTGAGGACGTTACCGCTCCTGTCTTTGGGGTGCGGCTCGGGCACGCTGATCACCAGGATGCGCAGTTTCTCGAGTTCGACGCCGTACACGGGCGCGACCCGCTGCTGAGCGGCGATCCGCGATTCCGACAGATTGACAAAGCGGCCGACAAAATTGCTGGCGCAAAGGAAATCGTTGCCATCGTAAATCAGTTCCCAAGGGAGGTCGAGCAGGGCTTCGTCGGTTCCAATCTCCAGATACAGATCGCGAATCTGTAGTTCCGAGCGGATACGGGGCGGCAGAACCAGGGTGAGCAACAACTGGCCCAGCTTCTTCAATTCGGTGTCGACTTTGCCGGGCGGAGGAGGAGGCGGCGGCGCAGCCGGCCCTCCTTTTCGCGAGCCGCCGGCCTTGAGCCAGGCGGCAACCTTATCAAGCTGGATGTAGATCGGGTCCAGATCCTGCAGCGTCTGCAGTTGTGCGTCTGCGAAAGGCGGCCGCAGAGTGGCGCGAAACGGAGGCGTATAGCGGAACTGGCTGCGCTTCGTTTCCGACGGGCCCAGGATTTCAAGCTGGCCGCTGGCGCCGGGATACCAGTCGAAGCAATACCGTTCGTCAGGCAAGGGCCTGCCATCCTTTCGGTTGCGGATTCACTTCCACCGGTTGCACCGCGGCCGGGTCGCCGGATGGCACGGAGAACCCCTTTTCCGCCAGCTCCGGCAATTCGCGGTGCTCGGCGCCGAGCCGTACCATGCCGTCCAGCACTTCCGGATCGCCGGCGAGCCGATACATGTAGCAGGCCGGCTCGGGACATTGCTTGAGGCCCAGCCGTTCGCCGATGAACGCCGCGCAGGTGGCACGAAACCGCTGCTTGATCAGCGCCAGAGGATTCGCTTCCTTAATGTCCCAATACTCCGGATCCATCGGGACCGTGGAGATGATGGCCTGATCGTCTCGCGGGCCGTACGACTTGCCGATGATGTACACAAAGCCCTCGGGCGGCGTGATTCTTTGATCCACCACCACCAGCAGCGCCTGCTGGTCGCTCACACCGGCCGTGCTACGCACGAACTCCAGAAGCTTTTCGGGATTGACCGTGTCGACAAATTTGCCCTGCGAAGCCTCCCAGAACTTGAGCTTCTGATCCCCGAGCGGAACGGCATTCCACATGATCCCCGGAGGTTCAGTCGCTTCGCCGGTGAAGCTGCTCCAGGTCCTCTTCATAAACCTTACCAGCAGCCAGTCGCTCTCGCCAGGGCCGCGAATCGGGACATCCGAAATCAGATGGCGCGTCAGGAGGATGCGCTGCTGTCCCAGGTTATATAAGGTTTCGATTTCGCCAATCGCCGCCTGGAGCACGCGTCCGAGCCTCTGTGCCTGGCTGGGCTCGCGAAACACGAGAGCGACGCTGATGGGAAGCACAGCCGCCTCGCTCATGCGATTCCCACCTGCTGGTAGGCGTTCTCGATGGCCGTAAGGCGCGCCTGTTGCTCGCCGTCCGGCAGGCCGGAGAAGAATGTCTTGGCGAAGTCGGCGATGGTGGCGCGCGCCTTCAAGAAGTCGGCTTCGGGCGGCAACCGGCACAGAGAGACGTAGTAGATGACGATGGCCTCCATCCACCCCAGCAATAACTTCCCGGCGGCGTCGCGGGCGGTGAAGACGTCGTACGCCGCCTTGCTGTGGATGCCGCTGAGAGTATGGACGCCGCCCCAATCGTCCATGGTGGCAACAAACTGGCTGAGGTTGGTGAGCGAAGGCGCCGTCAGATCGCGCAGCGGTCCCCCGTTCTGGCCCAGTCCGGAGCCGATCTGCCAGCTCCACTGGTCGGCCGTGCTGTTGTTCCCGAGACGGGAAACATTGTCGATGGTGACGCCGAAAAGGTCGGCGAACGATTCATCGAGCGCGCCGGACTGGCCCCAGTATTTGAGCCCCGACGAGTATTCGGTGACTCCGTGGGTGAGCTCATGGGCGACGATGTCCAGGTGCCGGGCGTAACTCTTCAAGTTCCCCTGGCCGTCGCGGTACTGCCCATACCACATTTTGTTGTCGTACCATTGCGCCTGCTTCCATTCCGGAGCGTACCCGTCGTGCGCGGTGTTGTTCACCACCGAGACGAGCACCATCTGTTCGTCGTCAATCCCGCTGCGCCCCAGCACCGCGCGATAAAAGGCGATCACCTTGCCGCCGTTGATGTGGGCGGAGACGGCTGCCGCGTTCGCCTGCCCGAAATTGGCGTTCCCGCAGCGCACTGCGATCTCGGGTTGGGGATGGGTATCGTAGCTCTTCATGGCATTGTCCATGGTGATGAGGCGGTGCAGCTCATCGTGCATTTCGATGCACGGGGGGGCGGCGATCCGCCTTCCGAGGAAGGCGCAGGAGGCGCCGTCTTCGTCCCGGCCATTGCAGCCGGCGGGAGCCATTTCCCGGAGCGCCGGAGCCGAACCGTACCAGCGCAGGACGCGGCCGGTGCCGGCATCGACCAGATAGTCGAAGCGCGGCGGCATCTGGCGCGGCGACTCGCCCGTCAACTCTCCGGGTGAATTGCCGGGCGCAGCCATGGGCGGCGGGGAGGCGGGAACTTTCTGGTACAGCCAGGCCAGGCGCCACCGATCGTCTGCGCGATCGTGAACGTAGACGAGCGATCCGCGAACGGGGCCAAGCTTCTCCAGGGGGACGGTCACAAAGCCGGCCAGCGCGTGGCGGGCGTCTTCCTCCGAGAGTTTCGGCTCGCGTGGAACTTCGCTGAGATCGGCCACGTTGACGTCGGCGGAGATGAGCTTCCGGCTTTCATCGAGCTCCACCACGGCGGAGGAGCCAAACACCGGAATCTCGCCGTGCACCTGCCGGAACCGCACGAGGCTGGTGGCCCGTCCGCTGGGCTTGCCGGTTCCGGAACCCCGGCGAACGGGATTGCGGGCCTTGTCGAACGGCCACGGAATCTCGAACGCCTTTTCCTTCGCCAGTCCGGGGACCAGTTGCGCATCGGCGGAGAGGGCGACGCCGCGCAACGACGGCCGGGTGTCCTTGCCCAGGAGCTGGTGCAGGTAATAGCGCGCGGCGTCCTCCGTGCTGCCGGACCAGATGGGCGAAGGACGAGCCTCGGCCGTTCGGCTGCGCGGTGGCTCCGCCGGTTCCGGCGATTCGGAGAAATGAAAATGCAAATTCTCGAGACCGGGCATACGATATTGCTGGCGATTATACCTCCGAACAGCGCCCCGCAAAAACTTCGACCGCGTAGTCACCGCCACTGCTAAGCTGAAGGGTTCGCAGCATGGACGCCCTCTCCCTCGGCTTGAGTCTCACCCCGCACGGCCGGCTCGTCCTGGCGCACGACGCGGACGCGGCGCCGGTCGATGGCGTGCTGGCGGACCGCTTGCGGCAGGCTTTCGAGCGCGGCCCGGGCCACGGCCTGCTGCTGCTGGGCGCGGACGAAGCCGGAACCGCGCTGCCGCCGGTGTACTCCTATTGGCGCGAATTCGGCGCGCGCTACGTCACCGCACTCTGCACCCATCAGGAGAGCGAAGCGGAGTGGAAGAGCCTGGCCATCGCCGCCCCAACGGACGAGGAGCTGGAGCGCCTGGCGCGGGCGGCGCCGCCCATGATGGGCGCGGAGTACCTGACGGCGGCGGTGCTGGGGGCCCTGTGGCTGGAGCTCGACGCGGCCTTCGGCATGGAACTCGCCGAATCCCAATGCGGCGTGCAGGATTTTCTGAAGCGCCGCAACCCGGCCTGGAATTTGGTGGGCCGCGTGCATTTCAACATTGCCGAGAACCGCAAGGACGCGGACGCCCCGTTCGCGTTTCTCGCCACCTATACCACGCGCTTGTCGGCGCAAGCCAAGGCGCAGCATCTGCCGCTGGGCCAGGCGCTGCGCGAGTACGCGGGCGCGGCCAACAAGCAACGGCTGCTGTCGCTGCTGGTTCCCGTGCAGCGCGCGTCCGCGGCGTGCCCGTGGCTGAAGGCCATGGTCGATGCCGGTGAAATCTTTCATCCGCTGCGCTGGACACCGGGCGAAGCTTTGCAGCTCTTGCGGGACGTTCCGCATCTGGAGACGGCGGGTGTGGTGGTGCGCATGCCGGCGTCGTGGCGGGGCAACCATCCGCCGCGGCCGCGCGTGACGGGCACCGTGGGAACGAAGTCGCCGGCGGGACTGGGGCAGGAGGCGCTACTCGATTTCCGGATGGACGTCACCCTCGACGGGGAGCCGCTCACAGCCGCCGAAATCCGCGATCTACTGCTAAAGACCGACGGGCTGGCGCTGGTACGCGGGCGTTGGATCGAGCTCGACCGCGAACAGCTCGAGAGCATGATGGAGCGCTTCCGCGGCGTGGAGCGCATGGCGAAGGAGAACGGCCTGGCGTTCGGCGAGGCCATGCGGCTGCTGGCCGGCGCGGACGTCGAAGCCGAGGATACTGCTGCCGCGGCCGAGGCGGACTGGGCGCAGGTGGTCGCCGGGCCCTGGCTGGCGGAGACCTTGCAGGGGCTGCGCAGTCCGCAGGGATTGGCGCAGGTCGACCCCGGCGATGCGCTGGCGGGCACGCTGCGGCCCTACCAGCAGGTGGGCGTGCGCTGGCTTTACTTCCTCACCAAGCTCGGTCTGGGTGCGTGTCTGGCCGACGATATGGGACTCGGCAAGACGATTCAGGTGCTCTCGCTGCTGCTGATTCTCAAGCGCCAGGAGAGGCAGCCCAGCCTGCTGGTGGCGCCGGCGTCGCTGCTCGCCAATTGGGCGGCCGAAATCGAACGCTTTGCGCCGGGACTGAAGGCGCTCATCGCGCATCCGTCGGCCATGCCGGCGGCGGAGCTGAAGGCGGTGGAGGGCGCGCGGCTGCGGGACATCGACCTGGTCATTACCAGCTACGGCTCGCTGCTGCGCGTGCCGTGGATTGCGGAAACTCCCTGGCGCCTGGCGGTGCTGGACGAAGCGCAGGCGATCAAGAACCCCGGCGCCCAACAGACGCGCGCGGTCAAGAAGCTGAAGGCGCGCGCGCGGCTGGCGCTCACGGGCACGCCGGTGGAGAACCGCGCGGGCGATTTGTGGTCCATCTTCGACTTCGTCAACCCGGGACTGCTGGGCACCGCCAAGGAGTTCGCGAGCTTCGTCAAGCGCCTGGGCGAGCGCCCGCAGGGCTCTTACGGTCCGTTGCGCGAGCTGGTGCGCCCGTATATTCTGCGCAGGCTGAAGACCGACAAGACGGTGATCGCGGACCTGCCGGACAAGACCGAAGTCAAGGTATTCTGCCCGCTCAGCCGGCAGCAGGCCGCGCTCTACGGGCAGGCGGTCGAAGAGTTGGCGGCGCAGCTCGCGGAGGCCACCGGGATACGCCGCAAGGGGCTGGTGCTGGCGTTTTTGATGCGCTTCAAACAGATCTGCAATCATCCTTCGCAGTGGCTGGGAGACGGTGCGTGGGGCGAATCCGACAGCGGCAAATGGGCGCGACTGCGCGACATTTCCGAAGTGGTCGCGGCCAAGCAGGAGAAGATGCTGGTGTTCACCCAGTTCCGTGAGATGACCGCGCCGCTGGCCGCGTTCCTCGGCTCGGTTTTCGAACGGCCCGGCCTGGTACTGCACGGAGAAACCGAGGTCAAGAAACGCAAGGACCTGGTGCGGCGGTTCCAGGAAGACGAAGCGGTGCCGTTCTTCGTGCTCTCGCTCAAGGCCGGGGGCGCCGGATTGAACCTGACTGCCGCATCGCACGTGGTTCATTTCGACCGCTGGTGGAATCCGGCGGTCGAGGACCAGGCTACGGACCGCGCCTTCCGCATCGGCCAGACCAAGAATGTGCTGGTGCACAAGTTCGTCTGCCGCGGTACCGTAGAAGAGAAAATCGACCAGCTCATCACCGCCAAGCGCCAACTGTCGCAGGATTTTCTGGAGGGCGGCGCCGACGTGCTGCTGACGGAGATGAAGGACGACGAATTGCTCAAGCTGGTGGCGCTCGATATCGGGAAAGCGCTGAAGGAGACGTAATCGGTGGGATATTACGGTTTTGGATGGAAGCCCTATGTAACGGTAGCGGAGCGGCGGCGCAAAGCGGCGCGCGAGATGGAAAAGCGCAAGAAGCAGGGGCACGCGGTCTCGCCGGTCAGCATCCCGGACCGCATCATCGCCAGGACCTTTTGGGGCAAAGCGTGGTGCGAGAACCTGGAGCGGTACAGCGATTACGCCAACCGCCTGCCGCGCGGGCGGACCTATGTGCGCAACGGGTCGGTGATCGATCTGCAGATCACGACCGGCGCGATCCACGCGTACGTCAGCGGCTCGGAGTTATACCAGGTGGCGCTCGAAGTGGCGCCGGTCGCAAAGGCGAAGTGGAAATCCATCTGCAACGACTGCGCGGGCGGGATCGATTCGCTGGTCGAACTGCTGCAGGGGCGGTTGTCGGAGGGCGTGATGGAGCGGATCTGCCGGCAGGGCCACGGCCTGTTCCCATCGCCTGCGGAGATCCGCCTTTCGTGCAGTTGCCCCGACTGGGCGGACATGTGCAAGCACGTTGCGGCGGTGTTGTATGGCATCGGCGCGCGCTTCGATCACCAGCCCGAGCTGCTCTTTCGCCTGCGTGCGGTGGACGAGAAAGACCTGATCGTGCATGTGGGCAAGGGGACCCCGCTGACCAAGCAGGGACCGGCCGCCGGGAAGGTGCTGGGAGGGGAGGACTTGTCGGAGTTGTTTGGACTCGACCTGGCCGAGAGCGGCGGGGCGGGTAAAGCAGTTAAGGCAAAGCGCGCCAAGAAGGTGGTGTTGTCGCGGAAGGGTATGAGCAAGCCGCGAGTGGCGGCCGCTTCGACGCAGGGCCGGAGGAGTGCGGCGGGCGCGCGGAAGCGCGTGGGACGAGAAGAGAATAACCGGACTGACAGCTGATTACGAATCCGGCTGGTAGCCGTGTCATGGGCGTTGCGGGATCTCAGAAGCAGCTATTGGCGTGGGTTTGGCGAGTGCCCTTGTCTCCAGGATAGTCTAGTTTCTCCGGGCGTTGTTGTCACCGTTGCTGTCAGACAACAAGCCGCACCTTTCCCCCTGTTAGCGGTGCGGGTGTTCGGGCCTCCTACCCGCTATAACAACATCGCTTTCGGAGTAAGGTGACGGATCGAGACAGTCGTGGTCTCATGTTCAGGCTGAAGCGGCGACCCTGGCAGCTCACGATGGCCACATTTCTCAGGCTCGATAGTAAATGCATCCTGAATTTCCGGAGCAGTCGTGAATCTGACGAGTGGTGGACATCTGACGATATACAAGCGTAGAATGAACACCAAGGGTGAAGCGACGGAGGTCGTTTTATGGGCGCAGTCATTCGACCGGCTACTGTCGAGCAGCTCATTGCGATTATTCAGCGAGAGTTTCCTCGCGCCGGCATAAGAATTACGGGACGAGGCCGTACAGTCCGCCGACAGGCAGAACTGATGGCTGAACAGATCCGGGCAAACAGACCGCTGTTTCTCGCGACACAACGATCTGCTCGGCACATCACGGAAATGGATCAGTGGGTCACGAATAATCCACGGGCGAGCATGCAGCAAACTGTCGACCAGTTCGAAGCCATCATACGACGGGCTCTTGCATCTGGCGCAATGGTTTCGGATCACCTTTCAGACAACGCCAGAGACATCAGCTTACCCATCGGCACACCGCAGGAACAAAATGCGGTGGAGGCTCGGATACAAGCTCTTGGCGCACGAGTCCTTCGTGAGCCGCACGCGGCAGGTGGACCACACTGGCATGTTGACTGGTAGATTGTCATTGGCGGCTGGCTTACTTGTCGTAGCAGCGTGCCATAACGCGCCCCACCAGCCTCAAGCGGCATGGTGGTACGACATCGAGTTTGCCCCAGACGCCGCTTCGGTCCGCGGCATCAGCGTGAGCAGCATGATGCCAGAGTGGCGCTCTGCAAGAGATCTTACCGACCGGGAAGTTCAAGACCGCATATCTCGATCCGAATTTCAGAACTTCAAAGCATCTCCGTTTGCATTCAACACGACCGCAGACTTAAATAGGGATGGCTCCGCTGAGGATTTCTTTGTCGGTGTTTTCAAGGCATCCGACGGGAGCACGGGCAGGTTCGCCGCAGTAACAAAGAACCACACGGTTCTTAAGGTCTTTCAGGAACGGGGAAAGCCTGGATTTAGTGCTCTGCTCAAAATCGGCGATGCTGTCCGCTGGTACAAATGCATGGACTGCGGCGAGTTTGAAACGATCACGTGGACTGGCACTTCCTACCTTCTCGAGTAGTCAATTTTCCTTGCCAGTGGTGACTTTCGTATCAAGCCCAAGGCTCGCAGCTACTATTGCAGCGCCGCTGAAAAGGACGTCCATACACTTGATCGGGCACGGGCCGGCGCGCGCTTCGATCACCAGCCCGAGCTGCTGTTCCGCCTGCGTGCGGTAGACGAGAAGGACCTGATCGTGCATGTGGGCAAGGGGACCCCGTTGACCAGGCAGGGACCGGCCGCCGGCAAAGTCCTGGGAGCCGAGGACCTGTCGCAGATGTTTGGTCTGGATATGGCGGAGGGCGGGGAGGCCGGCAAACCGGTTAAGGCAAAGCGCGCGGGGAAGGCGCCAGAGGTGCAGACGGCTTCGGCGAAGCGCGGGAAGAGGCCGGCGGGCACGAAATTGGGCCGGACCGGGAAGGGCTGAGCCGCCCGCAGGTCTTCCCATGAGCCGCTTCTGCTCCGATACCGCGGAAGTTTAGTACTGCTATCCGGCAGTACTGCCCAGGTACTCGACGCTCTATCAAACGCTCCGGCCGTCAACAGATAATGGGACACGAAAGTCCAGACTAGGAGCCATACAACATGCGTAGTAGTTTCATTCTGTTCGCTCTCGCGTTCGTCCTGTCGGTTTCCACCGCTGGGGCGGGCACTATGCCCATCCCGGTGTGCAACACGGGAGTAACCGCGGATTGCACCGCACTCAACACGTTTCCGAATTTCGACGCACATTTTTCCTTAGTCCAAGTTCCACTAGTGGGCACTTCCACCCAGCCCGCGTTCACCGGACCCGCGTTTGTGACGACCCAGGGATTTCCCCTCGACGGCACGGCGTGGATCGGCAACGGGCCCAACTCGCTATGGATCACCCCCACCGCGAACCAGGCGGACAACGTCCAGGCAAGCAGCAACGCAGACGGCATTCTGGATTACGTCTACGAAACCACGTTCGATCTGCCGGCCGGATTCCTGAATGCCGTTCTCGAAGGACTGTGGTCCACGGATAACGCCGGCCTGGCGATCGTGCTGAACGGCCACGATCTCGGCGCATCCATCCCCTACGGCACGAGCGGCAATTTCAGCTTCCAGTCCTTCACGGCGTTCAGCGCCGCCGATCAAAGCTTCTTCGTTGCCGGCACCAATGCCCTGGACTTCGTGGTGCAGAACGGGAACTTCGCCAACGACACCGACGGACCCTCGGGTCTGCGCGTGGAGTTCACCAACGCCACCTTCGACACTCCCGAGCCCGCCACCGCGGGACTGCTATTGCTGGGCGTGCCGGTGCTGTGGTTCCTGAAGCGCAAAATTGCCTGATCCACTTTCCGGCCGCGGGATCTCGCGGCCGGAAAACTTCTATGGCGCGGGCGTGACCGTGAAGCCGTCGAAGTAACTCACGCTGTCGGTCTTCGACCACACGCCGACTTTGCCCGAGACCGGTTCCGGCAGCGTGTAATCGAGCAGGTGCCTGCCGTTCAAATACCCTTCGAGCTTGGTGCCGTGAACGGCAATCTTCATGGTGTGCCATTGCTTCATCGGCAGCGGCACATCCTCGGGGGCGCGCTTGACGAACTTGCGCGTTCCCTTATTGAAGGTCCACAGCACGAGGTTGTCTTCCTTGCCGTTGAAGCGCACCGTGAGATAGTCGCCGTTGGGCTTCACGTTGAACAGAATCCCGGCGCATTGATCGAGCGCGCCGTCGATGAGCTGGAAGCGCATCTCAATCTCCCCGTTCTGGAAATCGTCGATGCCTTGTGCCACGGCGTAGGGATAGTACGCGAACGCCTTCACGCTTTCGATGAACTCTTCGTGGCGCGATCCGTAAATGAGGCGGGCCTTATCGGCCAGGCCTCCGGAGGGATCGCCCTTCTTCCACTGCCGGCCGTCCACCATCAGCACGTTCCTGCCGCCGTCCGGCACCACCACCCAATTGCCCACCACGCCGAGGAAACGGGTGGGCTCGCTTCCGGCCTTGTCCTGGGCCACATCGACGCGAATCGTTTTTTGCGCGAACGCGGGCGCGAGCGCGCCAAGCGCGGCCACCAGGCCGAGAACTCTCTTCACGATCGCCTCCTATCCCGTAAGTGTAGCCAAGCGGCCAGCGCTACCGCCAGCGGCCACAGGGCGTAGAAGAGCGGGGCCGCCCCCTTGGGCCTGACGGCCAAGGGATGTCCGGGATATTCGCCGCCCGCGGCGCGCGGCGGGGGCTCGACGCCGGCGAGGCGATACAAGGTTTCGAGGACGATGGGCTCGGTGGTGGACCGGCTCATCGCCCGGCGGCCGTCCAACTGGTACCAGACCTCGCCGTAGTGGTCGCCCGCGCGTTCGAAAAGACCGGCGCTGCTGTGCGATGCGTTCTCGATATCCACGCGCGGGAGAATGCGCGCCAGCTTGCTGAGAATGTTGCGGTCGAGATCCATGAGGCGCGGATCCTCGGGGGCCAGGTAGACGGTGACGGCGAGCGGCCGGCGGATCTGGCGCAGGGCGGCCTCATCGGCGGCGGGGAAAGAGTTGCGGCGGTTCTCGCTGAGGTCCCAGGTGGGCCGCAGGTGAGCGGCGCCCCACAGGATGGGGGCGAAGACCAGGACCGCGGCAAGCGACCGGGCCAGGCGCGACGGCAGGGTGCGGCGCGTAGCCAGCCAGACGGCGGCCAGCGCGAAGCCGGCGAGCGAGAGCGCCGCGGCGACCACCACGGTGGCCAGGCGAAGCTCGCCCTGTTCGAAGACGCGCAGCGCGGCGGTGGGCGTGTATGCGGCGAGTTTGGCGAGGAGCCCGCCGCGGCCGGCGGCTACAAACTCGAGCGCCCAGGTGCCCACCGTGAACCCCAAGGTGGCGATGGCGGCGCTGGCTGCTCCGTTGGCCATGGCCGCGGCGGCGACCGCCACACCACAGCTCAGGATCACGCGCAGGAGATGCCCCAGCAGGAGATTCAACAGCTCCGGCCCATAGATCCAGCCGCCGTACGCTTTCCACAGAAGCAGAGCGAGCAGACCGGGCATCCACGCCAGCAGCCACGCACCCACCAGCGCCAGGCCCTTGGCCAGGAGCATGGCCGGCAGACTCAGCGGCGCTTGCAGCATCAGCTTCCACGCTCCGCTGGCTTTTTCGGCGGACACCAGACGGATGGCCACAAAGGGAAACAGGAGCGTGACGGCCAGATCGTAGGCGCCGAATGCCGGGACCAGTATGCCATCGAGGGGGGAGAGCCCCTGCGCCAAAGCGGCCGGCCCGCCGCCGATGCCGCTGGCCTCGGCGTACGAGTCCACGGCGGTGATGAAGCCGTGGCCCACCAGCGGGCCGATCATGAGCAGCAGGAGCCAGAAGGCGCGCGAGGCCAGCAACTCGCGCAGCTCCTTTGCCAGGAACCAGAACAGGCGCGTGCGCTCCGGTGCGCTGCCGCTAGGTGAGGGCAAGGAAGACCTCCTCGAGTCCGCCCTCGTCCAGGCCCGCCCGGGCGCGCAATTCGGGGAGGGTACCCTCTCCCACCACCCGGCCTTTACTCAGCAGCACCAGGCGGTCGCACACGCGCGCGGCGTCGGTGAGCTGGTGGATGGAGAGAAACAGCGTGCGCCCCGCGGCGGGAACGGTGCGCAGGAGGGCCATCACCTCGCGGGTCTGGCGGAAATCCAGGCCGTCGAAGGGCTCGTCGAGCAGCAGCAGCGGATGCGGGGTGAGCAGCCCGAGCGCCAGCAGCGCCCGTTTGGCCTCGCCCTTGGAGAGCGAGCCGATGCGCGCGGACAACAACGCTTCGAGCTGGAGCGCGCGCGCCAGGGCGGCGCCTTCCTCCGGGGAACGCCCGTAGATCGCCGCGAAAAATCGCAAGACCCAGGCGACGGATTGGCCGGCCCAGGGGCGAATGCCGTCGGGCAGATAAAAGAGGCACTCCTTGCGCCGAACGGGGGGACAGGCGCCTCCGCGAAACTGCACTTCGCCGGAATCGGTGGGGATCAGGCCCGCCAGGCATTCGAAGAGCGTGGTTTTGCCCGAGCCGTTCGGACCGATGAGTCCCAGGATTTCGCGGCCGCGCACGGTGAAGCCCGCATCCTGAAGAACCGCGTTTCGCCCGAAATGTTTGGAGATGCCCCTGGCCGAGAGCAGCATGGAGGCCGGCCCAGCGATCACCGCCGGCCGGCCTCGAACCTGGCGATGGCGCCTTTGGCGCCGACTGCCCAGCCGGCTGCGCTGTGTCCTCCCACGAAGCTGACGGCGTTGTATCCATCGCCGGCCCGCGGCTGCCAGTCATGCCCGCCATCGAAGGACACATCGGAGCCGGAAGTGCCCACCGCCACCCAGCGCTTGCCCCCCGTGAAAGCCACGGCGGACCGAAAGCCCGTGGGACGGCCCTTGGGCTCGGCCCAGGTTTTGCCGCCGTCGGAGGTCACGGCGGCGTTTCCCTGGCTCTTGCCCGGTTTGGTGTAGTCGCCGCCCACGGCGATGCCGGCGCGGGCAAAGAACGCCAGCGAGAAAATTCCGGCGCTGGGGGCATCGTTGCGGATGGGGGTCACCGCCACCGTCCAGGTGCGGCCGCCGTCGGCGGAGTGAAAGACTCGAGCGCCTCCGGGCCCCCCGGTGCCGAACCACGCTTCCCGCTTACCCATCACGGCCAGGCAGGTGTTGCTGGCCGCGAAGGCGCCCTCCTGCGGCTCCGCCGGCGGCGTCTGCCGCGCTTGCCAGTGCTCGCCGCCATCCTCCGTGGTGAGGACCTCGAAGTGGCCGTCGACCGGATCGCCCAACGCGATGCCGCGCAGTGCGTCCCAGAACGCCAGCGCGTCCAAGAAACCGCGCGGATGGGGATTGGTGAACAGGAGCCGCCACTGGCCGCCGGCGTCGCTGGTCTTGTAGATGCGGGACTTGTCGCCGGCGCCGATGCTCAGCAGGTAGGCGGTGCGCTCGTCGAATGCGCGCACAGCGCGGAAGTCCAGGCTCTCGGCGCCGGGAACGACGGCGGCCCGCCAGGTGGCGCCGCCGTCGGTGGTGCGCAGGTATGTGCCGCCCGCGCCGCTGGCCCAGACCACTTTGCCATTCACCGCGCTCACGCCGCGCAGCGACGCCGTAGTGCCGCTCCGTTGCGGAATCCAGATCTGGGCCGGCATCGCGGCGGCGAGAAACATCAGGGCGACCGGCTTCATGGGGTCTCCCATAGTATATGCGCGAAGCGCCGATCACCCGCGCCCGGCGGTCAGGCGACAGGCGATTCTACCGCGTGACTGCAAGGCTGGACCTTGTCGAGCATCTGCGCGAGGGCCTGGAGGCTGACGGGCTTGGAAATATAGTCGTCCATGCCGGCGAGCAGGCATTGTTCCCGGTCCCCGCTCATGGCGTGCGCCGTCATGGCGACGATGGGTATGTGTTGAGCGGCGCCGCCGCTTGCGGCAGCGGCTCTCTCCTGGCTTCGAATGCACGCCGTGGCCTCGAAGCCGTCCATCTCGGGCATCTGCAAATCCATCAGGATGAGATCGAACGGTTGCGCCGCGGCCCCGTCGGCGGCCTTGCGGCCGTTGTCCGCCACGGTGACGTGATGGCCCATTCTTTCGATCATGCGCTGGGCCAGCTTCTGATTGACGGCGTTATCTTCGGCGAGGAGGATACGCAACGGTTGGGCGGGCCGCGCCTTGGGGACGCCCTGGTCCGGGCCGGGCATCTCCCTGAAGGGAGACGAATCGCCGGACGCGCCTCCAGCGGTGGCGAACGCGACGGAAAAGCTGAACGTGCTGCCGGCGCCGGGAACGCTGTCGAGCCAGATGCGGCCGTTCATCAGACGCACCAGCTTGGAACAGATCGCCAGCCCCAGGCCGGTGCCGCCTTGCCGCCGCCTGGTGGATCCGTCCGCCTGGGCGAAGGCTTCGAAAACCAGATCCTGCTTGTCGCGCGGAATCCCCATTCCGGTGTCGCGCACGGCGAAGCAGAGCGTGGAGTGGCCGGGCAGGCCGGCGTCCGTCCCGGCGGAGGTAACGGTCACGGCGATTTCTCCCCGCTCGGTGAACTTCATGGCGTTTCCGACCAGGTTCAGGAGGATCTGGCGCAACCGGCCGGCATCGCCCACCAGGGCGTCGGGGATCTCGGGGCTGACGCAGTGGGTGAGACGAAGTCCCTTCTCCTGGGCCTTCCAGGCAAACACCTGGAGAGCGTCGGCGACGCACCGGCTCAGCAGGAACGGCTCATGGGTGAGTTCCAGCTTGCCCGCCTCGATCTTGGAGAAGTCGAGAATGTCGTTAATCACCACCATGAGCGACTCGGCCGAATCGCGCACCGTGGAAATGTACTCGCGCTGCTCCTCATCGAGCGCAGTGCCGAGCGCCAACTGGGTCATGCCGATCACGCCGTTCATGGGAGTTCGAATCTCATGGCTCATGTTGGCCAGGAACTCGCTCTTCAGGCGTGATATTTCGCGGGACTGGCGGAGGAGCTCCTCAATCTCACGCTTCTGTTTCTCCACGACATCCTTCTGCAGCTCCAGTTCGCCGGTCCGCTCGCGCACGGCGCTTTCCAGGCGCTGGTGTTCGCGTCTCATCTGTCTGGTGCGCGCCCGCAGCGCCAGGGTCAACAACGCGGTGAGGCCGGCGGCGGCGAAGCACCGGAACCACCAAGTCTGCCACCAGGGCGGCACTACGTGGAAGGCAACCGTGGCCGGCGACGGGCTCCAGGCGCCGTTGGGATTGCGCGCGGCCACCTCAAAGCGGTAATGTCCCGACGGCAGGCTGGAATAGCGGGCCTCGCGCGAGCCGGTTTCCGTCCAGCCCTCCTCCAGGCCGGCGAGGCGGTAGCGGAACAGGACGTGCTTTTCCCGGAGGAACGTCAGGCCGGAAAACGAGACCTGGAAATCGCGATCGCGGAAAGCGACCCGGGAGGTCGCCGCCATGTCGGCGGCATGGCCGCCGAAGCGTACCGAAGTGATGACCGCGGGGGGAGCGGGAGCCGGCAGGGGCTGGCCCGCCGGCCGAAATCGGGAGAGGCCCTTCAAGGTTCCGATCCAGACGCTGCCGTCGGGCTCGGGCCAGAAGGAATTGGCCGCGCAATCGTCCCAGCCGAGGCCGTCTTCGTGGGTATAGACGATCCATCGGCCGGCAGAGCGCACGGCCACCCCGGTATCGGTGCCCACCCACAGGCGCCGGCGGGAATCGAGGCCAAAAAAGATCGCGTAATCGGAGGGCAATCCGTCCTTTTTGGAAAGGTTCTCGACCTGCAACCGGCCACCGGCAAAGGTCAGCCGCGACAATCCGATGGGCTCGCGGTAGGCGACCCAGATGGCGCCATCGCCGTCTTCGATGACGTGCGTCGTGCTATTGGCCTTCAAACCGTCCCCGGTCCCGAAGCGGGTCCACTTGCCGTGGTCCCAGCGGAAAAGGCCATTGACGCTGGTGACCCACATGCGTCCGCGGCTGTCGCCGTGGAACCGGAAAAACATGGCGCGTTCCGAAATTCCGGGGGGAGCCTGACGCTCGAACCGCAAGCCAGGCGCCAGCGAAGTGCTGCGGAAGAGTCCCTCCGCGGTGCTGGCCCAGAGGCGGTCCTCCCCATCGAGGTAGAGCGCGATCACGCGGTCGTCGGCCAGTCCCGAGGCCACCCCGTAGTTCCGGATCTTCCCGGTGACCGGGTCGATGCGGGAGACTCCGCCGGGCAGGCATCCGGCCCAGATGGCGCCGTCGGGAGCGATGGCCAGGGCCTTGATTTTGTCGCCGCCGAGCCCGTCCTTTTTGAACCAGCTTCGCGGCGCCGCGCCCGGCGCCATGCGCACCAGTCCGCGGTCGGTGCCGACCCACAAGGCGCCCGACGGATGGCGCCGGACGGCCCACACCAGGTTGTTGGTGAGGCCGTCGGCGGTGGTCCAATTGGTCCATTCCGAAGGCCCCGGCCAGCGGTCCACGCCGGCGCCCCATAAGCCGATCCAGATGCTGCCTTCGCGGTCTTCGAAGACGAACGTGACGGTGTCGGATTCCAGGCCCTGGGCGGTGCCGGTCAGTTGCCATTGGCCCTCCATCCAGCGGGCCAGACCCTGGTCGGTGGTGACCAGCACCCTGCCCTGCCGGTCCAGCGCCATGTTCATGATGGTGTTGCTGGACTGGGGCAGACCGCGGTCGCGGGCCACAAACTGCCGCGCGCCGGCGGCCAGCACGTACAAATGCTGCGGGCCGCGGACCCAGAGGCCGCCCTCGCGGTCGCGCAGCATGGCGGCCCACCTCTCCGGGGGCAAGCCATCGCTTTCGCCCAGAGTGCGCACCCGGCCCTGTTCCAGCAGGCAGAGCCGCTTCCCGCACCCGAACCACACGGCGCCGTTGGCCTCGGCAAAAACTCCCTGCACCGGCTCGACGGGCGCGCCGGGAGCGGGCGCGAAGCGCGGGTTGGCGCCGCCGGGCTGAGGCGTGCCCCTGAGGAGCCCCCGATCGGAGCCCAGATACAGTTTCCCATCGGGCGTGGCAGCGAGGTTGCGGAAATCCAGGATGCTGGCGTCGGCGCCTACCGCCACCGGCTCGAAGCGGCTGCCATGACGGCGCGCCAAGCCACGGCCGGTGACGATCCACAGCGTGCCGTCGGAGGTTTCCAGGAGGCTGCGGATGGACGCGCTGGGAAGCCCGTCTTCGGCCCCGAAGCGCTGAAAGCGCGCCCCGTCGTAGCGGAACAAGCCGTTACCGGTTCCCACCCAGAGGAAACCGGTGCGGTCCTGCAATAGCCCGCTGACCGTGGTGTTCAAGCCCTCATCGGGCCCATAATGACGGAACCGGTAGTGTTCCGCCGAGGCTGCAGACGCCATCAGCGTCGCCACCGCCAGTAGTCGCAGAAATCGCTTCATGCGCGGTTGGAAATGCGCTCCACATTCCTTATCGGCGGAAACGCGGCGGTTCATAGCCGGAAACGCGGCGGTTCTTAGCCGGAATCGCGGGAAGCCGGACACGTCAAGGAGCCAGGTCGGGCAGTCCTTTCGGGTAGACATCCGACACGGAGAAGCCTATGCTTCGGGTAGAATGCTAACCCGAGGGAGCCGGGAACGCCTCTCGCCGTTCATGTCCACGAGGCGCACCGGCACCAGCGCCGGCCGGTGGTGGGCCCCGCTGCGCCACAATGGAGCATGCCCCACACCAAGATTGTCGCCACCCTGGGACCCGCCACCGACGCGCCGGGCGTATTGCGGGAGCTGTTCGCGGCGGGCGTGGACGTGTTCCGGCTCAACGCCTCGCACGGACAGTGGGAGGAGCACCAGGCGCGCATCGCGGCGGTCCGCGAGGGGGCGCGGGAGGCCGGAGCGGACGCGGGAATCCTGCTCGATTTGCAGGGGCCCAAGATCCGCCTGGGCAGTTTCGCGGGCGGCGGCTGCACGCTGCCCGCGGGGGCGCAATTCACCATCACCACCGAGCCGGTCGCGGGCACTTGCGAACAGGCGTCCACCGGTTACCCGGACTTTGCGCGCGACGTGGCGCCGGGCGACCGCATCCTGCTGGCCGATGGCGGCCTGGAACTGCGCGCGCTCGCGAGCGACGGCGTCCGCGTGCGCACCGAAGTGGTGCGCGGCGGCGCCATCCGCGATCGCCAGGGAATCAACCTGCCCGGCGTCGCGGTGCGCATTCCTTCGCTGACCGAGAAGGATCTCGGAGATCTCGAACGGGGGCTCGACGCGGGCGTCGATATGGTGGCGCTCTCCTTCGTGCGCAGCGCCTTGGACGTGGCACAACTGCGCGGCCGGGTGGGTTCGCGGCCGGTGGCCATCGTGGCCAAGATCGAAAAGCCGGAAGCCTGGGAAAACATCGAGCCCATCCTGGACGCCGCCGATGGCGTGATGGTGGCGCGCGGCGATCTGGGTGTCGAGACCGCGCTGGAGAAGGTGCCGTACATCCAGAAATCCATCATCCGGCGCGCGCGCCGCAAGGGCCGGTTCGCGATTACCGCCACGCAGATGCTGGAATCGATGATCGAACACCCCATGCCCACGCGCGCCGAGGTGAGCGACGTGGCCAACGCCATTTACGACGGCACCGACGCCGTCATGCTTTCGGCCGAGACCTCCATCGGCAAGTATCCGGTGGAGGCGGTGCGCTTCATGGCGCGCATCGCGCACGAGAGCGAGGATGCGATCCGCCGCAAAGGGTATCTCGATCCCCCGCACTCGCCCTCGCCGGGCAACGCCGAGATTCTGGCCGATGCCGCGTACCATGCGGCGCGAGAATCGCGCGCGGCGGCCATCGTGGTGTTTACGGCCACAGGATCGAGCGCGCGGCTGGTCTCGCGGTATCGTCCGCCGGTGGACATCTTCGCGATCACGCCCGGCGAAAGCACGGCGCGCCGCCTGACGGTGAACTACGGGGTGAAGCCGATTCTCGCGCCGGAGGTCTCCGACACCGACGAAATGCTGGCGCAGATGGACCGCGTGCTGATGGAAGGCGGGCATGTGAAGCAGGGAGAACTGGTGGTGTTTCTAGCGGGGCAGCCGGTGGGACGCGCGGGGACGACCAACCTGATGAAACTGCACCGCGTGGGCGAGGGCTAGCGCCTGCGGCGAGCGGCCGTGCGAGAGGCTACGCGACGGCGGCGGTGTCTTTGGCGGCCGGAGGCACTTTGTTCTTGCTGCCGGGTGGGCGCCCGCGGCGCTTCCCGGTGGCTTCCGAGAGCCAGGCCGGGGGCCGGCCGCGGCGTTTGCCGCGCCCGCGCGCCAGTCGTTCGAGGCTGAGGATCGCCTCCTCGATCTGCTGCCGCTCCTCTTTCAGATCCGCTAGGATTTTGGTGACGTCCATACTGTTGCGCCCTCCCGGCCGGTCTCGACCGGTTTGCCGCGGCCATGGTTGTGAAAGAAACCCGGCCTTTGATTCGAGTATACCCCTTGATTTTCCCTCCAATGCATCTGCATTTTCAAGACAAACCACGCATTTGAGGCCTTAATGAGGCGGACTTAAGTACTGCCAGGTTCCCCCCGTACGCCTGTGACTCAAGCTTCACGGCGTTTCTTTCGCCAATACGAGTAGAACGGCAGGCCCAATAGAATCAGAGCGATACCCATTAGCGATTCGCGCGGACGGTCAAATGCCGTGGATAGTATTAAAACAAACGCCCCGATTATGAAGAGGACGGGCACCAATGGATATCCGACCGTACGATATGGGCGGGCTAGATCGGGTCTCTTCTTTCGTAAGACCAATACGGCGGCGGCGGTCATGCCGTAGAGGATCCAACTGGCGAAAATCACCAGGTTGAAAAGATCGTCGTATTTGCCCGAGAGCACCAGCAATGCGGCCCAGGCGCTCAGCGCCAGAATGGAAACGGAGGGGGTGTGGTGTCGGGGGTGCACGCGGCCGATGGCGGAGAAGAAATATCCTTGGCGGGCGGCCGCGTAGGGCACGCGCGCACCCGACAGAATGGAGCCGTTGAGGGCGGCGAAGATGCTGATCATGGCGGCGATGGAGACGGCATTGGCGCCGCCGCCGTGCAGAATCTTGCGCATCATATCGGCCGCTACACGCGTGCCGCCGGCCACTTCATCGGCGCGCAATACGTGGAAATAGGCGGCATTTGCCAGCAAATAGATGCCAATTACGGCGGCCGTGCCGGCGATCAGGGCGCGCGGCAGGTTTTTCTGCGGATCGCGAATTTCCGAGGAGACCATGCTCACATTGTTCCAGCCGTCATAAGCCCACAGGGCGGCCACCAGCGCGGCGATGAATCCGGTGAAGGTCAAGGGCGAGAGCGTGCCGGCGGCGGGCGCGTGCGCTTCCCCAAATCCGAGCCCGGCGACGATAATGAAGGCGATGAGAGCCACCTTGATGGCCGTGACCGCCACCTGCACGTTGCCGCCTAGTTTGACGCCAAAATAATTCAGCCACGCCAGGGCGAAGATCAGGCCGATGGCGAACAGTTGGCCGTAGCGCAGTTCGAGCGGGCCGCCATGAGGCCCCAGCGGCAGCGGCACACGGTAAAAGACGGTATCGAGCGGCGCGAAAAAATTGGACAAATAAAGGAAAAAACCGGTGGCCAGAGTGGCGATGGAGCCGCTTTTGGCGACCCACATCTGCGTCCAGCTATAGAGAAATCCCCACAGGGGGCCATAGGCTTCGCGCAGGAAGGCGTACTCCCCGCCGGCTTCGGGGATGGCCGCCGCCAGCTCCGCGTAGCTGAGAGCGCCGGCGAGCGAGAGCAGGCCGCCCACCACCCAGACGGCGAACACCATGGGCACGCTGCCCACGCGCTCGATCATGGTCTTGGGCACCAGGAAAATGCCGCTGCCGATCACCGTGCCCACCACGATGGACATGGCGGCCCAGGTGCCGAGATCGCGTTTCAGTTCCGTGCGGGAAGATGGGTCCATTTCGGTTAATCCTCGGCGAGCGGCTTCTCGAACCACGATGCGGCGAGCCCCGCGCCAAACGTGACCACGGTGCCGATCAGAACATACCAGGTGAAGGCGATGTGCGTACGGAAGACGACCACCAGGATCACCGCGATTCCCGCAGCCACGCCGGCCATGGCCGCACCCTCGCGCGGCTTTTTGGTGAGTACGCCCAGGAGAAAAACTCCCAGCAGCGCGCCCGAAGGAATGGAGCCGATGGTGAGCCCCGCCTCCAGGACAGAATGGGAATGCCGCGCGCCGATGGCGATGGCGAGCAGCACCACGCCCCAGGCGACGGTGGCCAGGCGCGCCAGTTGCAGCGAGCGGGTTTCGTTCATGCCGCGCCACCGGGTGCGAATGAAATCCACCACCGTGGTGGAGGAGAGCGAGTTCAGCGCCGCGCTCAAATTGGCCATGGCGGCGGCCAGGATGGCGGCGATCAGCAGGCCGGCGATGCCGGGAGGCAATTGCCGCCAGATGAATTCGGGATACACGCGATCGGTATGTTGCGGGGGCGGCAGGCGCTGGTCGCCGTAGTAGACCGAGAGCAGAACGCCGATCAGCAGAAATAGCGTGAACTGAACGCAGATGACCACCCAGCTTGCCAGCAGGGCAGCGCGGCTCTGGCGTTCGTCGCGGGCGCTCAGCAGACGCTGCACCATGAGCTGGTCGGTGCCATGGCTGGCGGTGGTCAGGAAACAGCCGCCCGCCACACCCGCCCAAAAGGTGTAAGGGCGGGAGAAGAACTCCATGGCGGGCGAGAAGCGGAAATCGAAGATGGTGAATTTATGGGCCGCGCCGGCCACCGCCGCGACATGCTCCCATCCGCCGGGAATCCGGCCCAGGATGGCGAAAAAGCTGACGACGGCGCCGGCCACGTACAGACTCATTTGCACTACGTCCGTCCATATGACAGCCGTCATGCCGCCTTCAAAGGTGTAAAAGAGGGTGAGCAGGACGATCAGCGCGATGGAGGCGATTTCGCCGGTGCCGAGCACAATCGAGATCACCAGCGAAATGGCGAAAACCCGTACCCCTTCGGCCAGCGCTCGCGTCACAAGGAAGATCGAGGCAGTGAGTTTGCGGATTCGCTCGCCAAACCTGCGCCGCATCAGCTCATACGCGGTAAACATTTCTCCCCGGAAGTACTGCGGCAGGAAGACCACCGAGATCACGATACGGGCCAGCAGGTATCCGAGGACGATCTGGAGGAAGCCCATATTGCCGGTGAAGGCGAGCGCGGGGGTGCCGACGATGGTGAGGGTGCTGGTTTCGGCCGAGACGATGGAGAGGCTGATGGCCCACCACGGGGCGGTGCGTCCGCCCAGGAAGTAGTCGCGCAGGCTTTTCTGGCCGCGGCGGAAGCGGGCGCCAAACCAGGTGATGCCGGCCAGGTAGGCGAGGATGACCGCCAGATCGAGGTAGCGCATGAAGGGGGCGTCGTCTTCTTGGAATGCAGTGCCCGCCGGTACTGGTGGTTCCAATAGGCCGAAAAGGCGGCCGGGCACGGTACCAGCATACCGTCGATCTGTTATGATCTGTGATTCGGAACTGGACGGCGATAAGCGGAGTCGAATGAGTTGCGCCACCATGGTGGTTCGGCTATACTCCGCAAGTGCCCACCGGTCGCCGGGCCATGGGCGAATGCCGGAGCCGCGAAGGCGGACCGGCGACCCATTGCCGTCGATAAAATGCGGAACAGGCAGGAGGCTCACGTGCACAAGTTTTCGAAGACCCTGAGAGGGATGGCGGCAGTGGCCGTGATCGGCGCGCTCGCCATGGCCGCGGCGGCGCAATATGCCCGCGCCCAGACGGCGGGCTCCGCGCCGGCGGCGCCCGAGAAGAAGCCTAAGGATCAGGGCGAGTACGATATCTATAACGAGGTCTTAAAGGACATAAACCCCGCCAGTCCTAATTTCGCGAAAGCGCTGACCGACCTCGACACCTGGAAACAGAAGTATCCCGAGAGCGACTTCAAGGACGAACGCCTGTATTACTACGTCGAGGCCTATAACGGAACCAAGCAGTTCGCTAAGGCGGTGGACACGGCCGCCGAGTTGTTGTCCAAGGATCCCAACACCATATTTAAGGACTGGCGGCAGGTGATCAAGATCTACTTCAACACGTCGGCCGCCGTGTCGCAGATCCCCAACCCCACCCCGGACGAACTGGCCGCCGGCGACAAGGCGGCGCACCTGTTGGCGGACTACGACAAGAAGCCCGAGGGCATGAGCGATGCCGACTGGACCACCCTGCGCGGCCAGCTGCAATCCCAGGGCAAGGCTACGCTGCTGTGGCTGGCACTGTATCCCGGCAATCTGGCGATGAAGAAGGATCCCAAGGATTGCGCGGGAGCCGAGGCGGCCTACACCAAGGCCTTACAGGATTATCCCGACAACGCCGGGATCGCCTATGCGCTGGGAGGCGCGCAAATCTGCCAGCAGAAGACCAACCCGGACAAGATTTCGCAAGCGCTGTATGAGATCGCGCGCGCCGCGGCGCTCGATCCCGCCAAGGGCGGCGTGGACGCGCAGGGCCAGCAGCGCATGAAAGATTATCTCGACAAGGTGTACACCCAGTACCACGGGGCCGACGATGATGGCCTGAAGAAGCTCAAGGAAGATGCGCTCAAATCGCCCACTCCGCCGCCCGGCTTCCATATCGAGAGCTCCAACGAAGTGGCGACCCGGAAGCAGCAGGAGTTCGCCAAGAGCAATCCGCAGTTGGCCATGTGGATGGGCATCAAGGCCCAACTGACCGGTCCGGGCGGCGATCAATACTTCCAGTCCACGTTGAAGGACGCCGACGTCAAGGCGGAGGCCGGCGGCAAGGCCCTGAAGGGTACGGTGGTCGAGGGCAAGCCCGCCTGCCGTTCCAAGGAACTCCTGGTGGCCATTTCCGACGCCACGCATCCGGAAGTGGCCTTGAAGCTGGACGCGCCGCTGACCGGAAAGCCGGAAGCGGGCGTCGATTTGCCAAGCTGGGCGCAAAAATATACGAAGGGCACGCCCGCCTCAACGTTTTCAATGCCCAAGTGGTGGTGACCTCGTCGGCGGTATCAGCCGAGAATCCTGAGGTGCTGGAGGCCGCACGCCTGGGTATCCCCGTCATTCGGCGCGCAGAAATGTTGGCTGAGTTGATGCGGATGAAATTCAGCGTGGCGGTCGCTGGCGCGCATGGAAAGACCACAGTGACTTCGATGATCGCGGTGATCCTTGCGCAGGCAGGCCTCGACCCCACCGCGGTAATTGGCGGACGTCTGGACGTCTTCGGCTCGAGCGCGCGTTTGGGCAAGGGTGAGCTGATGGTGGTGGAGGCAGACGAAAGCGACCGCTCCTTCCTGCACCTTCTGCCCACCATTGCTGTGGTCACCAACATCGACCGCGAGCACCTGGATCACTATGGCGACCTTGAAGACATTGCCAACGCGTTTACCTCGTTCATGAACAAAGTGCCGTTCTACGGCGCGGTGATTGCGTGTGTGGACCCGCCGTGGCAGGCGCTTTTTCGAAGCCTGCAGCCCCGCCTCCATCGCCGCGTGGTGACCTACGGCATCGAACCCGGCGCGGATGTCACGGCCTCAAGTGTGAAACTGAGTCCGGCTGGAGCGGATTTTGAGGTTGAGGTCAAAGGCAAGCCGCTGGGGCCGTTCTCGATTCGAGTTCCCGGGCGCCACAACGTTCAAAACGCCTTGGCCGCGATTGCGGTGGGCCTGGAGTTGGACCTCAACGCGGCCCAAATCCGAGAAGGGTTCAAGCAATTCCGGGGAGCCGACCGCCGCTTTCAGGTGAAAGCCTCCTACGACGGAATAACTCTGGTGGACGATTACGGGCATCATCCGTCGGAAATCCGTGCCACGCTTGATGCGGCCCGCCTGGGTAAGTGGAAACGAATTTGGGTGATTTTCCAACCCCATCGGTACACGAGAACCAAGTTTTTGATGGATGACTTTGCGTCCTGCTTTAACGGCTGCGACCGCGTCGACGTGCTGGACATCTACCCGGCCAGCGAGCCGCCCATTCCCGGGATCACGTCGCAGCGACTAGTGGAGCGGATGGGTGAGTTGGGGTTTGGCCGCGCGCGCTACGCCCCTTCGGAAGAAGCCGTAATGAACGAAGTTTTAAACCAGGCTCAGCCCGGGGAATTGATCATGACCATTGGAGCAGGCAGCATTACGAAGATGTCGGAGACCCTCGCCGAAGCGATGCGGAAACTGGGTACTCCTGCAAAAAAGAAGAAGGACTCTTCAGAGCGCCCGGTTTCGCATTAACTTCAGCGCGAATGGTCCACTGAATTATTTTGGCCGATCGAGGATCCAGAGCTTTGGAAGCACTTGAAAACAACCCGGTGCCAGGCGATTTCGACGTCGAGGAAGAAACACTTTACCGGCCACGTCAGAGAAACATCTCCGTCAAGCGGCGCCGGTTCCCTCATCGTCTCCGGCGCATGATCGGCTGGTTTCTTCTGGGCGCGCTGGCGATGGTTCCTTTCGCCTACGGCGGCATTCGCTTGATGGGCTACGCGCTCCACTCGCCTCGATTTCGTTTAATCGGGAGCGATGATGTGGTGGTGGAAGGGAACCGATTTGTCTCGCGCGAAGAGGTTTTGGGGGCCATGGGGCTTCCTCTTTATTGGACGGCCGGCGAAGCAGTGAACGTTTTTCGGGTAAACCTTGACCTGGAGCGCAGGCAGGTGGAGGCCATTTCATGGGTTCGTTCCGCGACGGTTACGCGGGTGTTCCCGCATCGCCTGGCGGTGCACATTGTGGAGCGCACTCCCGTGGCCTTCGTAAATGTGGGCGGGCGGATCAAATTGATCGACGCCGAGGGCGCGTTGCTGGAGAAGCCTGACAAGAGTGATTTTAATTTTCCCGTGCTGGAAGGGCTTACCGAGCCCGCCAATGGGAGCGAGCGGATGATCCGGCTGGCTCTCTACCAGGATTTCATGAAGCAGCTCAGCGCCGATACCCCCTCTTCCGGCTGGCTGATTTCGGAAGTTAACCTGGCCGACGCGGATGATTTAAAAGCCCTGCTGGTTCAAGGCCGGGAAACCATTGACGTCCACTTTGGCCACAACAGCTTTCATGAACGGTTTTCTGACTTCCTTACCTTGTTACCCGAAGTGCGGAAAACTAATGTTAAGATCGATTCGATTGACTTGCGATACCGCAATCAAGTGGTCGTCGATCCGCAGAAGGATGGGGATCAACGGCGAGCTAATAGTCGGCCGTAAGATTTGTCCTCGCGTGGCCGCCTCATGGGGGCTTTAGGGGACATGTTCCTTGCGTACGGCCACGGGTTACTCCTCTTAAGATGGGACGCAAAGATTATTCTGTAGTCGGGCTCGACGTGGGAAGTCACAAAACGTGCGCGCTTGTGTGCCTTCCGGGTGACGACAATAAGCTTGAAGCGGCTGGAGTTGGTGTGGCGGAATCCAAGGGCTGGCGCAAAGGACTGATTGTCAGCCTCGACGCCTGCGTTCTGGCTATCAAAAAGGCCGTCGAAGCGGCTGAAGCGGCCGCCGGCGTCACGGTCGACTCTGCCTATATCGGGATCGGGGGCGCGCACATCAAGGG
>JAIQEX010000213.1 GCA_020073615.1 Terriglobia bacterium
AGCCGGGAGCTGATCGCCCAGGGAATCGTCGCCGCCGCCACGGTTGACCGCGCCCCTACCAGCCGCTGATGACCACGCCCAGGCTGGCCGCGGCCCGGCGGGCCGCGTAACGTGATGAGCTCTGCCTGGCCATGCAAGAAAAGAGTGTGAACCAAACGCCCGTCCAAACAGACATACTCTTGTGGATGCCCAATGCGGCCGAACAAATCGCTGACGAGATCCTGGTGATGGACGCCCAAGGGGGGCACCGCGAGGCGTTCGATATGCTGGTGTCGCGCTGGCAGAAACGGCTCTGGTGGCATGCCGTGAATCTCACGGGCCGCACCGAGGCCGCCTGGGACATCGCGCAGGAAAGCTGGTTGCACATTGTCAAGGGACTGACCCGCCTGCACGATCCGGCTAGGTTCGGCTGCTGGGCCTACCGGATCGTCAGCCACAAGGCGTACGACTGGCGCCGCCGGTACGGACATGAGGGTCCATTCGAAATCGAGCTCGAAGACATGCCCGGCGTGACCTCCGAACAGGGAAAGCTCGAAATGGCCGGCGATATCCACCAGATCCTCTGCCGGTTGCGGGCACGCTCGCAGGTGGTCTTGAATCTCTACTACCTGGAGGGTTTCAGTCTAGCCGAAATCGCCAGCATCCTCGAGACGCCCGAAGGCACGGTGAAGTCCCGTCTGCATGCGGCTCGAATCGAATTCAGGAAGCAATGGGAGTCGCTTGGCAAAGCAGCGCCGACGGCAACCCCGGCATCTGGAAAGGAACGACGGCATGAGTAACGAACAGATCAGGAAAATCATTGAAGACAGTTACGATGACTCCAAAGAAGAGACACTCCGCGCGATGGCCAGAGACTTCTACAGCCGATCGATGCGGTCCATTGTCATTCTGCTGTGGGCGTGGGCGATTCCCTTCATTGCTCTGGCGGTTTACAGCGCGATGCAGTTTTTCAAGGCGGACCAAACCCAGGCACAAATCATGTACGCCGCACTTTTTATCCTGGGTGTGCACGGCGTCGGCCTGATGAAGATCTGTGCGTGGGAGATGTGGAACCGCCACAGTATCCGGCGCGACCTCAAACACATGGAGCTGCGCGTTGCGGAATTGAGTGAGATGCTAAAGAGCAGGTAGAAAAGGTGCCGGTCGATGGTGCCGTGCTACTCATGGAGTGACTCGCTCAGGTGAACTGCGGTACGCCCTCGATTTCCGTCGTCATTCCCGCCTTCAACGAGGAGTACTACCTTCCTGACACGCTGCAAGCGGTAGAGAACTCGGCGGCGCTTCTCCGATCGCGGCATCACGTGATGACCGAGGTGATCGTCGTCGATAACGGTAGCGCAGATGACACCGCGAAAGTGGCGGGTTCCTTCGGCGCCCGTGTGATTATGGAACCGGAACACAACATAGCGCGGGTGCGGAACCGCGGGGCGGCGGCGGCGCAGGGCGAAGTGCTGGTTTTCCTTGATGCCGATACTCACATACCCGAGGAACTGCTTTCATGCATTCACCAGGCATTCACCGTGCCGGGTTGTGTGGGAGGCGCCGTGGATACGGAATGGCGGCCAAAGAAGCGGAGTATTCGGGCGTATCTCGGCTTGTGGCGGGTGCTTGGCAGGGCGGCTGGTATGGCGCAGGGCGCAACACAATTCTGCCTTCGGGACGCCTTCGCCCCGCTGGGCGGCTATGACGAATCACTGTTCATGGGGGAAGACGTTGACTTTTACTGGCGGTTGCGCAGACATGCCCGGCATGTCGAGGGTCATGTGCGCTTCATTGCTGACCTCAAGGTGGTGCCTTCGTGCCGGCGCTTCGACCGATGGGCTCTTTGGCGTACCCTGATATGGACTAACCCGCTGGTGATAGCTGCCCTGCGCCGTGCGCGCTTCGTGTGGCGGGGTTGGTACGACGCCCCCTTGCGCTGAGGGCCAATTTGCAGGCTTGCCGAAAGCTCACTTTATTCTGCAGCAGCAGGCGAACATTAGCGTGCAGCAGGCGAACCGGACCGTGCAGCAGGCGAAGTCGTCGGAGCGGCACGACCGGGAGATGGCCGGCATCGGAACCAGATGCGGCGCGCCGTTGAATTGAGTGTGCGCGAAGCGCGCAACGAACGACGGCGGCGTCAGGAGGCGGCTGCGCGCCTGACTGCCTCGCAGCTCGTCACCGATGAGGGACTTCAGCGGTTGGAACAAAAGCTGGAGGGCCTGATCGACGCCCTGCGCCACGGCGGCATCGGGGGCCGTTAAAGCGCGCCTTTCGGCGCCGGGATCGGGTAGGAGGGGCCTGGCGGCCCCGTCCTCCCACACCACCGAACGTACTTGGCGTATACGGCGGTTTCTTCAGAATGGTGGAAGCGCTCAGGTGCTGCGCCAGGGCCCGTTGCTGAGTGGATGCCGCGAGCTGCCAGAGCCTCCTCGAATGCGGCAGGTTGGTTCCGCCTCGCCGCCGCACCGACGACCGCGCCCGCGGCCACGGCCGTGCTGGGCAGCCCAGACTCGGTCTCGCCGCCTGCCGGACGCGGACGCCCTGCCGGCCGAGCTTGGCCTGGCCGACGGCGATCACCTCTGTATTGGTGAGGATTTCCCGCGTCCGCGGGAGACATGGTGCGCACGTCGTGGCCGGCCAGCAGCGGCGCCCGGGCCGGCGAACTTCTCGCGGCCGTTCTGGTTGAAACCGGTGTTGGACATGGAGCGCCAGTTGTCGCTGATATCGCCGGTGGTACGTCCACAAGTTTCCGCCCAAAGCGGCGCCCCATTCCCACCTTCAGCCAACCGTACTGCATCGCCCAATGGCCGCAACTGCTGCCCATCCTGCGGGACCTGTTCGCCGCCATGACCATGGAGCAGGCCACCGCGGCGTGCGAGAAGTCGCGCATTCCGTTTGCCGCCATCGCGCGCCCCGAAGACCTGTTCACCGATCCGCACCTGGAAGCCTCGGGCGGCCTCATGGCCACCACGCTGCCCAACGGCGTGCATACCAGGCTGCCGAAGCTTCCGGTGGCGCTGCGCGATGTGGAATTTGCCGTGCGGCGCGATCCGCCCGCGGTGGGGGAGGACACGCTCTCCGTGCTCGGCGAGCTGGGCTTCGACGAAGCCGCGAGCCGGGAGCTGATCGCCCAGGGAATCGTCGCCGCCGCCACGGTTGACCGCGCCCCTACCAGCCGCTGATGACCACGCCCAGGCTGGCCGCGGCGCGGCGGATGTCGCAGACCGCGGAAGCGAGCTCCGCTTTTTGCCGCAGGTCGAGCGGCGCCGGCATGGCCTCCAGCATTTCGCCGATGGCCTGGCACCGTTTCACCGCGGCGTCGAAGGAAACCGGCCTCGCCGCGTTCTCTTTGGGCGCGATCCGTTGGAGCAGGCCGGTGATGGCCGCCGACAATTTTTCGCTGTTTTCGGGCAGCAGCGCCACCACGTTGCCATCCGCGTTGACGCCTTCCTCGCAGACGTGGCGCGCGATGGCGCGGTAGTCCTTGGCACTGATGTGGGTGAGCTGGGTGATGTGGAAGAATGCCGGCCCAAACTCCTGCAAATAGCCGATCGCGCGATCGACCGTGCGGCGGTGGATCTTCAGATGGCGGGTGCAGAACTCGCTCCAGTTGCGCGCCACCTGTTGATAGGCCTTCTGTTCGCGAATGCGGCGCAGGCTCTCGACTTCGGCGGCGGAGCAGCGGCCGGCCATCAGGCCGAACGCTTCACGGCGGCCCAGCCAGCGTCCCAAATCGACGGCCGCGCCGGCTTCCTGGGGCAGGGAATTGCGGGTTTCGATCACTTCGTTCATAGGTTGTCTCCGGGGGAGGCGGGACAAAATGTCCCGGCCCATCCCTGTAAATGATTGATGATGGGGGATCCGCGGCGGCGATTGGGACATTTTGGCCCAAAACGGCCCGATCCTCCTGCTTTCATGCTCCCACGCGAGTGCCTGCAAAACGGGCGCGCGCGCGTCTCGCTTGCGGGCAACCCGCTCGATTGAGAAGAGAAAACTTTCTTTCCAATAGCGGTGATCGGAAAAGCGGCGCGAATCAGCGGGTATCGCCCTTCCACCTGGTCAGGCGCGGAATCCACCGCGGGACCGCCGCGCAGAAGGATCGGTACTCATCTTCAAAACTCGCTCGCAGCGCGGGCTCTTCATACGCCAGCACAAACAGGTGAAAGAACAGCCAGACCACGCAGCCGTATTCCAGCACGGCGGCGTTTCCGAAAAGCAGGCCTTGCCCGAGAATCGCCGTCACGACCGCTACGTACATGGGATTTCGGACATGACGATAGAGTCCGGTAACCACCAAACGGCGGGTCGGAAAGACCGGCGCCGGGGTGCCCAGACCCTGCAGTGCGAATCGGGCAAACGAATCCAGCAGGCCCATGGCTGCCGGCACGAGCAGCACGCCGCCCAGAAACCGGAAAAGCGGCATTCCGAAGAAAGGAGCCTCCAGGCGCCAACCGGAGATCCATCGCGGCACCAGGCCGGCTACGAATCCGGGAGCGATCACCAGGAAGACCGCGGAGCCAAGCACCGCCCCCACTTTTCTCAGCATCTCCTCATCTGATCAGGCCACGCGGCCGCGTGCAATAACACCATCTTTTAGCGCTAAAATCGAGGTGCTCATGAGAAACGTCTTTTGCGTGCTGTTCGCCGCGGCGGCGCTCCATGGCCAGGTGAAGATCGTATCCGGGCCGGAGAAGATTTCGGTCGCGATCGGCGGAAAGCCGTTCAGCGACTTCTACGTTGCCGGCGCGGACGTCACCAAGCCGTACCTCCACCCGTTGCGTACGGCCGCCGGGATCTACGTGACGCGCATGTGGCCCATGGAAAACGTGGACGAAGAGAAGGACACCAAGAAAGACCACAAACACCAGCGCGGCCTGTGGTTCGCTCATGAAAAAGTGAACGGGCTGGACTTTTGGAACAATGAAGCCTCCTATACCACGCCCAACCGGGGCAAAATCGTTTTGCAGAAGCTGGGGCAAATCAAGAACGGCAGGAAACAGGGTTCCATCGCCGCCACCTTCGACTGGACCGATCTGGCGGGCGAACGGCTCCTCGCCGAACAGCGCGTCATGACCTTTTATGACGACCCCGCGCTGCGCACCATCGATTTCGACATCACCCTGACAGCCATCCAAAAGGCGGTCTTCGGGGATGCCAAGGATGGCGTGTTCGGTATCCGCATCCGGCCCGTGCTGCAGGAGGATGGCGGCACGGGCGCGATCAGCAATGCCGATGGGCTCACCGGCGAGAAACAGGCCTGGGGCAAGCCTTCCAACTGGTGCGATTACTCGGGCGCGATCGACGGGCAGAAGGTGGGGATTGCAGTTCTCGACCATCCAGGCAACCCGCGCCATCCGGTGCGCTGGCACGTGCGCGGATACGGGTTGTTCGCGGCCAATCCGTTCGGACTGGCGGCCTTCACCAACGACAAATCGATGGATGGCGCCCTGACGCTCGAGGCGGGCGGAAAACTGCGCTTCCGCTATCGCGTGATCGTGCACCCGGGTGACGCCAAGAGCTCCGATATCGCCGGCCTGTGGCGCAAGTACGCGGCAACCGAGCGGCGACGGTAAGCAACCGGCAGGCGGATGCCGGAAGCAGGGAGAAGCATCCCACGCACGCAGCCGGACAAAACCTGCCTCGCGCAGCGTGCGGCAGGACCCGGCCGAGCACGTGCTGCCGGCCGGTGTCCGTGACGCGAGCTGATATCATGCAGAAAACGCCATGATCGCTTATGCCGGGCTGCTCACCTTTTCGTGTCTTCTGTTTCCGCCGGGATCCGCGGCGCAGCCGCTCCGCCTCGCCATCGCGGGACTCAATCATGGGCACGTTTCGGGATTCCTGCGCGCCGCGCAACAACGCCCGGACGTGCAGATCGCCGGGATCTTCGATCCCGATGCCGCGTTGCTGGACCGTTACGCGAAGGCCGGCGGTTTCGCGAGCGGCATCTTATATACCGACCTCGCGAGGATGCTGGATGCCGTGAAACCGGAGGCGGTCGCCACCTTCACCGATACCTACTCCCATGCGGGCGTGGTGGAAGCCTGTTCCGCGCGTCACATCCACGTGATGATGGAGAAGCCGCTGGCGGTGAGTGTCAAGCAGGCGCGAAGCATCGAACAGGCGGCCGCGCGCGGCGCGATCCGCGTGATCGTCAATTACGAGACCACGTGGTACAAGAGCCACGGCGAGATCTGGAACCTCATCCACGAGCGGAAGGCGGCGGGGGAAATCCGCAAGATGGTGGCCATGGACGGCCACCAGGGGCCCAAGGAGATCGGCGTGCAACCGGAGTTCCTGTCCTGGCTGGGCGATCCCGAAAGGAACGGCGGCGGTGCGCTGTTCGATTTCGGCTGCTACGGCGCCAACCTGATGACCTGGCTAATGGACAACCGGCGGCCGATCCGGGTGACGGCCCTGGCGCAGACCATCAAGCCGGACCTCTACCCGCGCGTGGACGACGAAGCCACCATTCTTCTGGAGTATCCGAAAGCGCAGGGCATCATCCAGGCGTCGTGGAACTGGCCGTATAGCCGCAAGGACCTGGAAGTCTACGGACAAACCGGATATGCCATCGCCACCGGCGGCGACAGCCTGCGCGTGAAACTGGGGAGCGCGCGCGAAGAAACCCGCACGCCCGGAGACCGCGCGCCGGACGAACGCGATTCCCTCTCCTACCTGGCTGCCGTAGTGCGTGGACGGATCAAGCCTTCCGGCCTGTCGTCGCTCGAAAACAATGTGATCGTGACGGAGATTCTGGAGGCCGCGCGCGACTCCGTGCGCACCGGCAAGACCATCGCGCTCACAGCGCGGTAAGACCGCCCCTGGGATGAAGCCTGGCTGCGCTAGAGTCCTTACCCAAGAGATTGTAATGTAAATGACTCAAGTTTTCAGGCGACGAGTTTTTCCTCCTTGCAGCAGCGGTCAATCTCCGTCTGGAGACGATCGAAGGCGGCCCGGAGAGGAGAGTCTCCGGGTGGACCAGCGGGCATGATTTGAGCGAGTTTTGGACGCAACAGGCGCGCGTAGGTTCGCGTGAAGAACAGGGCAATGCGCAGGCCCGCCGGGGTAACGTC
>JAIQEX010000214.1 GCA_020073615.1 Terriglobia bacterium
GATCGAACAGAAAGTGCTTCCGGCACGGCAAGTGGTGCCCAGCGCACCGTGGGAGATCTCGCTGGATGCCTTGAATTCACCGGGGGTGCAACAGGCCATCGAGAGCATTCGCAAGCGCAAGCGCCCGTCAACACCCCAGGACGAGAAGAGCGATCTATTGTTTTCAGAGAGTTGATGAGGTAACTCACTATGTCGTTGGATCCTGCGGCCGATTGTCATTCGGCTGACTGGCGCGCTTCGAGCGAACAGCGGCGGTAGCCAACCACCGCGCAGGCTGCCAGCCTGCCCCACGGCACTCACTCAGAGTCCAGCCACGGTGATGCGCTTCAGGACCTCCGGCCCAAAGGTGTCCTTCATGCGCTCCAGCACCAGCGCAATCGACTGCGGCGCGAGGTCGATGCCGATCCATGCCCGCTGGTGGCGCTCGGCGGCCACCATGCTGGTGCCGCTCCCGCAATAGGCGTCGAGCACCGTGTCGCCGGGCCGCGAGCAGGCGCCGATGATGCGTTCCAGGAGCGCTTCCGGCTTCTGCGTGGGATATCCGCGGCGCTCCGCCGAGGAAGCCTGGATGGAGTTGATGTCGGTCCACCAGTCCTCCGCCACCTTGCCCTCGTCCAGGTAATATTTGTAGTAGCGCGTCTCACCGCGCGCGTTTCTGGTGCCGTAGACCAGTCGGTACTTGCGCCCGTCGGCGCCGGTCTCCAGCCGTCCGCCGAAGCTCTCCTTTCCGCTGCGCATGGCCACGCGGACTGCCGCCGGGTCGAACTGGTACTTCGCCGACTTGCTATAGAAGAAAATGACGTCGTGCTTGCGTCCGAACCAGCGGCTGCTCTTTCCGCCATGGCTGTAGCACCACACGATCTCGTTGCGGAAATCGCCGCCCCGCGGGCAGAAGGTGCTGTCGAGCAGCAGCTTCAGATAATGGCTCGCCACCGGATCGCAATGCAGGAACAGGCTGCCGGTAGGCTTCAGGACGTGGTGGATGGCGGCGATGCGCCGCGCCATGGCGGCCAGATAAGCCAGCAGGCTGCCGCGGCCGAGCACCGGTTCGAGGCCGCGGATGAGGTCGATGGTCCGCGCGTGGTAGCGCGCGCCGGCGTTGGCCAGGATTTCGTCGTAGCCTTCGCGGGCGGCATCGTCCCAACTCCAGGTATCGCTGAACGCCCGCGCCCGCGAGCGGCCATTGCCCGCGGCGTTGTTGTAGATCTGGTTGTAGTTCCGCCGCGAATGGAACGGAGGATCGATATAACAAAGGTCCACCGTCGAGGGTGGGATGTGGTTGCGAAGCACCTCGATATTATCCCCGCGGAACAGCAGGTTTTGGCCCGGCATGGCGTTTGCCCCACAGCATAGCAGTACCACCGAAATCCGTCGATAAGATCACCGCCGAGGCGCCGAGACGCCGAGGGAGATCAGTTCCATTGGTTCTCCGCGTGCCCGGCCGGCTCGGCGCGCGAGCCCGAAGGAATCGGAAGCGTGAATCGCTTCGGGAAACGCGCGCTCGCGGTTGCGCCTACGGGTACCGGCGGAGGTGGCCGAGAGCGCCGAGAGACCGCTAAGCTCTCGGCGTCTCGGCGCCTCGGCGGTGGAAAGTCTTTGCCCTTACGTACGGATTACGGGCACCGCTGCGGCCGCGGATTCGCTCACCCGGCGGGCGCGCAATCGTGCTTAAATAAGACCTTCCGAGCGGAAAAGGAGAAGTTATGCTTCTGCGATGTTTGCTGGCCGCGATGCTGGCCGCAACCCTGGCCACGGCCCAGCGCCCGATCGGCGGCATGGGCGGAGACGAAACGAGCACCATGGGCGGCCGCCCCGCGAGAGGCGGGCAAAACAGCGCCGGCAACGACCGGGGCGCCGGCGGAATGACGCGGCGGCCGAGCCGGGCCGAACAGATCGCCGACCGGCTCAAGCTCAACAAGGACCAGAAGGCCGACTTGCAGACCGTGCTCAGCGCCGCGCGGGAAGAGGCCCTTCCCGTCATGCAGGAACTGCTCAAAGGCCGCAACCTGATGGCGCAAGCCATGGTGGCCGGCAAGAGCCAGGAGGCCATCGATCCCCTGCTGAAAACCTATGTTGCGCTCTCCGCCGAGCTCAGCGCCATTGAAACCAGGGCGTTCGCCAAGCTTTGTGCCAGGCTCAAACCCAACCAGTTGGCCAGGGCCGGCCAGGCGTTCGATTTGATGGCCAGTATGTTTGAGCAGCCGGATATGGGCCGGGGACGCGGGGGAAGATAAGGGCAAAAAGGAGAAGTCATGTTTTTTAGGCTATATCTGGCCGGGGTCCTGGCAGCGGGTTTGGGGTTGGCACAGCGCAACCCGTCGGGCAGCACCCCCGATCAGGACGCCGCCATTGCCGCCCGGGAGATGAGGCTGGCGACCACCAGGTTCGACCGGCTCGCGGGCTCGTTCAACCTGGATAAGGACCAAAAGAAGGCCGTGCGGGCGGCGCTGGACGATGCCCAAAAGGAAGCCGCGCCGTTGCGCGACCGGATTATCAAGACCCGCGCCCTGATCGGCGAGGCGGTGGCGGCCCATA
This sequence comes from Terriglobia bacterium, assembly GCA_020073615.1. GTDB lineage: Bacteria > Acidobacteriota > Terriglobia > Bryobacterales > Bryobacteraceae > JADGNR01. The sequence continues at coordinate 2,536 of JAIQEX010000214.1, forward strand.
AGAGCGAGGACGAGATCAAGCAGGCGGGGGCGGACTATGCGGCCCTGGTTACGCAGATGACGCAGTTGGAGATGAAGAGCTTCGCGAAGATCGTCGCCAGTCTCGACGAGAAGCAGAAGGCGGATCGGCAGAGCCTCGGCCCGGTGCTCATGATGATGAACGGATTGTTCATGGGCAAGAACTGGAACGAGGAATAAACAAGTCGCCTCCGGCGAATTGCGAGAGCGTCATGTTCACGAGATTGTTGTTGGCTGCGTTTCTGGTTGCTGCGCCGGCGATGGCCCAGCGCGGCCGGCCTGGCATAGCCGATCAACTCACCGGCCTGCTCAAGCTGAACAGAAGCCAAAAGGCAAATCTCGAAACCATTTTGAGCGCGGTACGGCACGAACTCCTTCCCGTGACGCAGGAAATGGAGAAGGGCCGCGACGTGGTCGCGCAGGCGATGATAGCCGTCAAGAGCCAGGAAGAGATTGATTCCTTGCTGAAAACCTATTCCGCGCTGGCGGCCGAAATGACCACCATCCAGACCAAGGCATTTGCCCGAATCTGCGCCGCGCTCAATCCCGGTCAGTTGGCCAGGGCCGGTCAGGCATTCGCTGTCTTGACGCGGGTTGATGGGTTGGCGTTAGTCCACGAGGAAGGGCCACAGTTTCCCTCACAGCATGCGGGAATCGACATCTCGGCCCTGGAGAGGCAGATCAGCAAGTTCGACCTGATCGTGGGCTCTCTCAACCTCAATGGCGGCCAGAGGAAGCTGGTGCAGGCGGTGCTGGACGATACTCAGAAGGAAACGGCTCCGCTCCGTGACGAGATCTTGAGAACGCGGCCGCAGATCGGCGAAGCCGTCGCTGCATGCAAGAGCCAGGACGAGATCAAGCCGGCGGTAGAGAGCTACGCCGCCCTGGCCAGCCAGATGGCGCGGTTGGAGATGAAGGCGTTCACCAGGATCATCGCCCAGCTCGATGAGAAACAGAAAACGGACCGGCAGCGACTTGGTCCGGTGTTTATGATGATGAACGGATTGTTCATGGGCAAGAACTGGAACGAGGAGTAGCCACCGCGAACGGCCGGCGGCACCGCCTGTCTTCACGCCTTGCCGCGCCGCCTGGTGGCGGCCACATAGCCCACCGTGAGCACGCCCAGCCAAGGCACGCCTGCGACCAGCGTGACGCGCATGCCTTCCACCCACCACGTCGTGACCAGGATGGCGGCAATTGCCGCCGCGCCGAGCGCGGAGGTGTACGGATAGCCGGGCATGCGAACCGGCAGTCGCGGGCGGCCCAGCGCCTCCCATTGGCGGCGGAAAAACAGGTGCGTCAGGAAAATCACGAGCCACGCGTATAAGCCGCCGAACAGCGAAACGCCGAACAGGTAAACAAAGGCGCCGTCCGGATAAAGCAGGGCTGTGAGAACGGCCACCGCCAGGCCGGCGGCCGAAACCACCAGGGCCGGCACGGGCGCCCCGCGCGCCGAGACATGGCCGAAGCGGGCCGGGGCGTAGCCGCCGCGCGCGAGGGAAAACATCATGCGGCTCACCAGGTACAGATTGCAGTTCATGCTGGAGGCGGCCGCGGTGATCACCACGAAGTTCACCACGTGCGCCGCCGCCGGCACGCCGATCAACTGGAATACTTTTACGAACGGGCTGGCGGTGACGCCGCTGCCGGGCTGAATCTGGTTCCAGGGAACGATGCTCACCAGCACCACGATGGCGCCCATGTAGAACACAATCAGGCGGCCCACCATGGTGCGCATGGCGCGCGGCACCGCGGTGTGCGGGTCCCGCGCCTCGCCCGCGGTCACCGCCACCACCTCGGTGCCCAGGTAGCCGAAGATCACGAAGACCAGGGCCATCCAGACGCCGCGCCAGCCCGCCGGCAAAAAGCCGCCATGCGCCGTCAGGTTGGAAAAGCCGATGGCCGGCCGGGGAGCGATGCCCATGGCCAGCGCCAGGCCGAACACGATGAACAGCACGATGGCCACCACCTTGACCATGGCGAACCAGTACTCGAAGCTCCCGAAGCTCCCCACGCTACGCGCGTTGACGTAGATCAACCCGCAAGCGAATCCCAGGATCCACAGCCATTTCGGCGTATTCGGAAACCACCACTGGCAGTAGATGGCGATGGCCGTAGCTTCGCCGCCAATGGCGATGCATTGCGCCGCCCAGTAGGTGTAGCGCACCGTGAAGCCGGCCCAGCGGCTCAGGTACAGCTCCGCGTACACCCCGAAAGAGCCCGCCGTGGGATGCGCCACGGCCATCTCCGAAAGCGCCCCCATCAGCAGCAGCGTGACCACCGCGCCGATGGCGTAGCTGAAGATCACCCCCGGTCCGGCGGTGTGCACGGCCAGCGAGCTGCCCAGGAACAGCCCGGTGCCGATGGCCCCTCCGATGGCGATCATGGCAAGCTGCCCCCCCGAGAGCTGGCGCGAAAGCTGCTCGCCCTTTTCGATGGGGGCGTGCGCCGGCGGCGTCATGCGCGCACCATCAGGTCGCGGTTCTCCTCCAGCGCGGTCAGGGCGGTATGCACGTCCTCCATGGTGTTGTAGACGTGGAAGGAGAAGCGCACGCCGTCGTGACGCGCCGAGACCACGATGCCGCGCGCGGCGAGCCGTGCCACCACCGCGGGAGCGTCGCGCGAGCGCACCACCACCAGTGGTCCGACGCTCGAGGGCGGCGTCTTGGTTGCGATGCCGCGCTCGCGCGCACCCTCCCGAAAGGCGCGCGCCAGCCGCTCGATCTGCGCCGCCACGTTGTCCATGCCCGCGCGCATCAGGAGCTCGATCGCCGGCCGCGCCATATAAATATTCGGAATCGCCGGCGTGCCGCCCTCAAAGCGGCGGGCCTCGGCGGCAGGCTCCAGGTGCCTGGTGCGGAACGCGAAGACATCCCGCTGCGCCATCCAACTGGTGATGGTGGGGGTGAGCGATTCCACCAGCTCACGCCGCACGTAGAGAAACGCCAGGCCCGGCGGCCCCAGCAGATACTTGAGCGTGCCGGTCACGAAGAAGTCGACGCCGAGCTCGCGCACATCGAGCGGGCGCGTGCCGCAATCCTGATAGCCATCGAGGAAGACAAGCGCCCCGCAGTCGTGCGCGAGGCGCGTGATGGCGGCCACATCGGAGCGGAATCCGTTGATGAACGACACGTGCGTCAGCGGCACCACCCGCGTGCGTTCGTCGATGGCCTGCCGGTAGCTCTCGATGGGGACGGTGTTCTCCACGCCTTCCAGGAATTCGACGCGGGCTCCGCGCGGCCGCTGCGCCAGCCAGATATGGCCCATGGTGGGGAACTCGTACTCGCTCATCACCACCTTGTCGCGCCCGTTGAAGCACAGCGCGTTGGCGATGGGATTGATCCCCGCCGAGGCGCTGGCCACCAGCGCCACCTCGTCGGGACGCGCGTTGATGAAGCCCGCGAAGGCGGCGCGTAGCGCCTCGTAGGCTTCCATCCACTCCTCCCACGGCGCCGATGACGTCCGCCAGCTTTGCGCGTACTCCGCCATGCCGCCTTCCACCGCATCCGACAGCGCGCCTTGCGAACAGCTATAGAGATAGGTTTTTTCCCGCAGAATCGGAAAGTGGGAGCGCAATTCCAAAACTTGTTCGTCGGTCAGCATTCGGTACCCATGTAGGATACAGTGTGCCACATGGCGTCCATATGTGAGAAAGAATCCCGAACCGGGCGCCAGGTGAGGTTCCCATTGCGCCCCTCCGCGTCAATACTGGACAGTGGAGGGGTAAGTAACATGAGCGTCATTGACGAAGTCCTGGGGGCAAATCGCGAATACGCCAACTCGTTCCGGTTGGGAAATCTGTCCATGCCGCCGAGCCGCAAGCTGGCCATCGTGGCGTGTATGGATGCCCGGCTCACCATCGAGCCGATGTTGGGGCTCAAGACCGGCGAGGCCCACATCATTCGCAACGCGGGCGGCCTGGTGAGCGAGGATGCGTTGCGCTCGCTCATCATCTCGCATCACCTGCTGGGCACGCAGGAGTTCATGATTGTGAACCACACCGACTGCGGGATGCTGACGTTTCAGGACGAGGAGCTCCGCGAAAGACTCAGCAAGGCGACGGGAACGGCGGCGGCCTCCCCGGCGGCCTTTGGCGCCTTCACCGACGTCGAGGAGAACGTGCGCGCGCAGATGCTCAAGCTGCGGTCGCATCCGTGGATCCCGCGAGAAATTCCGGTGCGCGGTTTTGTCTACGACGTGCGTTCCGGCAAGCTGACGGAGGTGTCCGCCGGGAAGGTATCGCGGGGAACCGCCTGAACCCATTTGAACCCATCGCCGGCACAGCATATTCTCATCCAAGGATGAGCCTGGACGGGAAACGAAGCGACCGGCACTCCAGGGCTCCTTTCTGATTTGGTTTTGCGCAGTCTCGGTGCCGACCAACGGGAGGCCCTACAGGGCTTCCACCGTCGGTGTTTTGGTTTTCCTTTCATAGGAGGGTTTTGTCTTTTTTTGATTTTGGTTTTTAGGCTCCTCTTTTCCTGGA
>JAIQEX010000215.1 GCA_020073615.1 Terriglobia bacterium
GTGGCGGCATCTCTCACCCTCGAAGCGGCGGAGAGAATCCAGGGCGTGGTCGAGTACCTGAATACGCTGCCCGCGCGCGGTTGGATATCGGTCATGACGCCGGAGTACTGGTCGCGGGTGTCGCGTGCGCTGCAGAGACGCGCCACCCGATTGCGCCAGGCATGAACGGCCTCTGTGCCCTTCGAACTACCCGCGGGTACGAAAGGTCCACCTGAAGCGTTCCCACTCCAGTGAATCCAGGTGGCGTGGCTCGTCGGCGGAAGGCGTGCTAGTATTACTGTGTTAAAAACAAACAATCTGGTGTAGAATTGTTTCTGTGGGATCTCGCCTCGCTGCGCCAGGCCCACAGGAGAGACGCTTTGCGGCATATGTTGAGGGCCTGGCCGAAGCCGCAGGGCACGCCGACCGGCACACGCCTCTGAAGAACTACTGCAAGGGCTTGTTGCTGCCGGGCGAACGCAAGAGTGTCGAGCCGATGGCCGCCCGTCTAGCCCCAGACAACGTCCGCCGCATGCACCAGTCCCTGCACCATTTCGTCGCGGATGCACCCTGGGATGACGAACAGATGCTGGCTGCAGTACGGCGGCAGGTGCTGCCTGCGCTGGAGAAGCAAGGTCCCGTGGTGGCGTGGATTGTCGATGACACGGGATTTCCCAAACAGGGAAAACATTCGGTAGGAGTTGCACGGCAGTACTGCGGACAAATCGGCAAACAAGACAACTGCCAAGCGGCGGTGAGTTTATCCGTGAGTACTTGGAGTTCGAGTTTGCCGGTCGCCTGGCGGCTCTATCTGCCGGAGGTGTGGTGCCAGGATCCGGAGCGCCGCGAGGAAGCCGGGGTTCCCGAAGAGGTTGAATTTCAAACCAAGCCAGAGATTGCGTTGCGGCAGATTCAGCAGGCCGTGGAACAGAAATTTCCCGTGGGGGTGGTACTGGCCGACGCGGGCTATGGAAACGGGACTCCCTTCCGCACCGCCCTCACCAAGCTTGGTCTGCAGTATGTGATGGGCATCGAGTCTTCGACTACGGTCTGGCGACCGGGGCAAGCGCCCTTGCCGGCGCCCCCGCGCAAGCCAGGACGTGGAGCTACGCCAAAACGGCTGCAGCGCGATGCGGATCATCAGCCCGTTTCAGTAAAGCAGTTGGCCTTAGGCTTGCCGGCCACGGTCTGGAAGCAGATAAACTGGCGTCAGGGCGAGCGGGGAATGTTACGTTCCCGTTTCGCCGCTGTGCGCGTGCGGCCTGGCCACCGCGACGATAAGAAGACCGAACCCCACGCTGAAGAATGGCTGCTGATCGAATGGCCGAAGCAGGAATCGGAACCGACCAAATACTGGCTGTCCACCCTGCCGGAAAAGACCTCGCTGAAGGCTCTGGTGAAGATGGCCAAACACCGCTGGGTCATCGAGCGCGATTATGAAGAACTCAAGCAAGAGTTGGGATTAGGCCACTATGAGGGGCGGGGTTGGCGCGGTTTTCACCATCACGCTGTCCTGTGCATCGCGGCTTACGGGTTCCTGGTCAGCGAGCGGAACCGTTTTTCCCCCTCAGCCCGCGTCGGCCATGTTGGATTACCAACCCCCGAACCTTTGGCGCTTTCGAGAAGCGACCCAGGTGTGCTTTCCAAAAATGTCCATTAGGGCGTGCGGCCCCGATTAGAGCCGCGGCCCGCGAAACCTCATGAAAAAGGGGGGAGCCTGTAGCTGACCGTCGAGGCCGGGCGGTCCGAGAAGAGGCTGGGCCGCGAGATCCCTGCCGCCGTTTTCCGTTACAGTGTTGATTTTGCTGTGAGCCGGAGGTCTGCTGCGCCCCGGAGGGGAGCTGTATTCCCCTCCAGGGCAGGAGCTTCTGGGAGCCATCACCTCCCATGGGCCTTTCCGAGAGTCCTACAGGTCATTGCGAAAATCAAGCGGCTGGGCGGCGCAAGCGCGGGGCACGGCGGCCGCGGCTGCGCGGCTGTCTGCTGAAAGGATGCGAGCAGCGTTTTCATCCACGGCAAGCGCGCCAGCGGTATTGCAGCGAGCGCTGCCGGGAGGAGGCGCGCCAGTGGTCGCGGTGGAAGGCGCAGCAACGCTACCGGGAAACGGCGGCGGGCCAACAGAAACGCAACGGCCAAAGCCGGCGCTACCGGGAGCGCGTCAAGAGCCGGAAAACGGCAGAGCCGGAGGCAGTTAGCGAAGTCGCGAGGGTAATCACTCAAGAAGATTTTTTTCGAGCACACGTGCGACCGGCCGGGGTGCTACGAGCGATTCGCGCCCCAGCGGCGAAGTCCCTTGCAACGCTTGTGTTCGCAGGCGTGCCGGCGAGCGCTGGAGCGGGTCCGAGAGCGGGAGCGGCGCTGGAAACAGGCGCGCATTTAATCCGGAGATATTGATCGCCGGCGAGGAGTCACCTTACATTCAGCCTGTCGATGCAACTGGAGTTTCACCAACTCGAGCGGCGCTGGGAGCATCTGAGGGTGCGACATCCGGCGCGGCAGCGGCGGTTGTTGGCGTCGTTGGCCGAATCGGGCCAGCAAACGCCCATCGTGGTGGTGGCGGCGGAAGGCCAGGCGGACCGTTACGTGGTCATCGACGGCTACAAACGAATCGCGGCGCTGGAGCAACTGGGGCGGGACACCGTGGAAGCGGTGGTGTGGCCGATGAGTGAGGCGGCGGCCGTGCTGCTGGACCGCTCGCTGCGCCTTTCCGAACAGGAGACCGCGCTGGAGGTGGGCTGGCTGCTTCAGGAGTTGGAGCAGCGGTTTGGCTACAGCCTGGATGAGCTGGCGCGGCGGTTCGATCGCAGTGTGAGCTGGGTGTCGCGGCGGCTGGCGTTGGTGGAACTGCTGCCGGAAATGATCCAGCAGCAGGTGCGCCAAGGCCAGATCACGGCGCAGGTGGCAATGAAGTTTCTGGTGCCGGCAGCCCGCCAAAGCGTGGCGGACTGCCGGCGCATGGCGGCCATTTTCGCCGAGCATCACTGCGATACGCGCGAAGCCGGCCAACTGTATGCCGCCTGGCGGCAGGGATCGGCCGCGATCCGCAAACGCCTTCTGGATGATCCGGCGCTGTTTTTCAAAACGCAGCGGCAGGAGAAAATCCCGCCCGGGCCAGCCGCCGAACTGATCCGCGATCTGGAGATGGTCACCGCGATCGTGAACCGCGCCCATCGACGGCTGGCCGGCGCGGAGGCAGGGGAGCTGGATGACCCGCAACGCGCCGCGGCGCGCGAGCAGATCGACCGCATTGCAAGACAACTCCAGCGCATCGACGAAAAACTTCTCCCGGAGCAAGCACCGCATGTTGAGCCAAGCACAACGCACCACGATTCTGGAGCTGCACACGCAGGGAGTAGCGAAACGCGAGATCGCGCGAGTGCTGAAGATTTCCCGCGGGGCCGTACGCAAAGTCCTGCGCGCGAACTCCACCGCCGTGCCGGAGATGAACCGAGCTCAGAAAGCCGAACCGTACCGGCAACAGATCCTGGAGCTTTTCGACCAATGCCAGGGGAATCTCGTGCGAGTCCATGAGGAACTGCTGGCGGCCGGCGCGGAGTTGTCGTACCCTGCCTTGACCGCGTTCTGCCGGCGGCACGGAATCGGATACCAGCCGCCCGTAGCGGCGGGCCAGTATGATTTTGCGCCGGGCCAGGAGATGCAGCATGACACGTCTCCGCACGAGGTCTCACTGGCCGGCAGGAAACGCAAGGTGCAGACGGCCTCGGCCGTGTTGTGTTACTCGCGGATGCTGTGGTTCCAGTGCTACCCGACGTTCCAGCGCTTCGATTGCAAGGTGTTTCTCACCGAGGCGCTGCGCTACTTCTCCGGCGCCACCGCCCGCGTGATGATCGACAACACGCACGTGGTGGTGCTGCGCGGCAGCGGACGCGACATGGTGCCGGTCCCGGAAATGGCCGCCTTCGGAGAGCGGTTCGGGTTTCAGTTCGTGGCGCACGCGATTGGGGATGCGAACCGTTCGGGACGGGTGGAGAGACCGTTCCGTTTTATCGAGGGAAACTTCCTGGCCGGGCGCACCTTCTCCAGTTGGGAGGATCTGAATCAGCGGGCGCGGGAGTGGTGTGACAAAGTCAACTCGACCTATAAGAAACATATCCGCGCCGTGCCACGCGAGTTATTCGCGGTGGAGCGGCTGCATCTGAAACCGCTGCCGGCGTGGATTCCCGAAGTCTATCGGCTCCATCAGCGCCTGGTGGATATCGAAGGTTATATCGCGCTGCACACCAACCGCTACTCGGTTCCGGTGGACTGGATCGGCCGCCGCGTGGAAGTGCGCGAGACCAAGGACAAGATCGAGATTCAACTCGACGCGCGGCGTCTGGTGACGCATCGCCGCATCGCCGAGGCCGAGCACCAGCGAATCACGTTGGTGGAGCACCGGCCGCCGCGGGGCCAGCGGGCGCCGCGTCCCGATCCGCATCCGGAAGAGAAAGCCATCCTCACCGCCGTGCCCGAACTGGCCGAGTATGTCGCCGGCTTGAAGCAACGCAGCCGCAAGGTGGTCACGCTTGCCCTGCGGCAACTGCTGCGGTTCGTACGGGAGTATCCGCGCGAACCGCTGCTGGGAGCGGTGCGCGAGGCCGCTCGTTATGGTCTCTATGACCTGGACCGGCTGGAGCGCATGATTCTCAGGCGCGTGACCCGCGAATATTTTCTGCTCGACAGGGGACCCGAGGAAGATGACTGAAGAACTGGAACAACTGCTGAAAAACCTCAAGCTGCGGCGCATCCTGGAAATCTACGACGAACAGTTGCGCGCTGCCGACCAGAGCGATATCAGTTACTCGGAGTTCCTGACGCGTCTGGTGCGCGCGCAGTGGCAGGCCAGGCAGGAGGGCGCCCTGGAGTGGCGCATCCGGCGCGCCAATTTACCCGAGCGTTGGAGTCTGGAGACGTTCCCCTTCGCCCGCCAGCCGGGCGTGAACCGTAAACAGATTCGCGGGTTTGCGGAGTTGGAGTTCATTGCCAAGGCGGAAAATATCGTGCTGTGCGGGAAAACGGGGGTCGGCAAGACAGGAATCGCTTGTGGCCTGCTGCTGAAGGCGCTGGAGAACGGCTACCGCTGTCAATTCATCAAGGCCCAGGAGTTGTTCGACGAAATGTATGCCTCGCTGGCGGATCGTTCCACGCGGCAGTTGCTCAAGCGCCTGGCGCGGCTGGACGTCCTTTTAATCGACGAATTTGGATATCTGAATCTGAAACCGGAGCAGTCGAACATCTTTTTCAAGCTGATGGAGGAGCGCTACCGCCAGCATCCCACCATCATCACCACCAACTTGGGATATGACGAGTGGCCCAACTTTCTGGGCAACCGGCCCATGGTGGAGGCGTTGCTGAGCCGGCTGCGGCATTACTGCCACACCGTGCTCATCGACGGCCCCTCCTTGCGCGACTTGCAGGGTTGAGGACACGATCATGGGCGACGGCCGCGACCAGGAAGAATATGTTCGTCAGGTGCTGGAGGCGTATCGCAAAACGCCGGGCACGACGGGGACGGTCCACCGTGCCGACCGGCTGCTGGCGGCACAACTGTACCAGCGCGGCCTGAGCGTGAAGGTGATCGAAAACGCGTTGGTCCTGGCCACGACGCGCCGCCTGATTCGGCCGGCCGATGCGCCCCCCCTGGGCACGATCCGCTCCCTGGCTTATTTCCTGCCGGTAATCGAAGAAGTACTGGAGTTGCGGGTCAGCCCGGATTATTTCGAATATCTCCGGTACAGGCTCGCACGCGCCGGATCGACGCGGTAGGCTCGCGGTGGCGCCGCAGGATGCGCGCCTTTGGCGCGGATGATGGAAAAGCAACCCGCACGCCTGCGGCGTGGATGATAATGCCTGCGCCTCTACACCCAACAACAGCCACACGCCTTCGGCGTGGATGATGACCTCTCCGATCTCGGTCGTGTTCCCAGTCCCGTTCCCGGTCTGGGTCACTTCAGCCAAGCGCTACCGGGTTACTTTTGCTGAGCGCCGAAGGCAGCAGTCGCGTCATTTCTAAACGGGTGAGATTACAGCACAGGTCCGGCAATGAAATAAGAGTTACGAACAGCCCATGAATACGGGATTTGCTGCTCTCCTGTCTGGCGGTCTTCGGCCGCGTGCTTCGTAATGACGTAGCAGTTGTTCGCATTTGAAGAGGAAGCACACGCAGTCGATGTGCGTCGGACCACCATGAATACCGGCGATACCAACACGTTATTGCGAAAATTGCATTTCTCGCCCGCCCACACGATGTTCGGTGGCCCGCCGAAGGTGCGAATGCGCCGGATCCAAGTTATAGATGATATTCGTTAAGTTCCCATTGGCGTCGTACTGCGCCCCCGTCACCACCACGGCGTGGCCGCCCGAGTTCCCCGGTCCCCAAAGAATAGCGACATCGTGCGAGGTGATCACTCCCCGTCCTTCAGCAACAGCCTGGGTGATGTTGGCCATGCTCCCATTCTGGAGCGTCGACGGGACCCCATTGCTGGCGAGAATGTTCTTACGCTCGCCGGGATCCGTTCCTCCGCTGTCGGCGCGATTGCGCGTGCTCTCGGCATCACCGTTTCGCATGGAGGAGTCAAGCAGCGCGTCCTCGGTGGGTGTGCGTCTCGAAAGTGATGAGCTGCACGGTCTGTTTTTTCACGGCATGAATCCGTGCGTATGTATTACGCTAGGATAGGAGCGTGCCTCATGCTGATGCCCAAGTCCCTCGAGTCCCTCACACAACGTCGAGCCCAGATGACCGATTCAGATCGCCGCTCTCGGCGATCTGCGCTGTGGTTCCATCACCTCCACCACGGGCCGCTGTGGCAAACCCAATTGCCGCTGTCATCAGCCGGACCAACCGGGCCACGGTCCCAACCTCCGCCTTACCTACAAAGTGCAAGGCAAGACGGTCACCGAGTCTCTTCCCAGCCCCGCCGCTGTGCGCAAGGCCGAGCGGGAAATCGCGGAGTTCCGCAAATATCAAGAGCTCCATAAGGAGTTTCTGGAGATCAACGCGCAGATCTGCCAGGCGCGGCCCGCCGAAGCCGACACGCTCTCGGCCCAGGAAAAAAAAC
>JAIQEX010000216.1 GCA_020073615.1 Terriglobia bacterium
ACCTGGGTGCCCAGGCCGGCATACGCTTCTTTGACTTTGATGACCTTGTCGCCATTGAACGTCACGAAGGTGATTTTCCCCGGCGCCGCGCCGTACACCCAGTCCTCCAGCTCCAGGCCGTCCTTGGTCTCGCGCGATTTGTTGGCGGGGCGCCCCATGGCCATCAGGACCTGTTCGTGGTTCATCCCCACCAGGGCGCGCTTCTCCTTGATGGCCTGTTGCATTTCCGGAGGCAGCGTTTCGGAGTAGCTGGGCTCGACCAGCGTGAAGTTCGCTCCAACTCTGGAGCGCGTTGCACATGCCCCGAGTTACGCCAGGAGTCTGGCGATTGTCAGTGCCGCCGTGCGCGCGACCGGCGAACTCTACGCGAAGCAGACGGTCAGCGAACTCCGCTACGCGGCAGGCTCGGTGCGCGCCGTGTATTTCGAGACTGCATCCTCCGACGAACGCTTGCGGGAACTTTGCAGCCGGCTATCCGACAACGCCGATGAGTTGTACAGAACGCTCGACTCCATGCTGCAAGATTCTCGCCGCTACCTCGATCTGCTGGCGGCCTCTACGCGGCGGAATGGGAGCGGCGGCTACTCGTGGACGAAGGTAGGAGATATCAGTCTGACGTTCCGGCGGGACCATGCGGGACGGCCGACGCTGGCCCGGGATTACCGCAACGTGTACCGGCGAGCTTGGTACTTGGCCAAGGACGAGATCATCGTGGGCGGGGTGGGGAAGTTCTTTATCGATATGGAAAACTTCCGCTCCTGGCCCGGCGCGTACCAGGCGGCTTCGGCTGAAGAACTCTGGTTTGAGCACGAACTCTTCGTGCTCAACGTTCTTCGCGACCACGTCCGCGTCTGCACCCGGTTTTTCGTCGCAATCGAACTCAAGCTGGAGGGTCGCTGCGATCGCCGCCGGAGGTGCGAATTGCAGACACTGCTGATGGCGCGGACCGTCGCCAGCGTGAATCAAAGCCCGTGGCTCTCGCTTGATGTCGGCCGAAATGCCGTGGAACTCGTGGTTCGGTATCCGGAGATCGGGCCCTGCGCCGGTACAGGTTCATCCGGGCACAGATCGGAGAGCGGTACGTCTGATTCCCGCCCTCCCATTTTCCGCATCGGACGGTTCACGCCATTCGTGGCATGAAGCGCTCAGAGTGAGAGCCCTGGCGCCCGTCCCCGGCCGGGACCTGACTCCATTGCTCGATTGGTTCCGGTCGCGCGACGCGTTCTACGGACGCCGTCTGGCGCAAGTCCGAACTTGGCCCTCTGCTCCGATTCTGGAAAAGGAGGATATCGCGCGGGTGCCGGTTGCTCCGGATGCGGATCGGGACGCTGCTACCTTGGCCTCGCCGTGGACGATGCTCGGCCACCATCACTCGCTGGTGCTCGGCTTCGGCGATGCGCCGGTGCGTGACCAAACGCCGGGCATCGAGTTGAATCTCGATCTTGTCCCTAGTCTCGCGCACCTCCATGCGGCGCCCGATCCACTCCACCGGAACCGAATAGCGGTTACTGTTCAGGGCCACATACCCGTCGATATCCACCAGTCGCTGATGCAGCCGGTAGACTTCGGGAATCCACGCCGGCAGCGGCTTCAGGTGCAGCCGCTCGATGGCAAACAGCTCACGCGGAACCGCCCGGAGATGTTTTTTATAAGTCGCGTTGACCTTGTCGCACCACTCCCGCGCCCGCTGGTTCAGATCCTCCCAACTGCTGAAGGAACGCCCTGCCAGGAAGTTGTGCTCTATGAAATGGAATGGGCGTTCTACCCGCGCCGAGCGGTTCGCATTGCCGATGGCGTGCGCCAGGAACTCGAAGCCGAATCGCTCTCCAAAGGCGGCCATCTCCGGCACTGGCACCATGTCCCGGCCGCTGCCGCGCAGCACCACCACATGCGTGTTATCAATCATGACGCGAGTTGTAGTGCCACCCCAGTAACGGAGCGCATCCGTGAGAAATACCTTGCAGTCGAAACGGCGAAACGTGGGGTAGCACTGGACGAACAGCATCCGCGAATAGCAAAGTACTGCCGACGCGGTCTGCACCTTGCGTTTCCTGCCGCCCAGCTCGGCCTCGTGGGGCGACGTGTCGTGCTGAAGCTCCTCTCCTGGGGCAAAATCATAGCGTCCCGCTGGCGTCGGCGGCGTGTATCCGATTCCGTGCCTCCGGCAAAAGGCCGTTAACGCGGCATACGACAACTCAGCGCCTCCGGCCACCAGTTCCTCATGGACTCGCACCAGGTTCCCTGACAGGTGTCGAAAAGCTCCAGGATCTGTTGCCGGTAAGGCTCGGTTTTCTCCGGACGCTGTATCTCCGGCACTTTGGCGGAGTTCGCGCGCAGGACTTTGCGCACGGCCACGCGGGAGATCCCCAACACCCGGGCGATCTCGCGTTTGCTCACTTGCTGCCCACTCAGTTCCAGAATGGTGGTGCGTTGCGCTTGGCTCAACATGTGGTTTCTTCTCCGGTTGGATTGCCTCGTCGATGCGAAGGAGTTGCTTTTGAATACGCTCGATCTGATACCGCGCGGTTTTCGATTGCTGGTGATCCACCTCCGTGGCCGCGGCTCCCGCCAGCCTCCGATGGGCGCGGTTCACAATCGCCGCCACCATTTCCAGATCGCGTAGCAGTTCGGCACCGGTGCCGGCCGGAGCTTTCTCCTGCACCTGTCGTTGCACCTTGAAAAACAGCTCGGGAGCATCCAGAATGCGTTTGCGGATCGCGGCCGAACCTTGGCGCCACGCGCCATACAGTTGGCCGGCTTCTCGTGTATCGCAGTGATGCTGCGCGAAGATCGCCCTTCGCGCACCTGCTGCTGGATCGCTTCTGGCAGGAGTTCCGCCAATGCCAGCCGCCGCGACACCCAACTCACGCTACGGTCGAATTGGCGCGCCAAGTCATCGAGACTGTAGCCGCGACTTAATCCCGACATATTGATTCACCGGTTGACCCTCGCGTACATTCAGCCTGTCTGATGCAACTGGAGTTTCACCAGCTTGACCGGCGATGGGAGCATCTCCGAGTTCGCCATCCGGCGCGGCAACGGCGGCTGCTGGCCTCGCTTGCCGAGAGCGGCCAGCAAACGTCCATCGTGGTGGTGGCAGCCGAAGGCGCGGCGGAACGCTATGTGGTGATCGACGGCTACAAGCGGATCGCGGCGCTGGAGCAACTGGGTCGGGACACGGTAGACGCTGTGGTATGGCCGATGAGCGAGGCCGCGGCCGTGGTGCTGGACCGTTCGCTACGGCTGCGCGAGCACGAGACCGCGTTAGAGGTGGACTGGCTTCTATCGGAGTTGGAGCAGCGCTTCGACACTCACGTCTCCAACCCCAAAACATATATCAGTCGCACAGGAAGTCACTCGGCTCGCCGTTGCCGCGGCTCACCCGAGTAGTTCGCGGTAGACGTCCCACGTCTCGCGGACGGCTTTCTCCCAAGTGAACAGATGCGCCCGCGCCAGGCCGCGGCGCGCGAGGTCCCCCTTCAGATCGTCATTGGCGGTCAAACCGCGCAGCGCCTCGGCCAGCGCAGCGGTGTCCTCGGCATCCACCAGGATGGCGGCCTCGCCCGCCACTTCGGGGAGGGCGGAACTGCGCGAGGCGACCACCGGCGTGCCGGCGGCCATGGCTTCCAGCACGGGCATGCCGAAACCTTCGTCGAGCGAGGGGAAGGCGAAGATCTGCGCGCCGGCATACCACGCCGCCAAGTCTGCGGGCGCCACGTAGCCCGGCGTGGAAATGCGGCCGCGTGCGGGGCTGCGGGCGATGCTGGCCAGAATTTCGGCCGAGCCATACCCGGAGGCGCCGGCCAGCACCAGCCGCCAGGAAGGGTCGACGGTCTCGAAGGCCTCCACCAGCCTCGCAATGTTCTTGCGCTTCTGAATGGCGCCCACGTTGAGGATGATTTTCTGCCGCGGCGCGTTGGCGGGATAAGCCAGATGGCGGAGGCCGTGGTGGATCACACGCACTTTCGACTCGGGTACGCCAAGCAGCGCGACCACCTGGCGCGCGGTGAACGCGGAGACGGCGATAACGGCTGTGGCGCGGGCGGCGGCGCCGCGCGCCTGGGCGGCGAAGCGCGCGCGGAACTCGGGCGTGGAATACTCGCCGGTCATCACGAACAGGTCGTGGAAAGTGGCCACCGCGCGCGGCAGATGCACCTGCGGCAGGCGCTGGTTCAATCCGTGGAAGAGGGCGGCGCGGCGCGGAACAACCGGCTCGAAGAGCAGGCGGCGGCGCGCGTTGGGGGGCAGCGCCTGCGACCAGGAACGCAGGTAGCGGTGCGGGCGATAACAGAAAAGGAACCGCGCCTCCGGATGGGCGGCCGCCAGGCCCAGCAAAATCTCGCGCGAATACAGGCCTACCCCGGAGAGTTGCTCACCGACGGCATAGGTGGCGTCGAGCGCGATGGTTAATCGATTCCGTATTCCTTCATTTTGCGATAAAGCGTGGTGCGGCCGATACCCAAAAGGCGGGCGGCCTTGCCTCGTTCGCCTTTGGTGGCGGAGAGGGCGTGGCAGATGGCCTGTTTGTTGCTGTCGGGAATGGAGATGACAGGGGACTTGGGCGCGGGGTAAAACTGCTCCTCGGGAAGGCCGTCGACGGCGCCCGAAAGGCTGGCCAGGCCGTGCGCCCCCAAGTGGTATTGCAGAGCCGAAGGCATGTCCTGCATCTGCAGCACGCCTTGTGAGTTGAGTGCGGCCATGCGGTCGATGCAGTGCTTCAGCTCGCGGACGTTGCCGGGCCAATCGTAGGAAAGAAAGGCGGAAAGGATTTCCGGGCCGGGCGCCAGATGCGCGGCGCCGGCGGTTTCCAGGAAATGGCCGATGAGCCGCGGGACGTCCTCCTTGCGGTCGCGCAGCGGGGGCAGGTGGATGGCGAATACGTTGAGGCGATAGAAGAGGTCCTGGCGAAAGCGGCCCGCAGCCACCTCGGCTTTCAGGTCGCGATGGGTGGCGGCGATCACGCGGAGGTCCACCTTTTTCCACTGCAGGGATCCCACGGCGCGGAATTCGCGCTCCTGGAGCAGGCGCAGCAGCTTGACCTGCATCTCGAGCGGGAGGTCGCCGATCTCGTCGAAGAACGCAGTTCCGCCGTCGGCCAGCTCCACCAGGCCTTTCTTGTTCTCGGCGGCGCCGCTGAAGGAGCCCTTCACGTGGCCGAACAACTCGCTCTCCATGAGCGTGCCTACCAGCGACCCGCAATCTATGGGGACGAACTGGCCGCGCGGGTTGGCATTGTGGATGGCGCGCGCCACCACCTCCTTGCCGGTGCCGGTTTCGCCCAACAGCAGGACGGGCAGGCGGGTGCGGGAAGCCTTCTCGATCAAGCGGCGCAAGGAGCCGATCTTCGGAGATTGACCCACGAGGCCGTGGTGGCGCTCCGCGGTGCAGAGTTGCATGGATCCCATGTTGTAATTAAGAATCTAGTCGGACGACGAAGGTGTTTTTCTCACCTGATTCTTGACGAATTCGCAGGGAAAGGGCCTGGGCGCCCTCCTGGGTGGGTTCCGAGCCCACAATCACCCGCCAGACGCCCGGGTTCTCGGGCCGCTCGACCAGGCGGGCGGCGCCGTAGAGGGAGGCCATGCGCGCGCGCACACGCTCGGCGTTGCCGCGATCGCGGAAGGCGCCGACCTGCACCGCGTACACTGCCGGTGCAACGCCTGCAGGCGCACGCACTACTTCGAGGCGCACGCGGGCGACGCCCGGACCGATCAGCTCGATGGCGCGCGCGGCGGCATGGGAGAGGTCGATGATGCGGCCATCGACAAATGGGCCGCGGTCGATGACCCGCACTTCAACGGTCTTGTCGTTGCTGAGATTCACCACGCGGACCCAGGTGTCGAAGGGAAGAGTGCGATGGGCCGCGACCATGGTTTCCATGTCGTAGATTTCGCCATCGGCGGCGCGCCGGCCGTGGTAGGGGTGGCCATACCAGCTTGCCACGCCGGTTTCCGTGTACCCCGGCTGGGGGACGGCGGACGGGGCTGGCGGCGGCGGAATCCGCCGGGCGTGTTTCTTGTGCGCACAGCCCGACAATGCCGCGAGCACCAGCACCAGGGCGAAGACATACCTCATGCCATTGGATCGATTATCCCATGATCGCCGCGCACCAGCATTTCGCGCCGGGTGGGGAACCACGCGCCCGCTCCGGGATGTGCCCGGCATCGGCGTGGGCGGCGGAGCCAGCCAGAAAGTCTGGATCAAGATCCAACAGCGAAGGCTCGACCAGGGAAAAATCGAGAAGCTCGTGGTCGCTCTGCGCTCCATCGATTCCGAAAATCCCGAAGTGGCCGACAAGATTCGCACCGAGGCTGAATACTTCGAGAGGAACGCGGAGCGCATGCGTTACCCAGCGTTTCGCCGCCAGCATCTCTTTGTCGGCTCGGGTGTGATCGAGGCCGGCTGCAAGACTGTGATCGGTTCCCGACTCAAACAGTCCGGCATGTTTTGGACGGTCCGGGCGCTCATCGCTTCCACGCGGACTCGCATCCTCGCTCTCGCCGCTCGCCAACTCCCCACCGACTGGCTGGCCGCCTATGGCGTGCGACCGCTGCTGTTGGAGACTCTGCGCTGGAGCCACACTGGCGCCAGCGCTTATGCCAACTCGCACCCCCACAATCCTGCCATGATCCTGTTGGAGAAGTTCCATGAACTGTTGCAGCCTTGGCGTTCCGCCTTTCCGCAACAGCGCACCTGGCAACGTGCGCAGCGTCTGGCTTACGGTCTGCTCCTCTGCCTGCGTACCCATCTGACCTCCAACGCCATACTGCGCCACCGGCCGGCAGTTTCTGGATTGGAGCGCTGACTATCGATTGTTCTCGCGCAGCCCCTGGAATCCACATACGCTATTCGATCCCATCTTCGATCACTGGGCGGAACTGCTGCCTTCTCCGCAGGCGCCGGTAGTAGTCGCCTGGGACGACACGCTCTGTAAGAAGACCGGCCGCCACATCCCCGGAGCCACCTGCGCGCGCGATCCCCAGTCACCGCC
>JAIQEX010000217.1 GCA_020073615.1 Terriglobia bacterium
CATAAACAATGCCCTCCTTGAGGCGAGTGATGGAACCGAGATGAGCGTCTGGTTCACTCACTACGTTGACAGGAGGGCGCGCCCCACCGCAATCCGGCAACAGACGCGGTTGGCGGTGTACGACACGATCATCGCGGCACTTTAACTCATCACTGATGCGTACAGCCGCTCAGAGTAACTGCTGTTTTGGACAATAGTGATTACAGGCGATTCTTAGATTTCGTGGCGATCTTCGCATGCTGACATCTACTTCACCAAAAGTGAAGTAAATGTCAGCCTAGCAAAACTGTCACGCCGCTGCGGTGAATCAAGGCTCGGCAACACTCTTGACGCCTCGGAATGCGCCGGATCCAAGTCAATCAGTACCGCGATGAGCGCTTCTTGCGAGGCCGACACCAATCGGGGCCGAGCCTCTTCCGGATCGTTCAGATCACGAGCCGTTGGGAAATAGAGTGTATCACCGAGAAGAATCTCTTGTAGCCATTCAAGGTGCTCAACGTTTCGGAATTTATAAGCGAAGCTACCTTCATAAAGTTTGGGTTTAAGCAGTCTGCCTTTGGGCGACGGGAGAGGCGTGCGTGTCTGTCTGCGGCGGCCTGACATAAAAGAAATTGTTAGAAATTGTAGTTGCTCGCGGAGCGCCAGTCGACTCTCGTGACACTCTAAAAGGCATTACCAAGAAGCAACCGCGTGGGTTGTGTTGCAGCTCTCAGCCCAAGCGAGATTGCCGCCTGGCCGTATCACCCTTAGCCGCGGAAGTGGCCTTAGCGCCAACTCCAAGGGGGCGTCGCTAATCCGGAAAGTGCCCGCTGACCATGAGCTCAAGCAGTTCGATCGCTCGACCCCAACACGCACCGACCGCGGCCCGCCCCTCGCCCCCCGCGCCTACAGCGAATTCAAATACGCGATCACGTCCGACATCTGTTGCGCCGTGAAGCGCGGCCACTCCAGCTTCTTCTCGCTCATCAGCTCCAGCATGCGCGGGCCGTGCTGCCAGAGCGCCGAGATCATGGTGATGTCCGAGTGGGCGTCTTTGCCCTTGCCCAGCTTGGGCGCTCCGCTCGACGGGTCGTTATGGCAGGTGGCGCAGTTCTTCTCCGCGAAGACCTTTTTCCCGCGCTCCGCATTGCCGTCGCCGCGGAAGTATTGCCGCGCCCAGATGTAGGAGATGATCTGCCGCATCTCCTCCTGCGTGAGAACCGGGGGCGGCTGCTTCATTTTGGGCTGGTGATTCCACATGTCCACCACGATCTCCGTCAGCGTCTGGTTCCGCAGGAGCGTCTCCAGCGCCCGCGCGCCCGTGTGGCAGCCGATGCAGCCCTTGGACTGGAAGAGCGCCTCGCCGGTATCCGAGGGTGGAAACTGAAAATTGAGCGACGCATTCCTGGTCTCCGGCAGATTCTGCAGGTACACCAGGATATCGGTCAGTTCCTGCGCCGTCAGGCTCTGCCAGGTGAGCTTCTTCTTGGCGAACTCCTCGCGCATCCTGGCGCCGTGGTTCCACATCTGTTGTGCCAGGATGATCGGGTCCGCGAGCGATTCCCACTTGGCCACGGGCGGCGCGCCGGCCGCGTTGGAGGTGGTAATGCCGTGGCACTCCGCGCAATGTCTGGCGGCGAACGCCTCTTTGCCGCGCGACGCATCGCCCGGCTTTTCGAAGTAGCGCGCCGAAACAAAGTACGCAAACAGGTCCGACGCCGATTCCGGCGTCAGCTCGGCCTTGACGATGCCCTGCTTTTTCATGGCCGCCCACATGGCCGGGGCGTGGTTCCACATCAGGCTGGCCATCACCGCCGGCGTGTAGTCGCGGTCCACGCGCTTGGCCAGGTCGGGCGCCAGCGTCCCCCCGTGGCCCTTCAGGCTGTGGCACTGGATGCACTGCTCGTTTTGGAAAAGCTGCTCCCCGCGGCGCGCATCGCCCGGCACGATGCCGGCGGCCATCGCGCTCCAGGCAACGAGCGCGCCCGCCGCAACCACTCGAATGAACATTGCTGGTCTCCTATCTGGTTAACCTGAGCCCGGTCATGAACACATGCGTCCGGAAGCCCTCGAAGAGGAAGAACTGTTCCCCGAATCCGTAGTATTGCCACTCGGTGTTGGAAGTGACGTGCTTGCCGAACGGGACCGAAAGCCGCATCAGCGGCTGGTAGTAGCGCGACGGCCGGCTGCCCGATGAGATAAAGAACGATCCGCCCGCCGTCAGCTTCGCTCCGCGCACCAGCGCCAGGTCGACGGCCGACGTGGCCGTGTGCGCGTAGTCGCGATACGCCGAAACCGCCGTCGTCAGAAACGGCGGCAACAGGAAACTGATGTTGGAACGCAGCGTCGAGCGGTCGTATTCCGCCATCACGCTGACCCGCTTGCTGCCCGCCGGAGTCCAGTACACCGCCAGCGAATTCTGCCGGCTTTGGAAATCGTACTGGATGTCGGGCGACGGGTTCTGATTGTTCAGCACCTGGAAATTCGCCTGCAACACCAGCGCGCCGGACACCTGGTACTTCGCCCGCACCCGCGCCCGGTGGTAATCGTTCAGGCTGGTGCGGAAATAGACGCGATCCGACGACGCCGCTTCGTAATCCAGGTTGACGGAGAGCTTCTGCGACGGACGGACGGTCAGGCCCGCCAGCCCCACGTTGCGCTTCAGCTCACCCGAAACCTCCGGGCCGGTCTGGCTCAGGTTCCCCGCGCGCACCGTCGCGTCGCCCCACACGTAGCGGTAGCCGCCGCGCAGCGTAATCTTCGAAGTGACATCCAGGAGCGCATTCACTTCCTCCTGGTTGTAGTTCACGATCTGGATGGGCGAAAGCGTATTCGTCAGCGTGGTGAGCGGCGCCGTTTGCAGCAGTTGCTGCGTGAACAGGCCGAAGCCCGCGTCGTGATACCGGTCCGTCATCCACGATTCGATGATGCGCAGCCGGCGGAAGGGCCGCAGCTCGAACCCCAGGCTGCCGGTCACGTGCGGCTGCACCGCCGTGCCGGTCCCCAGGCTCTGCTGCGCGCCGAAGAACTGGAGCAGGCTCTGCACCACGAAGTTGCCCGTCGAGGCATCCGTGTAGCGCACGTCTGTCTTCGGATCGCTGTACAGGAACTGGCCGTAGATATCGAGCTTCGAAAACGGGCTGGCCGTCAGCAGGACCTTGCTGTAGATGCTGTGGCCGCGAATGCCGTACGACTGCTGCAGGCTCTTCAGCACCAGCGTCTGCCCCAGCAGCGGCGTGGTGCGGTCGCCGAAATTGGTCCCCGTGAACGACGACTGGTCATCATCCTTAAACGTCGTCCCGCCCTGCTCCAGCGTCACGTGGAAGCGGTCGAACGCCACGTGCACGCCGCCGCGGTAGTTGGCCGTGCTGTCGCGCAGCAGGGTCGGCACGGCGAACTCGTCGTTGGCTTCGTTGACCAACGTGTCGATGCCGTGCCCGTACCCGGCATTCCGGCTGAACGCCAGGTAGGGAGTGAAGCGTTTCCCCGGGAGCAGGTCGAGCCCGATGTTCATCGTCCGCCGGTGCAGATCGAAGGCCTGCTCGTTGAAGCCGGCCGGCGCCAGCGGATTGGCAAACGAGGGCACGGCGTTGAAGTACGCGATGTTGCGGTAGTCGAAGGTGAAATCGTAAATACCCAGCTTGCGGGCATCCACGCGCGCGGTGCTGTAAGGGTCGCCGCCCCAGCCGTACGCCCGCGCATCCAGCCGGTCGAACAGCCGCTTCTTGGGATCCGTAATCGTTAGATCCAGGCCGAAGAGCTTAGGACCCTCGCCCAGATTCACGACGCTCCGGTATTGTGGAAAGCTGCCGCGGATGTCGGTCAGCCAGCGGTATCCCAAGTCCACGCTGCCGGTCACCCACTGCTCGGTGGCGGGCGCCGGAGACTCGGCCTTCGCGTCGGTCTTCGCAGGAGCCTGCGCTGCCTGTTCGGCGGGCTTGGTCTGCGTGTCCGGCTGCTGCGCGAGAGCCGGCACTATCCATAAAAGAGCCAGTAGGTATCTCATTTGAGTAGTGTCCGGTCCACGTAAGAACCATGCACCTTCTGATGGCAAAGGGTGCAGTTCTGGAAGCGCGGGGTGCGCAGGTCGTGGAACGCCGGAGGCGAAGTGCCCAGCGTTCCGTTGGCCGGCAGTGTCGGCGCCGGCAGGTTGGAGTGGCACTCCAGGCACACAAACCCGATTTCGTGCCGCGTCATCATCCGCGGATTCGCCGAGCCGTGCGGCTCATGGCATGCCATGCAGCCCTCCACTCTAACGGGCGCGTGCTCGAACGGGAATGGCCCGGCCTTATCGCCGTGGCACTTCCCGCAGCCGGGTTCGTTGGCCCTGGCGGTCTGTAGAGAACGCGACAGCAGCGTGCCGTGCGGATTGTGACAATCCACGCACGACATGGCGCCCTCCGGCAAGCGATGCTTGAAAGGCCGCTGGAAGCTGGCCCACACGTCGGCATGACACCTGGCGCATAGCTGGTTGACTTCCGTCGCCTTGCGAGCCACCAGCCCGTTCGGTCCGTTCTTGTGGATCGAGTGGCAGGAGACGCAACTCACCTGGTTCTTGGCATGACTGCTATAAATGCGTCCCACGTGCGTGGACTGATTCAGATGGCAGGTGAGGCAGGCGCGGTCCGCTTCCGCCGGTTTGAGCTTCAAGGGGTTGCGGATGTCGTCCGCGGAAGCCGATTCCGCATGCTTGGCGCCGGGACCGTGGCAGGATTCGCAGGCTCTGGTCTCCCAGCCGCGCTTCTTGTCGGTTTCCACCAGGTGGTGAGGATTCTTCTGGAAGGCATTGAAGATATCCTCGTGGCACCCCTGGCAGGCTTCGGAACCGGCGTTTTCCGCCGGCTTATTCGCCGTAGTGGGCGGGGCGGCGGCAGGTTTGTCCTGGGCGCCCGCAAGAGTAGTGGTCAACAGTGCGGCCGCCACAAGCAGCAGAAGGCGCGCCTCCCTTGGGAGACGCGCCCGCCGATTTTCGTTGCTTGTCCTAAGGGACGGCCGGAACGATACGGTCATCTTCAATTAAATACTACAGGACTTGAATACTACTTGCCCGCGTGTTCCTTCTGGACGTCGAAATCGGTGCCCGCTGCGTGGCATATATCACAGCTTTCGCCGAATTTCGGGTCGGTTTGGGCGGACGCATGGGCCATAGCCGACTTGGTGAAGTGGCAGGCCGTGCAGGCCGAGGTCGTAGCCGGCGTCGACGCCGGGGCCATGAGCCCCTGGGTATCGGCCACCGGGTTCTTATCGATCGGGAACACCGTCTCGGAGTTGTTCACGTGGCACATGTCGCACTGGGCGGTATCGCCGGTCGAGCCCGTGGGGGTCATCGCCGGATAACGCACATCCGAGAAATCGTTGTGGCTGCCGCCAAACCCTACGATGGTGTAGTTCTGGCCCGCCTCAGAGAGCTTCTCCCCGGTGTGGATCTTGTGGATCATGAGCGCGAAGTTCACCGACTGCGGAGGCAGCGCCTTGTCCGCCGCTACCGTCGCCACGGGCCGCACCGAGACATCGTTCTCGCTCGGGTTGTGGCACAGCACGCACATTTCGATCTGGTTGCGGTTCTCGCCGTGCAGCGAGAGGAACGTGTGGCACTTGTTGCAGTTGGCGATGTCCACCACCTGGCGGCGCGGCTGCACTTTGGAGCCATCCACCGAGAAGTAGCTCACCTTGTTGACGCCGCCATATTCCGACGTCTGCTGCGCGGTCGTGCCCGGCAGCAGGGTGATGCCCCGCCGCCCTTCGATGCCGATGGCGAAAGTCCCCTTGGCATTGGCCGGAAGCGCGTGCGTGAAGGTGTACGTGCAGGTCCCGTCGCTGGAGCACTGCGCCTTGGGCACCGGGTTCTCGGAAACGTAGCCCGGGGTCTTCACATCCGAACCAAAGCTGGTGTAGCCGTAGTCCGAGGTCGGACCCGCCATCACCAGGGCCAGCCGGTTGGAGCCGCCCGTCAGCGTGGCCATCGAGATGCCCGCGCCGGAGTTGTCCTTCACCGTGAAGGTCACCGTCGGAGCCTGGCCCGCCACGCCGTTGTCCACTTTCAGGATCTCGAAGTTGATGCCCGGAGCAGTCAGGGACTGCGTGGGCAGCGTGTGCGCGCCCTTGATGGACGCGTCGAACTCCAGCTCGCCCTGCGGAATGTGGCAGAACGCGCATTGATTGTCGCTCAGCTCCGGCAGATTCGCGGAACTGTGGTTGGCGCCGGTGGCGAAGTTCACAGTATCGTGGCAAGCGCCGCACGCCGCCCGGTTGGGTTTGGTCAGATAGTTGTTCTGCTGCGCCGCCTTCGTGGACTGATCGTGGCAGCTTTCGCAACGCCGCGGGTCGGAGGGATAGTTCACCGTCGAAAAGTCGGATACCGCCTGGTTGAAGCCGATAATCTGGTACGGTGTGCCCGCCTGCACGCTCGGAAGCTGGCTGCCCATGTGAATCTTGTGGATGAAGACTTTCATGTCCACCGTGTTGCCCGTGTCCGGATCGACCGTTTGCGGCTGGTGGCACATGATGCACAGTTCCACGCCGCGGCGCGAGCCGCCGTGGAAGGAAAGCGAATTCTGCGCGTGGCACTTCTCGCACGCCGCCGTCCGCACGACGTCGCGCGGCGCCGGCGTCCCGCCCGCCGGAACAAAATCGAAAACCGAGGAATCGAAATTCGTGCCCAGGTCGAACTCGGTCAGGTTGCGCGATCCATAGGCGCCCACGCGATGCGTGGCCGTCGGATCAAACGCCCCCCCGCCCTGCGCCGCGGCCTTGGTCTTAAAGGTATAGATGTATTCGCCTGTCGTCACCGTCTGCGTGGTGCCGCCCGAATCGGCGCCCGCCTGATTCGCGGCGACCTTGGTGATGGGGCTGGTCTGCGTGCGCGTCGCATAGGAGAAATACTGCGTCTGCCCTTTGGGAATATACGCGGCGACGAAGCTTACCGAGACGGCGCCCGGTGTCTGCACTCCAGCCAGGTCCAAGGGAAGCCCCTTGGGGTC
>JAIQEX010000062.1 GCA_020073615.1 Terriglobia bacterium
ACCACCTGCGGCGGCTGTCCTTCGTCGTGCAGCCTGCTGGTGAAGCAGCGCGACGGACGGCCCATCAAGATCGAAGGCAACGCGCAATCTCCCCTGTTCGGCGGCGGCACGTGCGCCACCGGCCAGGCCACGGTGCTCTCGCTCTACGATGGCGAGCGCCTGCGCGGCCCCCTGTGGAAGGGAAAGCTCGCCACGTGGCAGGAGATCGACCAGCGCGTGGCCGAATCGCTGCGCGCGGCGCAGGGAAGCGCGCGGGCTATCGTGCTGCTCTCGGGCACCATCACCAGCCCATCCACGCTGGAGATTATCGCCGGGTGGCGCCAGCGATACTCCAACTTCCGGCACGTGGTGTACGACGCCGTCTCCTACGGCACCCTGCGCGCCGCCAACCTGGAAAGCTTCGGCCGCGCCGCGATTCCGCATTACTCCTTCGACGCCGCGCGCGTGATTGTAGGCCTGGAAGCGGATTTCCTGGGCACCTGGCTATCGCCCGTGGAATTCGCCCGCCAGTATGCCCAATCGCGCCGTCCCGAGCGCGGCTTCGCGCTGCACGTGCAGTTCGAAGCGGGCCTGTCGGTCACGGGAAGCACCGCGGATGTGCGCGTGCCGGTCGCTCCGTCGGAGGTGGGCGCGGTGGCCGTGGCGCTGCTGCGGCGGATCGCGGCGAAGGCCGGGCAGGCGGGCGTCCCGGAAGGCCCGGAGCCAACCGTGGAGGCGCGGAAACTCGACGCCGTGGCGGAGCAGCTCTGGCGCCATCGCGGCGAATCGCTGGTGGTATCGGGCGTCGAGGACAAATCGGTGCAGGTGGTGGTCAACGCCCTCAACGCCTTCCTGGGCAATATCGGGAAGACAGTGGACGTGCTGCGGCCTTCGCTACAGCGCGCGGGCGACGACCAGGCCGTGGCGGCGCTGGTCGAGCAGATGAACCGCGGCGAGGTTCATACCCTGCTGCTCCACGGCGTGAACCCCGGTTACGATTATCCCGATAGCGGCCGGTTCCTCGCGGCCATGGAGAAAGTGGCGCTGGCGGTTTCCTTTTCCGACCGCCGCGACGAAACCAGCTCGCACGCGGGCGCTATCTGTCCGGACCATCATTTCCTCGAAGCGTGGGGCGACGCCGAGCCGGTGGAGTCGTACTTCAGCCTGGCGCAACCAGTGATCGCGCCGCTGTTCGACACCCGCGCCGCGCAGGACAGCCTGCTCAAATGGTCGGGCAACGAGACTGGTTATTACACCTGGCTGCGCGAGTACTGGCGCAAGAATCTGTTCCCCCGGCAGAAGGAGGCCACCGATTTCGACGCCTTCTGGGACCGCTCGCTCGAGGCCGGCGTGGTGACGCTCGCTCCCGCGGCCGCGCCCGCGCCCGCGCTGCCCGCATTCCAGGGTGCATGGGCCGCTGCGGCCGGCGCCATCGTCGATGCCCGGCGGCAGGCGCTGGCGGCGCGCCGCGACGACCGCTACGAGATCAGGCTCTACGAGAGCGTGGCCATGCGCGATGGCCGTCACGCCAACAATCCGTGGCTGCAGGAGCTGCCCGACCCCATCACCAAGGTCACCTGGGGAAACTTCGCCGCGGTGGCGCCGCAACTGGCCAGGAAGCTCGGGCTCACCGATGGCGATGTGGTTTCGCTGCGCACCGCGCAGGCGCAGCTTCAGCTTCCGGTGGTTGTGCAGCCGGGGCAGGAGGGCCGCACCATTTCGGTGGCGCTGGGCTACGGCAGAAAACTGGTGGGCAAGGCCGGGCAGGATGTGGGTGCGAATGCGTATCCGCTTACCGGCACGCACGACGTGACCATCCAGAAAACCGGGCGCCGCGACGAGCTGGCCGGCACGCAAACCCACTTCTCGATGGAGGGCCGCCCCATCGCGCTCGAAACTACGCTCGCCGATCTCGACCGCGAACCAGAGCCGCCCGAAGTAGCCGCCACGCTGTGGGCCGCGCGGCCGGAGGGCGAACACTCCTGGGGCATGGCCATCGACATGAATGCCTGTACCGGCTGCTCCGCCTGCGTCATCGCCTGCCAGGCCGAGAACAACGTGCCCGTCGTGGGAAAAGATCAGGTAAGGCGCGTGCGCATCATGCACTGGATGCGCATCGACCACTACTACAGCGGCGCGGAGGAGAACCCGGCCAGCGTCCACCAGCCCATGATGTGCCAGCACTGCGGCAACGCGCCCTGCGAGACGGTCTGCCCCGTGCTCGCCACCACCACCAGCTCCGAAGGGCTGAACCAGCAGATCTACAACCGCTGCATCGGGACGCGCTACTGCGCCAACAACTGTCCTTATAAGGTGCGGCGTTTCAACTTCTACAACTACACGCAAAATCCGGATTTCGATTACAACATGGAAAGCCCGCTGGGCCGCATGGTGCTGAACCCCGACGTGGTGGTGCGCACGCGCGGCGTGATGGAGAAGTGCAGCCTGTGCGTGCAGCGCATTCAGCTGGCCAAGAATTCCGCTTTGCAGGGGAAGCGCGCTTTGGCCGACGGCGATATCCGCACCGCCTGCCAGCAGGCCTGTCCCAGCGAGGCAATCGTGTTCGGCGACCTGAAGGATGCCGCCAGCCGCGCCTACGGACTGCACCGCGAACGGCGGTTCTACCGCGTGCTGGAAGAGCTGGGAACACGGCCCAACGTGGGGTACCTCAAGAAGGTGCGGAACGCTTTGGAGACTGCTTGATGAGTTCGATGATTCAAGCCGCGGAAGAGGGCAGGCCGGGAGGCCTACCCTACCAGCAGATTCTGCCCGCGCCGCGCTGGGTGGACGGCCATCCCACACTGGGCGAGATCACCGGCGACGTGGTGCGCGCCATGGAAGCGCGGCCGGGCAAAGGGTGGTGGATCTGTTTCGCGATCGCGCTGGCCGCGCTGGGGAACCTGGGCGTGATGGTGGCGTACCTGTTCGCCAAGGGGATCGGCATCTGGGGCCTCAACAGCAGCGTGGGCTGGGCCTTCGATATCACCAACTTCGTTTTTTGGGTGGGCATCGGCCACGCCGGCACGCTGATTTCCGCCATCCTGCTGCTGTTCCGCCAGCAGTGGCGCAACTCCATCAACCGCTCGGCCGAAGCCATGACCATTTTCGCCGTCATGTGCGCGGGCCTGTTCCCGCTGCTGCACATGGGCCGGCCGTGGGACGCGTTTTTCATTTTTCCCTACCCCAACCAGCGCGGCCCGCTGTGGGTGAATTTCCGCTCGCCGCTGGTGTGGGACGTGGTGGCCATCAGCACCTACCTCACCATCTCGCTGGTGTTCTGGTACCTGGGCATGATTCCGGATCTGGCCACGCTGCGCGACCGCGCCGCGCAGGGCATCAAGAAAGCCGTCTTCCGCCTGCTGAGCCTGGGCTGGAACGGTTCGCACCGCACGTGGTCGCGCTATGAAATGGTCAGCATCATCCTGGCGGGGCTGGCCACGCCGCTGGTGGTTTCGGTGCACACCATCGTGAGCATGGATTTCGCCACGTCGCT
This sequence comes from Terriglobia bacterium, assembly GCA_020073615.1. Classification (GTDB taxonomy): domain Bacteria; phylum Acidobacteriota; class Terriglobia; order Bryobacterales; family Bryobacteraceae; genus JADGNR01. Next base: position 3,473 of record JAIQEX010000062.1, read on the forward strand.
CGTGCCCGGATGGCACGCCACGATCTTTCCGCCCTACTTCGTGGCCGGCGCCATCTACTCCGGCTTCGGCATGGTGATGACGCTGCTGATCATCACGCGCCAGACCATGCACCTGGAGCGCTACATCACCATGCGGCACCTGGATGCCATGGCGCGCGTGCTGCTGCTCACCGGCTCGATTGTCAGCTATGCCTATGCCACGGAATTTTTCAGCGCGTGGTTCGGCGGCAATCTTTACGAGCGCTTCCACTTCATCAACCGCGCCACGGGCCCCTACGCCTGGGGCTTCTACATCATGGTGCTGTGCAATGCCATCACGCCGCAGCTCTTCTGGTTCCGCAAGGCGCGCTCCAGCGTGGCGGTGCTGTTCGTGGCGTCGGTGCTGGTGAATGTCGGCATGTGGTTCGAGCGCTTCATCATCATCGTGGTGTCGCTGCACCGCGGGTTTCTGCCGTCCAGTTGGGCCATGTTCTACCCCACGGTGTTCGATATGGGCATTCTGGTGGGTGCTTTCGGGCTGTTCTTCACCTGCTTCCTGCTGTTCATTCGCGTGCTGCCCATGGTGGCGATCTGGGAAGTGAAAGGGACGGTGGGCCACGGCGCGCACCGCATGGCGCTGAGCGACGACGAAAGCGCGCCGGAGGTGGCCCATGGCTAGAGAGTTCCTGGTGGCCACCTATTCCGACGCCAACAGCCTCATGAAGACGGTGGAGACGCTGCGCGCCGAGAACCTCAAGATCCACGACGTGTACGCGCCGTACCCCATCCACGGGCTCGATCAGGCCATGCGTCTGAACCGGACGCGCCTGCCCTGGGTCACGCTGATCGCTGGCCTGTGCGGATGCGGCGTGGCGCTGGCGTTCCAGTTCTACACCGCCGTGCTCGATTGGGGCATGAACGTGGGCGGCAAGCCGGACAATTCGACGCTGGCGTTTCTGCCCATCGCCTTCGAGCTCACCGTGCTGGCGGGCGGACTGGCGACGGTGGCCGCTCTGCTGCTGCGCGCGCGCCTGTATCCCGGCCGGCGCGAGTGCCTGATTGTGGAAGGCGTCACCGACAACCGCTTCGCCCTGGTGCTCCCGAAATCGGACTCCCCCCGCCCGCGCCAGATCCTGGAGCAGAGCGGGCCCGACAAGCTGGAAGAAAAGGAGGCGGAGCTATGAGGGCCGCCGTGGGGCAGGTTGGCAACCTGCCCGAACCAGGCGCCGGTTGCCAACCGGCGCGCAGGATATCATCCTGCCCCACATGGTTCGTGGTGCTGGCCGCGGCAATCACCGTGGGTTGCGGCGCCAGTTCGCACGAGCGCGCCTATGAGTACATGCCCGACATGGCGCGCGACCCCGCCTATAAAGCCTACGCGCCCAACCCGGTGACGCGCGACGGCCTCACGCTCCAGCTTCCCGTGGCGGGCACCGTCCCGCGCGGGTATGCGCCCTTCCGCTACGGGCCCGGCGAGCAGGAAGCCGCGCGCGCCGGCCGCGAGCTGGCGAACCCGCTCAGGGCCACGCCGCAGGTGATGCAGGAAGGCTGGGAGCTGTACCGGACCTACTGCCTGGTCTGCCATGGAAAGAGCGGCAAGGGCGACGGGCCGGTGGCCGAAAAGATTCCGCATCCGCCTTCGTACACTTCCGATCGCGTGATGCAGTTTCCGCCGGGACGGCTTTTCCACGTGATCACTATGGGCGCCGGCAAAATGCGCCCCTACGCCGCGCAGCTCAGCGCCGCCGAGCGCTGGAAGGTGGTGACGTACGTGCGCACCGCCCTGCAACAGCTCGCGGACCAGCCGGCAACCGGCCAACAGGGCGGCAAGCCATGACCCCCAACCTCCGCTTCAAGGCCCCGGCCCTGCAATACATAGTCGCGGCCGTCCTCTTCCTCGCGGGAGCGGGCGCAGCCGCTTACGGTCTCACTGCGGCCCCCGAACGCACCTGGCTGAACCTCCTGCTGGACGGCTTCTATATCACCTCCCTCGCCGTGTCGGCCATGTTCTTCATCGCGTCGCAGCGGCTCACCGGCGCGCGCTGGTCGGCCGGCCTGCGGCGCATCCCGGAAGCGTTCATGGCGGCGCTGCCCGCAGCCGCGGTGCTCATGATGGCGCTGTATTTCGGGCGCCAGTGGATTTACCCCTGGAGCCGCCCCGGTGCCTTCGCCCATGCACCCGCCATCGCCGGCAAGGTGCAGTACCTCGCCGAGCCGTGGGTCTTCGTGCGCTCGGCGGTGGCGCTGCTGCTGTGGATGCTCTTCGCCTGGCTCTTCCGCCGCACCTCGCTGGCGCAGGACCGCAACCCCGGATCGAGCCTGGCCTATCACTATCGCCTGAACCGCTACGCCGCCGCGTTTGTGGTGGTGTTCGCGCTCTCCTTCACCCTGGGTTCCTACGATTGGATCATCTCGCTCGATCCTTCGTGGTTCAGCACCATGTTCGGGATTTACGTTTTCGCGGGGACATTCGTGCAGGGTCTGGCGGCCATCACGCTGGCCGCGGTCCTGTTGCGGGATCGCGGCTTTTTGACGCAGGCCGCCAGCGATCATCATCTGCGCGACCTGGGAAAACTGCTGTTCGCCTTCTCCACCTTCTGGGCGTACATCTGGACGTGCCAATACCTGCTGATCTGGTACGGGAACATCCCCGAAGAGGTCACCCACTACGTCCGGCGCACCAGCGCGCCATGGCTTCCGTTTTTCCTGGCGAATTTCGCGGTGAACTGGATCATCCCCTTCGCCGTGCTGCTGGGCGCACCCGTGAAACGCAACCCGCGGGCGCTCAAGATTGTCTGCGTGCTGCTTCTCGCGGGCCACTGGCTGGACCTGTATATGCTGATCATGCCCTCCGCGTGGAGCGCGCCGCGGTTCGGCATCCTGGAGGCTGCGATCTTCGCGGGCTGCGCGGCGCTGGCGTATCTGTTCTTTATCTGGAGCCTGGGGGCGGCTCCCATCACGCCGGTGAGCGACCCGGTGCTGGCGGCCGAAGCCCTGGCCACGCACCGCGAATCCGTTCCCAGCCCGGCCACTGGAGTAGAGCCATGACGAACATGAAGCTGGTCAAAGGCGCGACCTTCGTGGGCACCATTGTGGGCCTGAGTTTCCTGGTGTACCAGCCCGACAGCAGGAAGCTCACCGACCTGCCGAACCGCATCCCCGAGGCCGCGCCGTACGATACCGCCGAAGCCGCCGCCTTCCCTCCGCCGTTCGAGGACCACTGGCAGTCGCAGGACCACCCCGGCCAATGCCAGAACTGCCACAAGAAGATCTTCGACGAATGGAACGGCTCCATGATGGCCAACGCCTGGCGCGATCCGGTGTGGCGCGGCGCATTCCTGTATTCGGCGCGCGCCACCTCGGCCAACGGCGAGTGCGATACCCCCGAGCCGCCCGACGGCACGCCGCGCGCGCTCCACAACCCCTTCGCCAAGCCGGGCCAGTGCGCCTCCGAGTTCGATATCGGAACCGGCATGTACACCGTGTCGCGCCCCGGCTCGCTGCTCGATGCCTTCTGCTCGCGCTGCCACATGCCCACCAACTACCTGGACAATGTCCCGCTGCGCAACGTCAAGATCGATCCCCTGACGCACCGGGAATCGGCCACGGTCGATCCCAATTTCAATCCCACTTCGGACAACGGCACCGGGCTCGCCTTCGCCACCCTGGACTCGCAGTATCGCAACACCGATTCGGGGAAGTCCGGCATCTTCTGCGCCGTCTGCCACAGCTTCGGCGAAACGCGCGACACGCCGTTCCATAACTACGAGCGCGGCGGCACCGAGTACCATGCCGCCGTGGGCACCGAGGCGCGCAGTGAGATTCTGCCCGCCGACCGCCAGGATATGTTCCAGGTGGCCGATCCCACCAAACGCACCCTGGGGTACAGCGTCGGGGCCGGCGCTTATCGCCTCTCCCCGCACGCCATAGGCACCGCGGAAACGTTCGGGCCACTGGCGGCCGGCACGCCTCCCCAGCCCATCGACAGCAACAGCAGCCGCACGTTCGGCCAGGACATGCCCTACCAGCACATGGACCCCGCCAAGCACAAGGGCTTCCACCAGGCCATGTATGTCCGCGCCGAGATGTGCGCCGCGTGCCACGACGTCACCAACGCCCTGCCCATCAAGAACCAGCTTCACAAGTGGGTGGGCGGATTCCCCATCGAGCGTACGTACACGGAGTGGTCGAGCAGCCGCTATGCCGACCGGCCGCAGAACCGCAATTTCGACCCGCGTTTTAAGCGCGATTGCCAGGACTGCCATATGCAGCAGGATTACGGCCAGCCGGGCACCGCGCAGACGTTGTACCAGGACGGCCACCCGCTGGCGGCCGCGGTCGACCGCGTGGCCACCGATGGCGCGCTGCACCCCTTCTTCACGCATCATTTCGTGGGCGGCAACACGTTCATTCCGCGCGTGATCGGCAAGGATGTGGACACCTCGGGCAACGTCTCGCCCTACCCGGAACTGTCGGCGTTCAGTTTCTCGTCCGCAGACCACCACAGCCCGTACTCCCGCGCCTTCTTCACGCACACCGAGCGGCGCGGGGCTTATGCGCAGCAGGCGCGGCTGGCCTGGGAGCGCCTGCGCCACGTGCTCAGCATGGAGTTCGTCGGCCCGGCGCAGGCCAAGGAGGGCACCGCCGTGCCGCTCCGCATCACGCTCGCCAACACCGGCAGCGGCCACAACTTTCCCACCGGATTCCCGGAAGCGCGCACGGCGTGGCTGGCGGTGCATGCCTATGACCTGGCCACGGGCGCGGAATTGCCCATCCGCGATTCGGTGTGGGACCGCACCTCCATCGGTGTGGGCAATCTCACCACCGAAGAGATGGTCGACCCCAACTATCCCGGCTGCAACTGGAAGATTCCGCCCGGCTCGGTGGATCCCTACGCCATGCAGTTCAAGGCCATGGCATCGTTGGGCGACGGTTGCCCCACGCTGGACCTGCCCTACGCCACGCCGCTGAACCTGATCACCAACAAGAACGGGCTGCCCATCGATAAAGACGGGCACGTGATCGATGCCGCGAATCCCACCGCGCTGCCCCTGTTCAAGGATCTGAACGGCAACCAGCAACTGTTCGACGATGCATTTCTCCGCGACACGCGCTTCCGCCCGATGCCCCGCCCCGAGGCCGTCAAGAGAATCACGCGCTATTCCGTGGCTGTCCCCCCGGGGACCCGCGGGCCGGTGGCGGTCACCGCCGCCGTGTACTACCAGTCCGTGGAGGCCATCGTGGCCCTGGAATTCCTGGGCAACCTGGCGGACACCAACGGCAATTTTGTGCTGGAGCCGTGCATCCTCGGCGGTCCGTGCGATGGGCGCAAACCGTCGGTGGAGCCGGCCGTGGTGGAAGGCGCCCCCGCCGTACCCGTGATCGTGCGCAACTGGGTGATCCCGATTGCCGGAGCCCTGCCGCAGAAAGCCGAGCCGCGCGTGGCCACCTATCCGCCCGCGGGCGCCACCAACGTCTACCAGGACGCCGTGGTAAAGGCATTTTTCTCCGAACCGATGCGCGGCGTCGATGCCGCGTCCTTCACGCTCTACGACTCGCACGGCGCCGTTGTGCCCGCATCGGTGGACCAGATCGGCGATGGCGCCTGGGGCCTGTTTGTGCACGCGGTGCTCCTGCAGGGCGGCGAGAAGTACACGGCCCGGCTGAAGCGGGGTCTTTGCGGCGCCACCGGCAACTGCACTACGAAGGACACGGTCTGGAGCTTCCAGGTGAGTGCCGAGGCCGGGCAGGGCTCGGGCGACACCAGCGTGCCCATGGGATTTCGGGCGGGCGTTCAGCCGGAGCGTTAAATCGAAAGGACGGGAACAGATTATGGGAATCGAACGAAGAAGCTTGCTTTCTCGACGGGCATGGCCGCTGGCGGCCATGTTGGCGCTGGCGCTGCCGGCGGCTGTGCCCCTGGCGCGTGCCCAGGATACGCTGGGCGGCCACATCGGCTTTGTGCTGCCGCTGGTGACTCGCGCCGGAGGCCAGACCATCAACGACCTCGCCGACGACTTCTCCATCGGCTTCCCCATGGGCATCACGGTCAAGGGGCAAGGGAGAATGGCTTTCGACCTCGAGCTCGTCCCCGCGTTGCACGAAGCGCGCCCGCGCGATACCACGCTCACGGTCCACCCGGGACTGGTCTGGGACGTGGGCGGCCACTTCGGGGTCGGCATGCGGGCAGCGTTCGACGTCAATGCCGCATCGTGGGGATTCACGCCCCTGGTGAACCACAGTTGGCCCATCCGGCGCGACAAGTGTTTCTTCAAAGCTTACTTCATCGAGGCGGATTTGCCGGTGCGCTTCAACCGGCCGGTCACCGGCCCCAAGACCAACCCGGTCACCTTCGCCCTGCACTTCGGTCTGGGATTCTGAGGCTGACCAGCGCTACCTACCCGGCGGGGGCGTGGAGATCCAGGGCGTGGGCCATCTCCTCACGCAGCTCCGCCGAGGTAAAGGGCTTGCGAAGGATCCGGAACTCGCGGGACGAATGAGTGTCAGGCGTGCGCAGTGTTTCGACGGGATGCGCGGTCATGAGGACGATGGCGATGGGGCGCGTGAGACCGGACAAGCGGTTCGCCAGCTCCAGGCCATTCATCATGGGCATGTCGAAATCGGTCAGCACCAGATCGATTTCGCTATGTTCCTCGCAGAGCCTGAGGGCGGCTTTGCCGGAGCCGGCGGTGAGCACATCGTAGCCGGCGCACTCCAGCATCATCGATGCCGTTTCGCGCATTTCCGAGTCGTCGTCCACGACCAGCAGGGTCGGCCTTTCGCAATCCATGATCTTCCTCGATTTTATACTGGTAACGCGGTTTACAAATGTGCAATTAGCGTAAGAATTGTGTGCGCAAGCCGGTGTGCATCCCGGTATTTTTACACCGGTGAATTACCTGATTGTTGGGATTCATCGCGCCTCCCCCCCGTTGTCTACTAGTAGAGAGGTCAGCGCAATGTTTGAAGGTTTGCTACAGCCCATGCACCTGCTAATCATCATGGCCATCGCCATGTTGTTCTTCGGTCCGAAAAAGCTCCCCGAGCTCGGCAAAGGCCTGGCTCAAGGCATCCGGGGCTTCAAGGACTCCCTGAAGGACGTCAGCCCCGACGACTCGCACAAAGACTAGTTCCACCCGTTCCTTTCTGACGTTCCCCCGACTCCACGGACCACCTGGCTGGCCCGCGGACTGTAAATAGCGCGCTACGCGAAAGTCCGCGGCCGCGGCCCACAACGCGGCTTTCGCGCCGGCGAGCGTCCTCCTGTTCCGTCCCCCCTTCCTCCCTTCAAAGATTCCCCAGGCTGAATTACCAGAATATTCGCCTGCGTTCCCGTAACTGTCCGGATATCGCGCGCCTGCAATATGGAGGACACTCGTATCAGGCCGATGCTCCGAACAGTTGCATCCGCCCGGAGGCGTAGACGATGCGCGAAATTAAGGACAGGCTGGAAAAAGGGGTCGCCGCACTGGCCCGGCTGGAACTGAGAAGGCAGGACACCCGCACACCGCAGTGGGGCTCCGAGACGGAGCACCTGATTATCGACTACGAACTCCGCCAGCTCGAGAGCGACATTCTGAACGATCCGGGCGCCCTCGAATCGCAACTGGTTCGCGTGCGCCGCAAACGTCCGGAACAGCAATAAGACGATGCACCGCCGAGGCGCGGAGAAGGCCCGCCGACTGTGTTGCCTTTCTCGGCGTCTCTGCGTCCCGGCGGTGAATCGGTACTAGGTCTTGCCCGTCATCTCGATCTTGGAGACCGTGATGGTGTCGCCTTTCATCTCGCCCGTCAGCTTCACACTGTGGCCGGCGTGCTCCTGCAAGCCCGCGAAATCCTGGTTGTCAATTTTGAAAACCTTCCCCCCCTTCACGAATACATACTTGGCATTGTGCTCCTTGATGCACGCCAGCGTGCAATCGCGATCGGACATCTTCGCAGCGCCGTGTTCCCCTGCGGTGTTGTGCTTGGCGCCGCACATGCTGTCGCTGATCTTCCCGCTCCAGGTCTGATCGGCCGCCACCATGCTTGCGGTGGCAAACACGAACAGGCCGCACATGGCAAGAATTCGCTTCACGTCGTATACCTCCTGCTTCTATTACAGCCCCAACACGGCAATCCGACAAACGGAGAAGGTACGCTAACAGACATCGGAAGGGGGGAAATGAGAGGCTGGTGGCGGCGGGGAGACTCGAACTCCCGACCTACGGATTATGAGACCGTCGCTCTAGCCAGCTGAGCTACACCGCCCGGCAGAATCCAAGTGTAGCAAACTCTCCGGTTGTGCTAGGATATCTCCAGAAGCAGGTCGTCATGCGTAACGCCATCCTGGCCGTCCTCTCCGTTCGCTAGCCGCAAAGCGGCGAATGGTGGCTCGCAAAGCGTGTCCCGCATCCCCGCGGAACACGGGATCTTCATCTTCACAATTTGAAAGAGGCGGGAGCCATGGCTCTCGAAGGATCTATGCAGGCGGCGACGAAACCAAATTCCACCGGCGTGTGGCAATTCCTGCGCGAGGCGCTGGAAGGCACCACGCAGGATTTCACCGAGGGCAGCCTGAGCCGCGGAATCGCCCTGCTGGCGGTTCCGACCGTGCTCGAGATGGCGATGGAATCCACCTTCGGGCTGGTGGACGCCTTCTGGGTGGCGCGCCTCGGGGCCGACGCCCTGGCCGCCGTAGGGCTCACCGAATCGCTGCTGGTGCTCCTGTTCAGCATCGCCCTGGGGCTGAGTATGGCGGCCACCGCCACGGTGGCGCGGCGCATCGGCGAAAAGGACGCCGAGGGAGCCTCGTTGGCCGCGGTGCAGGCCATCGGCAGCGCCGTGCTGGTGGCCCTGGCGACAGGAGTCGCCGGCGCCTTGTTTGCGCGCCAGTTGCTGGGCCTGATGCATGCTTCTCCGGCGGTGGTCCGCGCCGGCGCCGGGTACACCACCGTGTTGCTGGGCGGAAACGCCAGCATCTTTCTGCTGTTCCTGATCAACGGCGTATTTCGCGGGTCGGGCGACGCGGCCATCGCCATGCGCACCCTGTGGCTGGCGAACCTGGTCAACATGGCGCTCGACCCCTGCTTCATCTACGGCTTCCTGTTTTTTCCGAAACTGGGCGTCACCGGCGCGGCGGTGGCCACTACCACCGGGCGCACCATCGGCGTGCTCTACCAGCTCTACGTGCTGGCCGGCGGCCGGGCGCGGGTGGCGGTGTCGCGGCGCCACCTGCGCTTGGACTGGCCGGTGGCCCGGCGCCTGTGGCGCGTGGGCGGCACGGCCATGGTGCAGTACTTCATCGCCACGGCCAGTTGGGTGAGCCTGGCGCGCATCAACGCCTTCTTCGGCAGCGCCACCATCGCCGGCTACACCCTCGCGCTGCGCATCGTGATGTTCGCCATCCTGCCCTCGTGGGGCATCGCCACCGCCGCGGCTACCCTGGTGGGACAGAATCTGGGGGCGAAGCGGCCCGAGCGGTCGGAGCGGGCGGTCAACCTCGCGGGCAGCTACAACATGGCCTTCCTGACCCTGGTCGGCACGGTCCTGTTCGGCGGCGCCCGCTTCTTCGCGCGCGCGTTCACCGGCGATCCGCGCGTGCTGGCGGTGGCGGTCGAGTGCCTGCGATATGTGAGCCTGGGATTCCCGTTCTACGCCTGGGGCATGATCATGGAGCAGGCCTTCAACGGCGCCGGCGACACGGCCACGCCCACCTGGATCAACCTGTTCTGCTACTGGATGGTGCAAATCCCGCTGGCCTGGTCGCTGGCGCACTCTACCGGCCTGGGCGCGCGCGGCGTGTACCTGGCCATCTGCGGCGCGGAATCGCTGCTGGCCGTGGTCTCGGTAGCCTTCTTCCGCCGCGGCAGGTGGAAACAGGTGCGCATCTGAGCGGGGGTCGCCATGGCCGCGCCGGTTCCACCTCCCGGTTTCACCTCATTGCTGCGTGAGAAACTGCTGTACCCGAGCCTCCCTGGGGGCAAACAGGTGAACCAGCCGGCCGGTGATGGAATCCCGCTCCGTTTGCAGCGCCTTCAGCCTTTCCGCGGCGTCCTGCAACATGCTCTTCGTGCCCGCGCCGCCGGCCTTGCAATCCCTTCGGACGCACTGGTCCCATAAGCCGTTGAGCACCACGGTGGCCGCCACCAGCGCGGCATTATACTGATTGATCTGGTCCTTCAGATACGTGGCATCGAATGGGATGCGCAGCAGCTTGGCTTCGGTCGGCAGTCTCGGATACCACCACCACGCCACCTTGTCGAACTCGTGATACTGTTCGTCGATTTTGGCGCGTTCCTGCGCCCGCTCCTTTTCCCGCACCGCCGCCGAGGTGGAGGCAAGAGCCTGGGCCTTGAGGAACATATTCACCGAGGTGTTCATGGAATTGAGCATCTGATCGTTCTGCGTGCTGTTCTTCAGAATGTCTATGCAAAGTTGCAGGCGGGCGTCGTTGAGCAACTTCCGGTCGTTCATGCGGGCGCTGATCCAGGGGACCAGAATGGCGCTCAGCACGGACCCGCAGAAGACGATCGTCAGCGGGTGACGAAGTACGGCCAGACGCCTTCTGTGAGCGGGCATGCCGATTCCTCCTGTTTTCGGCAGGATATCATGGCGGCTCGGGCACGGGCGCGCATCCGCCCGTCGTTCCTGCCATTCACGCCTGTGAACGTACGGCCCATTTGCGCCCACCCCGGCACATGTTCTAATGGAACTTCAGGCTTTATTGGGGCTCGTTACACATATGTTCCGTCTGTCTCGTCTTGCGTTATTCGTCTGTACCGTTTTCCCTGTTTGCGCGGCCGCACCGGAGGCCGCGCTCGCGCGCGCGAAGGCGGCGCTGGCCCGACTGCCGCTGCGCTTCGAGGTGAACCAGGGCCAGTTCCCGCCGACGGTCCGTTACGCGGCACGCGCCGGCGGCTATTCCCTCTTTCTCGAGGGACGGGGCCCGTCGCTTTCGCTCGCCGGCTCCGAGCGGGTGAACATCTCCCTGCTCGACTCCAATCCCGCGCCGCGCATCGAACCGCTTGATCCGCTCGCCGCCCGCACCAATTACTTCGTCGGAAGCAGGGCAGACTGGCACACCGGCATCGCCAACTATGAGCGCGTTCGCTACCACGCCGTCTACCCTGGCATCGACCTGGTGTACTACGGCAACCAGAGCCAGTTGGAGTACGATTTCGTGCTCACGCCCGGCGCCGACGCCAACGCCATCCGCATGAAGTTCCGCGGGCCAGGACGGCTGCGCATCACGCCCGAGGGCGACCTGGCGCTCGAAACCAAGGCCCGGCGCATCATCCAGAAAAGGCCGGTCATCTATCAGCAAGACCCCGGCGGTACGCGCCGCGAAATCGCCGGCCGTTACACGCTGGTGGCGCGCAACGTGGTGGGCATCCGCCTGGATGGGTACGACCGCGCGCGGCCCCTGGTCATTGACCCGGTGATCACTTACGCCACCTACATGGGCGGCAGCGGCAAGGACCAGATCACCGCGGTAAAGTGGGCCCCCAACGGCCTGCTCTACATCGCCGGCGGGACGACCACCTCGGACCTCGTCGCCGCCGGCAATGCTTTCAAAACGGCCAGTGCCGGCCTCACCGATGCCTTCGTGGCCATCGTCGACACCAATGCCGCCGGTAACTTCGGGTTCGTATATCTGAGCTATCTCGGCGGCGCCAATGTGGACGTCGCCCTGGCCATGGATGTCGACGCCGCCGGCTTCATCTACCTCACCGGCACCACCAACTCGACCGATTTCCCGATCGTAGGAGCGGCCGTGCAAGCCACCGGCGCGGCCACGACGGTGGATGCATTCGTCTCCAAGATTGACCCCAACGCCGCGGGCAGCGATGGCCTGGTGTACTCCACCTTCCTCGGCGGCACCACCGGGAACGAGTCGGGTAACGGCATCGCGGTGGGCGCCGACGGCATGATCTACGTCATCGGCACCACCAACTCCTCCGATTTCCCGGTGTCCAGCGGGGCCTACGCGGCGGTGAAATTCGGGGACCCGCCTGACGCCTTCCTGACCAAGATCGATCCCACCTCTTCCACGCCTGTGTACTCCACTTACATGGGCGGGGAGGGCTTCGATGACGGGCGCAGCATCGCGGTGGCGCCCAGCGGCCTGGTGTATTTTTCCGCCTCCACCTTTTCCACGCTGTTTCCGCTGGCCGGTCTGGCCAACAGCCCCGTCCCCCTGGGCGCCGGCGACATTATCGTCGGGGTGATGGATATGACCAAGCCGGGCGTGGCTTCGCTCGTGTACTCTACTTACTTCGGCGGTTCGGCCAACGATGTGGTGCGTAAGATCGCCCTCGATGCCAAAGGCAATCTGATGCTCACCGGCTATACCCTGTCGCCCGATTTTCCGGTGACTCCGGACGCCGTGCAGGGACTCTACGGCGGCAACGGCGATGCATTTGTATCCGTTTTGAACCCGCTCGATCCCGTGCACTTTCTGGTGTACTCCACCTTTCTCGGGGGATCCGAGAGCGACGTGGCTTACGACATTACCCACGACAGCGCGGGCGCCATCTACGTCACCGGCTACACCCTGTCGCCGGATTTCCCGGTCACCAAGGACGGCCCCCAGCCCCTATGGGGCGGGGGTATCGACGTGTTCGTCACCAAGTTGAAGGCCGGCGTGGCGGGCCCGGCGGGACTGCAATACTCGACGTACATTGGCGCGACGCCCATCAGCGTGGGGACCGCGCTGGCGGTGGGGAGCGACGGCACGGCTTTCGTGGGTGGCTACACCTCGGGCGGCCTGCCCATCACCGGAAACGCGACGCAGGGCGGCTTTGCCGGCGGCGCGAGCGACGGCTTCATCGTGGCCATCGGCGGCACCACCGTTCCGCCCACCACGGCTACGCTCACCGGGACGGAGCCGCTCGTTCCTCAAGCCCGCGGCTTGCGCCCGCGAATCAGGAAAAAATAGGCCGCCACGCGCGTGTCCTTCACCACGGTAAACTGGGCCCTGGCATGCCGTTCGGCCGTGCGCTCGATTTGAAATCCGGCAGCTACCAGGTGGTTGAGCCAGGCGGAAAGCGGCCTCCCGCGGCGCGGCGCTGAACAGCCACTCGTCGATTTGCCCGTGCGTGGTCTCGAAGTAGCCGCCCGGTTTCAACACGCACGCCGCTCCGCCCAGCGCACGGTCCGGTTGCGGCATGTCCATCAGGCTCATGAACGCGGTTACGAAATCGAAGGAAGCCGCGGCGAACGGCAAGTGCTGCCCGCTCGCCACCGCGTAACCGATACCCGGCTGCGCTTCCTCCCGGCGCGCGTGGCGCACGATGGTGGGGGCGATATCCACGGCGCATATGGCCGCACCGCGCGCCGCCAGCAGCCGCGTATTGTGGCCTTCTCCGTAGCCCAGGTCGAGCCCCCGCAGCCCGCGCACGCACGGGAGAAGTTCGAACGCGGGCGTGTTCACCAGGTCGCGGTACAAATCCCAACCCTGGCGCGCAAGGGCCGTCCACACTTCGGCGTTTTCTTCCCAATAGCGGCCTGCTTCGCGGCCGCGGTGCGCCAGCTCACAGGGAGAATGCTAGCCGTATCTGAAAGAAAATACCGTATAGACAGTATTTCCATGGGAGGCTGACAAGCGTAACGTATGCGTAAGGTGTCGATGCGGCCTTGAGGGGGGCCATGCATGAACTTCTCACGGACAGCCGCGAGGTTGGCACTGGCGGTATGCCTGCTGGCTTCGGCCGGTATCGCAAAGGAGAAGAAAGACAAACGAAAGACCCGGAAGAGATCGGCAATCGCGATGTGGGAAAGGGAGTCAACTTCTATTCGTTCGAGAAGGAGATTGCACTCGGCAAACAGATGGCGCAGGAAGTAGAGCGCCAGGCCAAGATCGTCGATGATCCGGTTATGGCGGAGTACGTGAATCGCGTAGGCCAGAATCTGGTGCGCGATTCCGACGCGATCAATGTGTTCGCGCTTCCCGCTGGACGGGATATGCGCTTTACGCCGGCGCTATCGTTCCGCTCGGCTTTCTGAAATTCTCCCGGGCGTTCGAGTCCGCAGCGGACATGCTGGGGCTGCAGTACATGTACAAGGCTGGTTATGATCCAACGGCGTTTATCGACTTTTTCGAGAAGATCGAAACGCTGGAAAAGACCAAGCCCGGAACGCTCCAAGGTGTTTTCGACACACCCGATGACGGACGATAGCATCCGCGCGGTCCAGCAGAACATCGACGCGAATCTTAAGGCCCGTCCGGAATACGTCCTGAACACATCGGAATTCACGGATGTGAAGGCTCGCCTTCAGATGTTAGAAAACCGGCGGCAGCCGCAACGGAAGGACGACAGCCGGCCAACTCTGAAACGGCGGCCGGGTGACGGAAGTACCGTCGATACGGATGAGGACGGCAAGCCTACAAAACCCGATAAAGACGAACGCCCAACTCTAAAACGGCGCAATTAGGCGGCTTATCGCCCCTCGCACCGGATCACCGCGAGGTGGCAACAATGGCTTTTCGGACGGCGTACAACACCAGCTCCGCCGTGTTATGCAGATTCAGTTTCTGCATCAGGTTCGTCCGGTGCGTCTCGACGGTATAAGGACTGATCCGCAAAATCGCGGCTGCTTCCTTGTTGGATCTACCCTCCGCCAGCAGTTGCAGAACCTGCTTCTCGCGCTCCGTCAAGAGATCGTACGAGTCCTGCACCTTCCGCTCGCGCATCAGGCGCACATAGTCTTCCACGATGGTCTGCGCGATCGCCGGCGTGAAGAACGGTTTGCCCGACATCACCGAGTGAATCGCCTGCTCCATGTCGTCGTCCGCGGTGTCCTTGAGCAGGTACCCGCGCGCTCCGGCATCGAGCGCGCGCAGGATGTAGCTCTCATCGGCGTGCATGCTCAAGATGATGACCGCGCGGCGGCTGTTCTGGCGAAGGACTTGCGCGGTGGCCTCAATACCGTTCAGCAGCGGCATTGCGACGTCCATGATCACCACATCCGGATTCAGCTCCGCCGCCAGGCGAACGGCCTCGTGCCCGGTCGCAGCCTCTCCCACGACCTCCATGCCGGGAAGTTTCTCAAAGAGGAGCCTCAGCCCCATTCTCACGATTCCGTGATCGTCCGCGATCAGAATGCGGATCAAGCCTTCACCTCCGCTTCTTGGGGCACCGGCAACTCAACCTCGATTCGGGTTCCGGCCCCGGGAGCCGATTTCACGAGGATATGCCCGCCGAGCTCTCGTACCCGCTCCTCCATACCGACGAGCCCCAGCCCGCGGGTCTGGTGGGCGGTCCGGTCGAACCCGGAGCCGTTGTCTTGAATGATGAGGGACAGGACATTGCTCGCATTGCTCAGGCTGAGTTGAATCCGCGTCGCGCAGGCGTGTCGTGCGCAGTTCGTTAGTGCTTCCTGTACGACGCGGTAGAGGCACGTCCGGTACGCTTCCGGCAAGGTATCGGCGCCCGGGTCGATGACCGTCTCCACTTCTACGCCCGTCGCCCGGGAAAACTCCCTGGTCTGCCAGGAGATCGCCGGGCTGAGTCCCAGATCGTCCAACATGGACGGGCGAGCCAGCATCGCTATATTCCTGACGAGTTTCAGCGTTTGCTCCACCGTTGCCTTCGCGTGCGTGATGCGGCCAGAGACATCGGGATCCGAGCTCCAATTCAGACGCGCCAATGCCGCCAGCTCCATTCTCAGACCCGTTAACATCTGTCCGACTTCGTCATGCAACTCGCGCGAGAGATGCTTCCTCTCGACCTCCTGAGCGGTCCGCAACTGGGCGGAGAGTTCCCGCAGCTTCAATTCGGCTTCGTGCGACTGCATTTCGAGGCGGATCATGCGCGCGAGAGTGAGGCTTGCTATTCCCAGCCCGACTCCCAGAGCCACGCCCGTGATCCAGGCGAAGGAGCGCCGGAAATCCTGATCCGCCCGCGTGATGCGCTGCCGTTCGCGATCGAAGTTGCTGCTGATCAGTGTCTCGGCCTGGCGCACCAGGGCAAAGATCTCCTGTCGCCGGTGGACTCTCTGGCGCAAACCGGCGTAGCCGTGGAGGCTCTTTTCCTCCGGCGTCCAATCCAGAGCGGTCTCGGTGGGACCGAGGTAGGCGTCGACTTCCGCGCTGAGGCGCGCGAGTGCCAGGCGCTGGTTTTCGTCCTGCGCCGTCGTCTGCAACACGGCAAACGCCTTCTCCATGCCGCTCCGGATTCCCTTGAACTGCTCGACATACTGAGGCACCCTCGAGCGGTCCGCATCCAGTAGATAGTCGCGAGTCAGTATGGCCGTCAAATAGATGTCGGATCGAATCGCCGAAAGGGCGGTGGCGGCGCGCGTGGATGCCGCATGAAGATCGGCAACCCGGTCTTGCGCGTTCTTCGCACTTCGCCAGACCGCAATGGCAGAAAGGGCGATTACCAGGAGCAGAGCGCCGAACGCGGCGCCAAGCAAAACCGATTTGCGAACCTGCATACCGTGACCGGCGGCGGAGCGCTGCACCGGATTTCTTCCTCTGGCCGGCGTTTCCAGGATCGCACAACAGGACTTGGCGGCGAAGCAGGTTACGGCCATTTTTGTCGGATCCTGGTGTTTCATCGGGATATTGCCTGGATCGCCCCGGCGCTACCTTGAAACAGGGATGAGGCGAACCCATATGGGTCAGTGGACGAGGGAATCCATCCGGCAGGTGATTGCCAGCAAGTTTGCCGGCCGAAAGATCATTGCGGTTTCCAACCGGGAGCCTTATCAGCACTTCCGATCGAACAACAGAATGGATTGCGCGCAGCCTGCGAGCGGTCTGATTACGGCTGTCGATCCCATCATGCGGGCATCGGGAGGCGTGTGGATTGCGCAAGGCAGCGGCGAAGCGGACCGCGAAGCGGTCGACGAATGGGATCACGCCCGGGTGCCGCCGGACGAGCCCGCATACACGTTGCGGCGCGTGTGGCTGGCGCCGGAGCTGAGCCGGGAGTATTACTACGGTCTGTCGAACGAAGCGATCTGGCCGGTATGCCACATGGTCTTTCGCCGTCCGCAATTCACCGAACGTTCCTGGCAGAGCTACCGGCGGGTGAACGAGATTTTCGCTGAAGCTGTGCTACAGGAAGCCGGAGGCGAAGCCGCCGTGGTCCTCATCCAGGATTATCACTTCGCGCTTCTTCCGCGCATCCTGAAGCGGCACAACCCGAAGTTGCGGGTGGCGCAGTTCTGGCACATTCCGTGGCCGGACGCCGGAGCCGTTCGGATACTCCCCTGGAGAGAGGAGTTACTGCAAGGACTGCTGGGCAACGACCTGCTCGGATTTCAACTTAAGGAGGACTGTGCTCATTTCTTCGCGAGCGTCGCTCAAAACGCCCGGAATGCCTTAGGCGCGTCCGGCGGATGTGCGGCGGCCGACGGCCATGTGACAACCGTTCGCGCTTTTCCGATCAGCATCGATTTCGCCGAACATTCCAGGCGTGCGGCCAGCAAGGACGTGGACGCCAACATGCGACGCTGGTTGGGCGAACTGGGCCCAGCCCCGGAGATCGTCGGTATCGGCATCGATCGCGTCGACTATACGAAAGGAATACCGGAGCGTCTCGCCGCGCTCGACCTCCTGTTCCAGGAACATCCCGAATATCTGGGGCGGCTGGTGTTTGTGCAGGTCGGCGTCCCCAGCCGGACCGCGATCCCCGAATACCGGTCCCTGGACGACGAGATCGCGGCCCAGGTCTCACAAATCAATGGCCGGTGGGCCATGCGGGGCTGGAAACCGATCGTCTTCGTGCCGCGGCAACTGGACCAGCAGACCTTGATCGCGCTGCATCTGATGGCCGATTTTTGCGTCGTCAGCTCGCTGCATGATGGCATGAACCTGGTGGCCAAGGAGTTTGTAGGCAGCCGCATCGACGAGGACGGCGTCCTGGTTTTGAGCGAATTCGCGGGCGCGGCAAGGGAACTCACCGATGCGCTGATCGTCAACCCATTTTGCGTTTACGAAATCGCCGCCGCGATGCACGACGCGATCACGATGGCTCCGCAGGAGCGGAGGAGGCGGATGCTCGGGATGCGGGCAGTAGTCGCCGCCAATAATGTCTACCGATGGGGCAGTGAGCTTCTGGCGGCGCTTGCCCGGACTGATCCGTCCCACGGGGCGCATCACGATAGGCATCGCGAACGGTTGCCAGAACCGGAGGAGAATACTTATGCAAGACGTGATGCACAGTTTGTCTGAATTCGACAGGCGCATCGCGGGAAGAACCCGGCTTCTGATCGCGAGTGATTTCGACGGGGCACTCTGTCCGATCGCCAACTCGCCTTCGACGACGCAGGTTCCGCTGGCAACGGCGGAGCTCTTGCAGGAATTGACTTCCTTCCGCCAGGTAACCCTCGCGCTAATCAGCGGGCGGTCGGTCGACGACCTTGCCTTGCGGGCTCCCGCCCCCGCCATCCTGGCGGGAAACAACGGCCTTGAGATACGCGGCCCGGGGCTGGACTTCCAACATCCCGTCGCCGTGCGGCTCCGGCCCGAGCTCGCCCGGGCGCGCGACCGCGCCGTCCAGGCAATTTCCCGATTCCGCGGCGCCTGGATCGAGGACAAAGGGCTGACCGTTTCGGTGCACTACCGCGGGGCGGCTAGAGCCGATGAAAGCGCCATCGCAATTGCAGTGCGAAGGGCGATGGCCGGGTTTGGAATCGCTCTGGGCTTGAGATCGGGCCAGAAATGCCTCGACATCCACCCGCGCTGCGGCTGGTCGAAGGGCGACGCCTTGCAATGGATCCGGCGCCAGTTGCGTGCGGAAGACGCGCTGTGCAACTGTATCGGAGATGACCGTACGGACGAACCGATGTTCTTCGCCAACCAAGGCGGGATCAATCTCCGGGTTGGTTGGGCGGATCGTACCGCAGCCGGCTATTACGTGACCGATTCGCTGCAGTTGGCAGGCGTGTTTGCCCATTTAGCGCGCGCCCTGCCGCGCCGGCTCAGAGTAGCCGCGCATGCCGCCTCGACCCGCGAATCCGCTCCGATCTCTTTGGTCCAAGCGGCCGTCGAGTAAGAGCCTTTCAAGGGCCACGGGGCGCTCTCACACCTCACTGACAGGGTCGCCAACGGTGGATATTGCCGGCTCGGCCGCCGGGGAATCGCCGCGCGTAATTGCCCGCAGCAGACTCCCCAGGGTCGGCCCCATGGTCCCCAGGTAGATGTGTGCAATCAAAAACGCAAGGAACAGGTACGCTCCCAGAGTGTGCAGCGGGCCCAGCACCCACAGGCCGCCCACACGCTCGAATGCCTGCGGCCAACGGTCGGAGCCCCACATCAGAACGCCGGTCACAATTTGAAATGGCAACAGGATGTTCAGCAGCGCAAGATACGTGAGCTTCTGGAGTGAGTTGAGCTTGCGGCGTGGGTCGGTCTCCATGGGATGGCGCTCTCCCTGGAAGATGCCATGGAGATAAAAGCGAGCCTGGCGGACGGCGGCTCCGGTGAAGTCCTCCATCCGGGGAAGGAAATGATGGTATTTCTCGGCCGTCACGTGATAGAAGAGGCCGAGGAATGCGTTCAGTATGAGAGCGAAGCCGATCCAGAAATGCCATCGCACCGCGGTTGCCATGGACCCGAGGACACCGCAGCGGTCCGGGTAGTGGATGGCGAAGCCGGTGACGATGAGCGAGATCATGGCCGCCGCTTGCAGCCAATGCCAGATTCGTTCGTGCAGAGAGTATAAAGACGCTTGGGGTGATGTCATGACCTTCCTCTCCAGAAACGCAATGCGCCGTGCAACAGGACCAGAAGGAGCGCGCCAATCACGGAGGCCCACCCGATCGCCTCGACCCAGGAAGACCGGCTGTCGCCAATGATGTAGAACGACGCGAGCAAGGGCCGGTTATCGAACGTTGGCTCCTTGCCGGCGTAGTTGACCACGTTGACTGGTTTGCCGCCAAACATGACCGGCGCGCCTCTGGGAAGGAAGGTGTTCAGGTCCACCGGCCGATGTAGGATGCTGTTGCCGGAGTGGCACGCCGTACACTCCCGGATGGCCTGCTTCTTGCCCACGATGCTGTGGCTCATGGCCCAGGGCACCACGTCTACCCGCAACTCCGGTTCGGCGACGCCGCCATGCTGCTGCAAGAGGCCTTTGACCAGGGCAATCTTCCCGGGGGTGTCATAGACGGCCTGCGGGATGTCGATAAAGCCGATCTTGTCGCCAAATGC
This sequence comes from Terriglobia bacterium, assembly GCA_020073615.1. GTDB lineage: Bacteria > Acidobacteriota > Terriglobia > Bryobacterales > Bryobacteraceae > JADGNR01. Next base: position 23,595 of record JAIQEX010000062.1, read on the forward strand.
CTTCACGATTTCCGGACGGTAGCTAAGATCGCCGTCGCGGTCGCGCCCGCTGAAGAAACTCTGCTGAAGCTGCCACGTGAATACCGGGCGGCGGGCCCGCTTGTCGAACCAGTAGACTCCGGTAATCAGATTGGTGGGCCGAATCTGGGGTCTTTGGTTTCTGTCCAGGGTGGGAATGTAGGCTGGAAGATAGCCGGTCAGCTCGGAATCCGGATCGGTGATGCTGCCGTCAATGCCGCGAAACGTAATCCGGCTGGTGCCGGTGTCCATGAGAAATCCCCAATCGTCGCTTCGATAAGCCCAGAAGTGTACCGCGGGAATATGACAGGTCTGACAGGCGAGCGCCTGAAAGTGACGGGTCTTGTAGGGAAGGAACGCATGGCCTTTCACGGCGTCGTGGCAATCGCCGCAGCCGCGCATGGTGTTATGCCGCGTCAGGTTGACGGTTTCCGGAGGAATGTTGCCGCGCGCAAAATTGTGGTCGGGCCGCCGCAGATAGACGGCCACATCTTCGCCACGGGGCCGGTAACGCAGCGCCTTGGCAGCGTCGTCGTGAATCATCCTCCCCGGATTGTTGGGCGCGAAGTGGCAGTCGATGCAGACCAGCCCCTTGGCGGCGTGCGCATCCCAGGGATAGGTCATCTTCTCCTTGCCGGCGATTTTCGGCGAGACCGTATCGCTGATATTCGCGCCGTTGTAAATCCAGCCGGACTTCTCCGTGCCGCGCATGATATCGGCATGCTGGATGGGCTGGATGGTGGTTGCATGACGGGCCGTGAAACCGTGGCACATGGCGCAGTTTTCCAGCGTGGGGTCGGAAAGATCGAGCAGTTCCGGCTTGACTGCACCGTCAGCCTGAAACGCCGCGCGGTTGTATAGGAAGGTTCCATCCCCGGCGGCGCTGACGATTCCGGTTTCGGCGAGGGTGGCGTTATTGGCCCACCGGAAATTCCCGGCCGTCATCTCCTTTCGCCGGGCGCCGCGGCTGGCCCTGGGCACGTGGCAGAGGAAGCAGTCGCCTTCGGTAACGCCGCTCTTTTGCCAATCCCAGGGCACGACCCGGCCCAGGTTGCGGTCGCGAATGGTGTAGCTCGGATCGAGCGGACCGCTGGCATGGGCATCCGAACCCAGCAGCGGCTGGCCTCTGAGGTCGTACTCCGAGATGCCGCCGCCGGTGTGGCAGCCGCCACATTTGGTGAGCCACTCGGGCTGGCTCATGTCGGCGTCGGACGGGTTCTGAATATCCGCGTGCGTCAGTTGCCGGTTGGGAATGATCGAGAATTTGCCGAACATTCCGGGGGACGAATTGAACGCGGCGACGCCGTGCGACGACAGCAGCTTCCGGTCCATTTCGCTCTTTCCCTGCTGGAAATGGAAGCTGTTGGCGATGAAATCGTAATCGTGGCAGTTCTCTCCGCAGGTCCGCCGGGTGCTGATGGGTTGGCCCGTGGTCAAGACGTTGTGGCCCCCTTCGTCCTTGAGCACGACCGCCGGATGGCTCAGCCTGGGTGCGGCCTCTGGCGGCGGGGCTCCGCCATCCATACCCCATGCGACCAGCGGCAACACCGTGCCGACCAGAAATCCGGCCCGCAGCAAGGCCAGAGATGCCGCCACCCCCTTCCGCTCTGAGCGGAAGGCGACACAGGAATGTTTCATATGAGTCGCCCGAACGGTTAGTTCCTCGCCTGCTTGCGGTCTCCCGCGCTTTTGACGAGAGCCTGCGTGAGGTTATCGAACAGCGCACTGTAGGTCTTCGCTCCGGCGATGTGTTCAATCGACGAAGCGACCTCGATCACCGGCACGCCCGACAGTTCCCGGAAGGCGTCGCCGTACTCATGCGGGGTGTTCGGGTCCACCATGACAATGTCCACCTTCATGTCGCGCACGTGACTGAGGAGAATCTGGGGAGTCGGCAGCGTTCCCGGCTCGCCCTTGCATACCCCGAACCTGAGGCCGCCAAGGCGGGAGAAGTTCTGCCACCCGCACTGCGCGCTGAAGATGCGGATGCCGGCCAGCGGCTTGAGAGCCAGCTTCCACCGGGCGATGTCTTTCTCCAGCGTCCGCCGGAACGCCTCGGCGTTCGCGAGATAAACGGCTCGTTTGTCCGGGTGAAGCGTGCCCAGGCCGTTGGCGATGTTGCGGGCGATGACGGGACCATTTTGAGGGTTGAGCCAAAAGAAGGGATCGCCGGCCATCAACCCGGCATCGACGTACCCAAAACATGTGGACCCAGGCACGTTCACACGCGCCGCGCCTTTCGAAACGTCGATCCAGGCGGGCGGCGGAGCGGATGGTTTCGGTGAACCGGGGCGCCGGCCGGCGGCGTCGTTGATCGCCGCCGATTCGTTGAAGAAGCCCGTCCACACCACTGCGTCCGCTTTGGCGAGGCGGTCGCGAACCGTGCCTTCGACCTGCAGACCCTTTCTGACGATGCACCCCTTGAAGAGGCTGAATGTATCCACCGTGTCGCCCCCGACCGCCACGACAATGGCTTCGATATCGGGTTCGGTGACAGCCACCAAAAGCCGGCCCCGAGTTGCCGGCTGGCCGGCGGCCCAAGCAGGGGCCGCGGCGAGCACCGCCACGATGGGCAGCGTCATCCACGCTCTAACGCGATTCATAGATGATCTCCTGTTCTGCCATTCCACCCGGACGAGCGTCCAGGTAACGCCGCACACCCGCCTTGCCGGGGGCCGGGCCTCGAAAATATGATTCCATCTATACGGATGCAGATTGCATCTAGAGGTGACACCGATATAAATGTTTTTAGCTAAAGAAACCGACTCCGGCACTCGCATCGGATGAAGCATTCGACCTTCTGGTCATTGGCGCTCCACACGGGCGGTACTTTGAGGGGCTGGTCCTGGGCACCACTACCTTGCGCGCGGTGCGTCACGCGGCGTGCCCGGTCTTGACGGTGAGTGGTCCGGAAGGGCTCGATAGGATGGGGGCCACCGACACCGCGGACCTGTCAGCCACGAGGCTTTGGCGCCAGAGCCGCGGAAATGGCGGCTGGCCGGTTCCGGCACTCACTTTTCCAGAGGAGGCCGATGCTCAAGGCACGTTTCGATTTCGCGCCGGACCAGAAACAGAATTGCCTGAATCTCTCCGTTCTTGCCCAGTTGGTACCCGGCCGGGTGCTGCATCCGGGGGCCGGCCGCGATCATGAAGAAACCGGAGAGCCACTTGGCATCTGTCGGCCGCGGACTGTCTCAAGCGCGAGCCTTCACCCGGTCCTCGGAAGACTCGACCCCGAGCTTTCGCAGAAAGGTGATCATGGGGCACCAGTTGGTGAATGCCGATTGAAACAGGTTCAGCCCCACAAAGGCGGTGAACAGAAACCAGCCGGGATGCACCCAATAGCCCAGAGCCACGCTGGCCATCACGAAAAAGCCGGCGATCAGACGGAGACAACGTTCGATGGACATGCCACTTTCCTCCTGCGATTCACCACGAAGTAGACGATGGGGACGGTCATGCGCGACAGCGCGAGCGAAGCTACTTCGCCCGCCATCAGCGCGATGGCCAGCCCCTGGAATATAGGGTCGAAAAGAATCACCCCGGCCCCCACCACCACCGCCGCGGCAGTCAGCAGCATGGGACGGAAGCGCACCGCGCCCGCATCGATCACGGCGGCGTCCAGTGCCATCCCCTCCTGCAGACGCAACTCCACGAAATCCACCAGGATGATGGAATTGCGCACCACGATGCCGGCGCCCGCGATAAAGCCGATCATGGAGGTGGCGGTGAAGAAGGCGCCCATCAACCCGTGAGCGGGCAGAATTCCCACCAGCGAAAAGGGAATGGCCGCCATGATGATGAGCGGCGTCACAAACGACTGGAACCACCCCACCACCAGCGCATAAATAAGGATGAGCACCGCTGCAAACGCGATGCCCAGGTCGCGGAACACCTCGTAGGTGATGTGCCACTCGCCATCCCATTTCATGGAGTAGCGGTCGGAATCGGTGGGCAGCGCCGCCATGTGCTGCTCCAGGGCATATCCTTCGGGCGCTTTGAACCTGGCCATTTCCGGTCCCAGTTTCAGGATGGCGTAGACCGGGCTTTCCATCGCGCCGGCCACATCGCCGGTCACGTAGGTCACGGGCATGAGGTTCTTGTGGTAGATGCTCTTGTCGGCGATGGACTGCTCCACCTTCACCACCTCGCCGAGGGCCACCAGCCGGCCGGTGCGGCCCGCCAGTTTCAGGTTCTGGATGCGCTCCATGCCGGAGCGGCTGGCGCGGTCCAGTCGAACCATCAGCGGAACGTCCGCTTTCTCGGAATCGATGTGCAGCAAGCCGGCCTCGTACCCCGCGGAGGCCACCTGCACGGTGCGCGCGATGTCGTCTTCGGAGATGCCGTTCAGCGCGGCCTTCTCCCTGTCCACAACCAGGCGGTACTTCGGCTGGTCGTCCTCCACATACCAATCCACATCCACCACGCCATCGGTCCGCTTCCACAGATCGCGAATCTGCCGGGCGATGCGTATGCGGACCTCCTGCGCCGGCCCGTAGACCTCCGCCACCAGAGTCTGCAGGACGGGCGGACCCGGGGGCACCTCGGCCACTTTGATGCGCGCCCCCAGGCGGTTGGCGACGGGCAGCAGGCGCATCCGCACCTGCTTGGCGATCTCGTGGCTTTGCAGTTTGCGCTCCCCCTTGGCGAGCAGGTTCACCTGGATATCGGCTACGTTCGATCCCCGGCGGAGATAGTAATGCCGCACCAGCCCGTTGAAGTTGAACGGGGACGCCGTGCCCACATAGGTCTGGAGATTGACCACTTCCGGTTGCTCGAGCGTGGCCCGGGCCAGCGCGGCGGCCACTCCCGCGGTTTCTTCGAGCGTGGTTCCGTTGGGCATGTCCACGATCACTTGAAACTCGCTCTTGTTGTCGAAGGGCAGCATCTTGACCTTGACGAACTGGAAGTAGAACAGCGATACCGCCCCGAGCAGTAGGAACACCACGCCGCCAAGGAAGCCCCAGCGCAGCGGGGCTTTGTGCAGGATGGTTCCCATGACCGAACGGTAGATCCTGGTGAGGAGATCCTCGCGCTCCCCGTGCGATCCGGCTTCCGACGGCTTCAGGATGCGCACCGCGGCCCAGGGTGTCACAATCAGCGCCACCAGCAGCGAGAAGACCATCGCGGCGCTGGCGCCGATGGGGATGGGGCGCATGTACGGCCCCATCAACCCGCCGACGAAAGCCATGGGCAGGATCGCGGCCACCACCGTGAGGGTCGCCAGAATGGTGGGGTTGCCCACTTCGTCGACGGCCTCGATGGCCACTTCGTACGGCGGCCGGGTCCGGTTCGCCGGCATGCGCCAGTGACGGACAATATTCTCCACCACCACAATGGCGTCGTCCACCAGAATGCCGATCGAAAAAATCAAGGCGAAGAGAGTAATCCGGTTCAGCGTGTAGCCGTACAGGTAGAACACCGCCAGGGTGAGTGCCAGGGTGACGGGGATGGCCAGGAACACGATCAGCGACTCGCGCCTCCCCAACGTGATGGCGATCAGAACGCTCACCGAGATCACGGCGATCAGCATGTGGAGCAGCAGCTCGTTGGACTTCTCGGCCGCGGTTTCGCCGTACTGCCGCGTGATGTCCAGTTTGACGTCCGAGGGAATGACGACGCCCTTCAGCGGCTCAATCCGGCGCAGCACGTGGTCCGCAACCTCCACCGCATTCGTGCCCTTACGCTTGGCAATGGCAATCGTCACCGCCGGCAGGGATTCCTTGGACCGCGCATTCACCATGCGAACGTATTCGGTGGGTTCGGCGCCGCCGTCGGTGACTTCCGCCACGTTGCGCACGAATACCGGCCTGTCACCGGCCACTCCCACCACCACGTTCCGAACGTCCTCGGAAGTGCGCAGAAACTCGCCGGTTTCGAGGACGTATTCCCGGTTTCCCGAGTCGAATTGACCCGAGGTCTCGCGACGATTGGAAAGCCCGAGCGCCGCCACCACCTGCAAGGGCGACATCTGATAGCCCGCCAGCCGGGCCGGATTGAGCGCGATGCGCACTTCGCGCCGCTGGCCGCCCATCAGGGTAACGGCGGAGACATCCGGGACCTGCTTGATGGTGTCGTCGAGCTGCGCCGCGATGCGCCGCAAATCGAAATCGTTGTAGCGTCCGCTGGACAGCGTAAGCGCGAGGATGGGCACATCGTCGATGGAGCGCGGCTTCACCAGGGGCTGCGAAGCGCCCGGCGGAATCCGATCGAAGTTGGCGAACAGCTTCTGGTTCAGGCGGACGATGCTCTTCTCTTCGTCCTGGCCCACGTAGAAACGCACGATCGCCAGCGACATACCGGGACTCGAGGTGGAGTAGATGTACTCCACGTCCGGAATCTCCCAGAGCAGTTTTTCCATCGGCCTGGTGACCCGCTCCTCCACCTCGCGCGCCGAAGCGCCGGGCATTTGAACGAACACGTCGATCATGGGCACGATGATCTGGGGCTCCTCTTCGCGCGGCAGCTTCCACACCGCAAACGCCCCTATGAGCAGCGCCGCGCAGATCAAGAGTGGCGTCAGCTTGGAGGAGATCCACGCCTGAGCGAAGCGCCCCGCGGGACCCAGGCGCCGCGGCGAGCTCATTGCCGGACCTCAACCCGGGCACCATCCTGCAACCCGGGCGGCACCGGCAGCACCACCTTCTCTCCGGCGTTCAGGCCGGACAGAACTTCCACCGCCTCCTTCGTTCGCCGGCCCGTGGTGACCAGCCTGATATGGGCCACGCCATCCTCGACCACAAATAACGACTGCAACTGGCCGCGCTCCATCAGGGCGGCAAGCGGCACCGCCACCACCTTTTGCATGCCCAACGGGAAGATGGCCCGCCCGAACATGCCGGTGCGCAACCCCGGCGCCGCGGGGAGATCCAGCTTCACGATATAGCTGCGCGAGGCGGCGTCCACCGACGGGACAATTTCGGAAACACGCGCGTTCAGTTTGCGCTCGGAGGCTTCGACGACGGCTTCGACCGCTTGGCCGACTCGGACAGAAGCCAGCTTCGATTCGTCCACCGATGCTTCCAGGCGGTACAGTCCGTCCTGCTCGAGGGTGAGCAGGGGCGCGCCGGGCGTCGCCAGATTGCCCGGCTCCACCGTCCTGGTGATCACCACCCCGGAGAATGGCGCCGACAATTTCACGTAGTCGCGCATGATTCCAGCGGCGCGAACTTCCTGCTCCACCTGCGCCATTTTGGAGTTGAGCTGCGTGCGCCGGGAGCGCGCCATATCGTAGTTCGCCCGGGCCGCCTTGAGCCGCGCCGAGGCTTCATCGAACTCCTGATTGGAAATCGATTTCTTCGCCGCCAGTTCTTCCATGCGCTGAAAAGTCGCCTGCGCCAAATCCAGGTTGGCTTTGGCGGCGGCCGCGGCATTCTCCAGTTCGGGGATGGCGCTCTCCACTTCGGTGCGGCCGGCCTCGGCGCGGCGCAGGCTCACGTCCAGGTCCCGAGCATCCAAGGCGATCAGAAGCTGGCCTTCCCGAACATGATCTCCCACCTGAACGTTCACCTGCTGCACGTAGCCCGTAAGTTTGCTCGATATCGTGGCCGTGGTGCGCGCGCGGACCGTGCCGGTGGCTTCGTAACTCGCTGGCCAATCCCCGGTGGCAACGTCCGTTGTCTGGACCGCCACCGGCGGAGCTTGCGTCGGTGCGGCGCGGCGCGCCGGCTCGTTTCCGCAGGACGTCAGCAGAAAAGCGAGGAGGGGCAAAAACAGGAAACCCGGCTTCATCAGTTCAGAACCTCCGAATCCGCGTTGAGACGGCCCGCGGCAAGTTCCAGCATGGCGGCGGCAATCCGTTGATCGTGAATGGCGGCAAGATAGCGCGTGCGGCTTTCCAACACGGCGGTTTCCGTGCGCAGAAGGTCGGTCACGTTGTTCATCCCCGCTTCGTACCGGTTCTGCGTAATGCGAAGGCTCTCCGCAGCCTCGGCAACGGCCGCCTTGGCGACCTCGATGCGCTCTTGGGCGGCCTTCAGGCCGGCCCAGGCACGCCGCACCTGAAGGCGGATGGCCGAATCCGTTCGCTGTTCCTCGAATTCGGCGCGCTTCACCAGGTGCGCGGTTTCGGCGATTCGCGCCTTGTCGGCCGCGCCATTGAACAGATTCCAGCGGAGCGAAATGGCGGCGAGCCAGTTGGCGCCGCCGCGATTGACGAACCGCTGGCGGTCCGCCTCGAATGCGCCCCGGAAACTCACTTGCGGCAGCATCGCGCTGCGGGCGCCGTCCGCCTGTGTTTGCGCCAGGTTCGTAGCGAGGCGGGTTTCGCGCGCTTCGGGGCGGGAAGCGGACGCGGAGCGCTCCAGGCCATCCACCGCCAGGTCGGGAAGCTCCAGCGCCGCCAGCGGCGTGCTCAGCGCGTGAGGGGTATCGAGCGGCAGCCCCAGTGCGTCGTTGAGCGCCGCCTTCGCCACTTCGAGATCCGCCGCCCGATTGATCCTCTGCTCGGTCACGGCGGCCAGGTGCACCCGGATGGACAGCACATCGACATCGGTGGACATTCCCGCCGCGCGGACCGCATCGGCGCGTTTCAGATCCGCTTCGGCCGAGCGAACCGCCTGCTCGGCGGCCTTGAGATTCTCCGCCGCCAGAAGAGCTCCGTAATAGGCGCGCGCGGTTCCCGAGATGACTTCCATCTGGACGCGCCGCTGCTCTTCGCCGGTCATCTCTTGCGCCAGTTCGGCCGACTTTACGGCATTGCGCGTCTGGCGGGCATCGTACAACGGCTGATCCACCGTGATCTGGGATTGGAAGTTGTTGAGAAAATCAGGCCGGTTCAAGGGACCGATGGCGAAATTCTCAACGCCGAACTGGTGTTGGGTGAGCAGCGAGCTGAAGACGAAGACCGGGTTGTCGCTACGCGCCAAGGACTCGGAGTAGTTGACCCTGGGGAGCATCCCTCCGCGGGCCTGGACGAGGCGGTCCTCCGACGCCTGCACTCCCGCGGTTGTGCCGGCGATCGCCTTGTTCTCGCGCAGAGAGAGACGGACGGCTTCGCGGAGCGAAAGTGGATCCTGTGCCCATAGGGGAGCAGCGAGTAGCCATACTAAACTGGTTCGCATAAGCATTAATCAGATCTGAATTGCGCTTCTATCCGTGAAAGATGCAGATTTCATCGGAAAGTGACAGAAGGGGCTCTGCGGGATGCTGTGGCTCAATGTCACTTTTGACGCCAGCCTGCATCTTTCAGGTTGGAAGCCATTATGGAAGTCACCATTCAGCACCTCGGAAACGTGAAGTTCGAAGCCAGCGCGCGGGGCCACCGCGTGATCTGCGACCAGCCTCCCGACAATGGCGGATCGGACAGCGGCATGACCCCGCCGGAATATCTGCTGGTTTCACTCGGGACCTGCGCCGGGTTCTACGCCGCCCAGTATCTGAAGGCAAGGTCTCTGCCCAGCCAGGGCATGGAAGTGAACGTAAGCGCGGAGAAGGCCAGGCAGCCGGCGCGGCTCGGGCAGTTCCGCATTGAGGTGACCGTTCCCGGGCTGGATGCCGATCATCAGGCCGGCGTCCTGCGCGCCGTCAAGGCGTGCCTGATCCACAACACCTTGATCAACGCGCCCGCAATCGAAACCGTGGTGAGCTCGCCCGTCGCGGCGCTAGCCGGTTAAGAATTCCGGCTGTCCGGATTCGCCGGTACGGGACTCGGCATGGGACATCATCCGAAGAGTTGCCAAGACGCCGTCGCGCTGCTTTCGGACTATGTGGATTTCGAACTGCCGCCCGCAGCCCGCAGCGAGGTCGAAAGACATCTGGCTGGCTGTCCGGGATGTCTCGGAGTCGCAGAGGGCCTTCGCCACACCATCGCACTATGCCGTGCATACGAGCCGATGGCGTTGCCGGGGCCACTGAGCGATCGCGGGCGTCGGGACCTGGAGGATGCGTGGCGGAGGATGCTGGCAGGCCGCGAACGCCCGGGGCCAGGCTGAGCCGGCCGCCATCCGCCCTTTATCGGCCACCGCCGTTTGGACCAGCGGGAAGTAGCGCCTCCCCGCAGATTCCCGACCTCGATAGGGACCGAAATCGCGCCAACTGATTCGTCACGAGAGACAGAGAACTGGATGTTCTGCGGGCTGGCTTTGTGTCTCGCAGCCCCAAAACGGCCGGAAGAGGCCGGTCGAAAAATATCTCTCCATGCGATCGGGAAAGACGGTGACAATCTTCGCCGGCCAAACGCTCTCGGCGGCGATCAGAGCCGCGCGGAAGTTCAGCCCGGAACTCGGCCCCACGGGAAAGCCCAGCCTGATCAGTTCGCGTGTCGTCTCCATGGCGTCCTGGTCGGGCACCTCGATCGTGGTTAGATCAAGATAATCGGACTCTTGGAATAGCTCCGAAACGGACTCCATCACACCGGGGATGCTACAACTGAAACTGCAGCATTCCTGCTCCCGCTCGATACTCAAATCCACGGGGCGCGCCAGAAATGCGCGCTGCACATGGCCCGCGCTGCTGCACCCGCGCATTAACCCGACCAGTGTTCCTCCTGTTCCAACGCCGCTTACAACGGCATCGACCAGATGGCCGGGGATTTGCTCGACGATCTCCCGCGCCGTGCCGTGTTCGTGAGCCGCCACATTACCAGGGTTGGAAAACTGGCGGGGCAGAAAGGCGCCTGTTTCGGCACCAAGCCTCTCGGCTTCCCGGATACATCCTGGGATTCCGCCTTCCTTAGGGACGAAATGGATATTTCCCCCGTAGGCGCGAATCATCAGTACCCTCTCGTTGCTTACTCCCTCCGGAAGAACCGCAATGAATCTGAGGCCTAGCTGAGCGCAGACCAGCGCCATCGCGATGCTCGTCGATCCGCTGGAAGCCTCGATCACTGTGCTCCCCGGATTCAGGCGTCCTTGCTCGAAGGCGTTGCCGAGGATGTGGCGCGCAATCCGATCTTTGGTGGAGCCACTGGGATTGAGGAATTCGAGCTTGCACCATATCACCGGTTCATGCGCCGACAACTGAATGGGGACCAGCGGCGTCATCGGGAGATCGGCCGGATATCTATTCGTCGTATGGAAATTCTGCTTCATAGGGCTCCTCTCAGGGCCTCGGAGTCGAACGCTGTCATGCCTTGAGCGCTTCAACGGCACCCGCGCCGGTTCCGCTGCACAATGTTGATTCCATCGTTGCCTGGTACAGCGATTTTCACGTGCGATTCTCCTGGCTGATACGGTTCAGTCGAAACATCCCGTTGCCAGTCCGCGAGCAGACTCGGAGATCTTGGATGATTTCACGTAGTACCTCTTCCAGCCGGAGCAACCCGAGGTCATTCGCCATCCTCAGGCGCTTCCGATAGCGTCGAATCAGATCGGAAGCTCGGGCCAGGCGGGTTCCGGAACCCGGCAGATCCCTCGGGGTATACGGCGGCGGGACACCACCCAGGTGCAGGACTTCCGCGGCGAGTGCTGTGGCGTGCCGCATCGCCGCTGCCGCGCAAGCGCTAGACTGTCTTCGGGCCTCGTCCTTGCGGAGGCTGGTAGCCGCTGAGGCACGCGCCATGTGCTCTTCGGCAATTCTCAGCTCGCGCTCGATATCTTCGTTCAGTGCTGCTATTACGTGCGTCCGGCAGAATCCGTCGCCGGCCCTCATTGCAGTACCTTCGCTGTTGTGGGTGGCACAAGCGCGATGCGTCATCGGTTCCAAGGCCTCATTCGACAGAATAGCAGGCTTTAATCTTTATATGCAACTTGCATCTACATGCATAAATTAACCGCAGTCTGGGCTGTCGTCCGGCGGTTCCCCCGCCATTCGCCTGCCAGGATCGGCTCATCGGTGGGGAGCCGATTGGGAAAGGTTCCAGTGCGGCTAATTCGGCGTCGCTGGGAGCGTGCCAACACCGGCTCTACTTTGCCTTGACACCGTTCGCCTCCCCCTCAAACAACCCCACTCTGAGAGTCAAACCCCGGCAAGCCTTGTCGGGGGGAATTGCAACAGAATGGAACAGAATTGAGGGAGGGCAGTCTGTAACTTACTGAAAATGTGGTGGCCAGAGACGGAATCGAACCGCCGACGCCAGCCTTTTCAGGGCCGCCTACCGAATTGGCCAAGTGATCTGGAATCAGCGGATGTGATTGATGAGAAAAGGGTAACAGGTAAGGCATTTTAGGATTGCCCAGGATGGATTAGGCTGTTTTCGGCTCCTCGATGTTCGCGTATGGTTCGCGTGATCGTCCATGTGCCGCTTCCATGACTGCCAGCTTGGGAAGACGACTGTAAATTGGAAACAAAGAAACATTGCGTTTCCTGCACCTCGTTCTGGCGATTGAGAATACCCAGTTTTCACTCTGTGCTTTCTTCACGGATCAAACGGAGCACAAACGGAGCACACGAATCGGCTGTGAACTCATCCGGCACAAGTCCGCGTCCTACGGGGTTCGTAAACACTACGCCGTTTATCTGGCCAATCGTCGTGCCCGCGCGGCGTTAACTTGTCTGGAATGTAGCGCGTGCAGAGATTGGACCAGATAAACGCTTAAATACCGGCCAATCTGTTTGATTCTAGATCGCTTACGCTGAAAACTGAGGTGGAACAGATTGGCCGGTATTTAACAGTTAGGGGCGGGCAATCCTGGACAAGCACTCGCGCCAGAAGCGGTCTTTGTCCACGTGGGCGGGGCGCCCGCCAGGACTGCTGCCGCTCCGCGAGTGGCCGCGGAATGTCTTGCTATTTCGCAAGATCGTTTGGCCCGCCTGGCGGGACCTCGACGAAGAACACCGAAAGGCGCACCACCGCGAATCCCCACGTCCCACGTGTCGTCTCCGCCCTCGCCGCGGAACGGCTGGGAGGGTCTTGCCGGCGTCGCCGCCGGCAACACCGGAATCCTGGCCCGGGAGGCGACTCGACACGGCAGTGGAAGGCGCCACCCGCCCTACACACGCGCGGGCCAGTGCTCCCAAACGAAGGTACGACTACCATCCAGCCGCGCCGCCCGTACTTGTCCGATCTCAGAAATCGGCCCGCTTGCCCGAATCGGTGGCCAACTGCATCACGTCAAGCCGGGCTTTCCGGGAATCCGGGATCGCGCCGGCTGTGCCATCGGGATGGAAATCGAAAATCAAATCCTTGCCGGGATCGTGACGCGGCCAGGCCGGCAGGCCCGCACCATTCGGGTCGCCGGTCTTGGCGAAGTTGTCCCAGTAGCTTTGCGCCATCCGGGAGATCGCCCTATCCTCAGGCGACAGAGCCGAGCCTGGACGATCTGCCAGCGTGCCGAACACGAAGGCAATTTCGCCGCCATGCGGGGCCCCTGTCCGCATCCGTTCCCGCATCGCAATCTGAACGTAGGAGAACCGGTAACGATAGACCGGCGAACCGTTGACCGCGAAGGCATTAGCGGCGAAGCGGGCCGGCTCGGCTTGGCCAAAGTCGTCGTTTGCCCTCGTAACGAGCGTAGCCAAATCCGTCGTTCCGTCGGGATCGTAGGCGGCTTTCGCCTGGGCGCTCCACTGCCCGAACCGGGCGAAAAACTGCTCCTTGGTGGTCGCCCTTATCCGGCGTGGTCTCATAGGACCGAGGCCGTTGGCCCGGTGTGCCCGATTGGGCCGGTGCGCCGCGCAGGACCTCTTCAGAGCTAAGGGCGCGTAGCTTGGCCAGTGCAGCCTGTTCCGTGCCCTCGATCCCCATCGAGCGCGCGAATTCGATCCCGATCGTCTCTGCCGACACCAGATAGTTCGGATCAACCCCGTCCGCGCGCATCGGCCGTGCGGTGAGCACGCTGTCGCGCGAACCGCCAGACTCGGCGATTGCCTTGTGGAACAGGCCGCGCGCCATTGGCGAAGCCAGGAGGCTGTGCACCAAGACACCGCCCGCGGAGAATCCGAAGATAGTAACGTTGTTCGGATCGCCGCCAGCAGAATCTGTGGGGTGATTCTGGTTCCGGGAGTCGTCCCAAGTTGTGATAAATGTAAGCGTCCGATGAACCCCTCTTCCCAAAGGCCGGTCAGGGCTGCATAGTGGTTTCATGACCGAAACCGTCAGCGAGGAGAAGGCGACCACCAAAAGCGAGCAGTGGCGCGAGCGGCTCACCGCGCAGGAGCGCAGCGGGCTGTCTGTGAAGGAATTCTGTAAGGGACTGGGGCTCACGGCGTGCACCTTCTACGCTTGGCGCAACCGGCTGCGCGGAGAGGGAG
>JAIQEX010000063.1 GCA_020073615.1 Terriglobia bacterium
CCTTTGGAGAACGGTGCCGCTTGCCGTTTGCTGGCCCGGAGCTCCTCTTCCAAGTCCTTGATTTTCTTTCTCAGCCCCTCGTTCTCCGCTTGCAGACGATTGATCTCCCGCTGCAATTCTTCGACTGGTTCCGGTTGGTCGTCAGGCTGAGGTGGCTTGGATCCATTCATCCACCCTACGATAAACGAAACCCGCCGATTTGTCCAGCGAAAACTTCCGGCGACGTAGTCTGCCCGCTAATCAATTACGAAATTCTGAACTCACCGCGGAGCGTCCGGCCCCGGAGAATCGCGGAGGCCGCGCGGAGAAAACCGTTTTCTGCGTTCTTCTCCGCGTAGTCTCGGCGTCCTCCGCGTCTCCCGGTGAGTGGTTAGTCGAGCCGGTGCTACTCCGACTTGGAGTAGTAGTAGGTGTACTTGCTGTACAGCTCCGAGGCGCGGGCGCCGTTGGCCACAATCCCCAGCACGTTGTTCTCGCACAGCGATTGCATGGCGCGGGTGACGTTGTCGAAGGTGGTGGTGCCGATCTTGACCACCAGGACGGTGCCGTCGGCCATGGTGGAGAGCAGATTCGCGTCGGCGGAGAATAACAGGGGCGGCGTGTCGAAGATCGCCCAGTTGAAGCTGCGCGGCAGCTCTTCGAACAGCGCCTTAGCCTGGCGCATGTTGAGCAATTCGAGTGGATTCTTCACCGGGCTGCCGGCCGGCAGAAGATACAGGTTCATGCCCTCCAGGCGGCGCAACGCCTGCGGAAAGGTGCACTGGCCCATCAGATAGTCGGAAAGGCCGGGGGCGCGCTCGATCTGGAACAGGTTGTGGATGATGGGCCGGCGCAAGTCGAAGTCGCCCAGCAGCACGGAGCTCTCCGCCAAGTGCGCTTCCGCCAGCGCGAGGTTCACCGCCGTGAAGGTCTTTCCTTCCGCCGGGGAGGGGCTGGTGACCACTACAGTATGCAGCGGCTGGAGGGTTTGCAGATGGTTGAGGCGCGTACGGAGGGTACGGAACTCTTCGGCGGGGGTCTCGTGCGAGTTGCTGAGATCCAGCAAGTGGGATTCGGGCGCCGGATGGAACGGCACCAACCTCACCTCGCCCAGCATGCCGCCGTGAATGTTCAGCCGGACCGGGGGCCCGGCGCCTCCGTTCACCGGCAGGTAGTCCGGCGTCCGGCTCTCCTCGGCCGGCACCGGCGCCTCCAAAGGCGGCAATCCGCCCTGTTCGGCGCGGCGCAAAGCATCGTGTACTCGACTCATGGTGTCTCCCGTAGCCCTTTCCCGTTGCGAACTTCTCAACTCTGCCCGAAGAAGTAATAGTACATGGAGCCGCTCATGGCGACGCATCCCAGGATGATGGCGCTCGACCAGGCCAGCCAGAATAGGCGCCGCTTCCGCCTCACCAGCAGGGCGTTCTCGAGCAGCGGAATGCTGCTCAGCACCGGCAGGTTGGTGTACGCCCGCACGTCCTTGAGATTCTTGAGGGAGGTGTTCTTCAATTCCCGGGCGCCCGCCAGGACGACGCCCAACATCAGCCCGATCGCTGTGCCGGCGCCGGCAATCACGATCCGGTTCGGCGATGCCGGCTGAAGGGGCAGATTCGCGGGATCGAGAACTTCCAGGTTTTCGCCCGCCTGGTGCTCTTCCAGGTTCTTGGCCGTTTCCGAAGCGCTCATCTTTTTGGTCATGCCGTCGTATTCTTCGCGCGCGAGGTTGTAATCGTGCAGCAGGGTGGCATACTGCTGTTCGTTGGCCGGCGCGGCCTCGATGCGGACCTGGAAGGCGGCGATCATCTTGCGCAGCTCTTCGGCCTGTTTGGTCCTGGTGGCGATCTCCATGTTCTTCGCCTGGATCTGGGCCTGGAGGTTCTTCTGGGAAGCGTCCAGGTTCTGCAAATTGGCCACCGCCTGCGGATTCGCCACCCTCGTGGTTCCGGCCTGCGGCTTGGCCTGGTCTTCCTTCTCGAGGTCGTCCCTCTCCTTCTCGAGAACGCCAATCTGCTTCCTCATGCTGGCCACCGCGGGATAGCCTTCGTCGTACGTTTCCAGCATGGCGGCCAGGTTGGTCTTGGCGTCGGTGATGGTCTTGCTCAGGTCGATGATGCGCTGATTCTTGACCGCCTGCCCGGCGACCGTCGTCTCCAGGTTGTTGGCGGCGTAATTCTGGCTGGCCTTCACGGTCTGCAGGTTGCTCTCCAGAATCAAGCGGTCCTGGGTATCGCGGCTGATGGCATCTTCCACCGCGCCCAGCCGCAGTTCCAGGGTATTCATGTTCTGTACGTTGGTCTGAAACTCCTCCGGCAGCTTGCCCCGGTTTTCCAGCTTGAACCGGGTCATCTGCACTTCCAGGCCGTCCAGCTTTTCCTTGGCGCGCTTCATTTCGTCGGTGAGGAACTGGGACGTTTGATCGGCCTGGTGTTTTTGCACCGTGAAGTTCTGCTCATTGAACTTACTGACCAGCTCGCGCACCACCATCTGCGCCTTGTACTTGTCGGTGTATTCGAAGCGGATCATGAACGCGGAAGCGAAGCGGTTCTGCTGCCCCTGCGTTCCCGGCTGTTCGATCATCTTGATGGTGATGGACTTGTTCTTCATGTCCTCGATGACGTCTTCCAGCGGCCGGCGCGCCAGTTCCTTCTTGTAGAGGTCCAGCGAAGGCTTGCGGATGATATCGGACAGGCTGGTGCGGCTCAGGATCTCGGTCTCCATCTGGTTGATCCGGTCCTGCATCTGGATGTTCACTACGCTGGGCACCAGGTTGGCCGGGACGGCCTGCGGCGTGATGCGCATCACCGCATAGGAAACATAGGTATCCGGCCAAAGAAACGCGACCACCACCGAAATCACCAGGCCCGCAAACATGGGCCCGATGACCCAGGAGCGGTAACGGCGAAACATATCGATGTAATCTTCGATATCGGGTGGACGGCGCGAAACGCTCACATAATTCTGTGCAGATGCCATATTTCAATACCTTCCTGGCTTATCCTCGATCTTTCTTGGGATCACTTGATCATAATGACGTCGCCCGGTTCGAGAAGGATGTTCCGTTCCGGATGCTTGCCCTTAATGGCGTCATTGAAATTAAAGAAAAAACGCTTGTCGCCGCGGATGATCGTGATGTGCTTCTTGTCGGCGAAATCGCGGAATCCTCCCGCGTTCACCAGGGCCTCCAGGATCCTGGTGGGCACCACCAGATCGTACTTGCCCGGCTTATTCACTTCGCCGTTAATGAAGTAGCTCTTGCTGCGCACCGCGGTCAGCCCGACGGTCACGTTGGGGTTGCGGATGAAGCTGGCCTTGAGCCGGTTGGCGATCTCCGTTTCCAGCTCCTTGGGCGTGAGTCCAGCGGCCTGCACCTCGCCGATCAGCGGGATGGAGATACGGCCGTCGGGACGCACGTTGAAATCTCCGCTCACGTCCTGATGGCCCCAGGTGTTGACGCGCACGACATCCTCGGCGCCGATCACGTACGTCTTTTCGTCCACCGGGGCGGTCCCCGGCAGTTTCTGCCCGGGCTGCACCGCCGGCGCGGCCATCTTCGCCGGATCGGTGGCATCGCCGGAGGGCCGTTGCACCGGCGCTGCCGGTGCCTGCACTCCAGGGATTACAGGGGACAGGGACTCGGGGGGCTTAGGGGGTTTCTGTTGCGCCGGGGAAGGAGCCTGCTGTTGTTCCTTGGGCGGAGTGGACTCCTGTGGCGCCGCTCCGGCTCCCCAACACAACGCCGCCAACGTTACGGACAAAACCGCGCTTCTCATCATTTACCTCTGGAACGTAATTCGCCTCTCTGTGGGCCCGCTCCGCCATCAGGAATGATGCGGCGTTCGACACGGGAGCGTCGTAACCGACCAAACAATAGTGTACAGCATTTCATCAGATCCGAAGGATGGTCCCAGGACTACCATTGGGGGCCGGGGGCTGGGGGCTGGGGGCCGGTGTGGCCCTCCCGGGCCAAGCTGTTTGTTGAGACCATGGCCCAGTCGCCGGCGCTGGTGCCGGGCAGTGGCCCAAATCGCTATGCCAGCGGGTTACAAAGCCCGGCCCGAAGGGCCGCACCTTCCCCCGGCCCCTGGCTCCCGGCCCCTGTCCCCCGGCCTTACGATACACTTCCGCATAGTGTATTTCTCCCAAAAACCGGAGAGGGGCCAGGCCCTCTCTTGTAAGTCCTGGATAATCAGGGTATTCTGAATACAGGATTTCAAATCCGACGCGGCACTAAACGTGCTGCGAGGGCAGGGAATTATTGTCTCGCGCAGGCGGCTACGGCGGCCACTATGTTTCAGGAATTGAAGTTCCAACTGTCCACCGCGATCTTGACCATCCTGACACTTGCTGCCGGTATCGCCGCCGTTATTAACTATCAGCAGCAGTACCGTTTTCGCCTGCTGGACGACGGTGTGATCTGGGTGGACCGCAATGGCGGGGTGGAGGCGCTCGACGTCAAACCCGGCAGCGGCGGCGCCAATGCGGGCATTCACGAGGGCGACCGGCTGGAGCGGATTGACGGCGCGCGCATCGAAAAAGCGATCCATGTCACGCAGATTCTGCCCACCATCGGGTCCTGGCAAAAGGCCAAATATACGGTGGCGCGCGGCGGTGTGCCGGTCGAGACCACCGTCATTATCGGCGAAGTCCCGCTCGACCGCGCCGTCCTTTATCAGTACGTCGTGGGCTTCGCCTACCTGCTCATCGGCCTGTTTGTCTATTTCCGGCGCGGCAGCGCACACAAGTCCCGGCACTTCTATATTCTGTGTCTTTCCTCCTTCGTCTTCTTCTGCTTTCATTACACCGGGAAGTTGAACGCGCTCGACACGGTCATCTATTTCGGCAACGTGGGGGCCGGACTGCTGGCCCCGGCCGTGTTCCTGCACTTCTGCCTCACCTTTCCCGAGCCGCGCGGATGGTTCCACAAACCCGCCCGCGTGGCGCTGGTTTACCTGCCGGCGGCGCTGCTGTACCTGGTCTACCTGGGAGTTTCCACGGGCGCGCTTTCGGTAGCGATTCCCCTGGTGGAATTGCGCTGGATGCTGGACCGCGTCTGGCTGGTGCTGGCCATTGTGCCGTACATCGTCGGCGGGCTGGTGCTGAGCTCGGAGCAGGCCAAAGCCGAGGATCCGATTGTCCGCCAGCAGCTCAAATGGCTGCGCAACGGCGCCTTCTGCGGCATCCTGCCCTTTACCCTACTGTACGTGCTGCCGTATTCGCTCGGGGTGATTCCCAACGAGTACCAGAAGATGGCGGTGCTTTCCGTGGTGCTGGTGCCGCTGACCCTGGCCTACGCCGTGGTCCGCTACCGCCTGATGGATGTGGAGATCATCTTCCGCCGCGGCTATGCCTACACGCTGGCCACGCTGTGCGTGATGGCGGGATTTTACGCCATTGTCTTCTCCCTGGGCACCCAGGTTCAAAAGTACTTCAAAGACCTGGGCAATACCGGGCTGATTACTGTAGTGCTGATCACCGCCTTCCTGTTCCAGCCGATCCGCAACTGGATCCAGGAGCGGCTGGACCGGTACTTCTATCAGGACCGCTACGATTATCGCCGCACCCTGGTGGAGTTCGCCCGCGAGCTGAGCTCGGAGATGGATCTGGAGGCCATGCTGGCCTCGGTGGGCGAGCGGCTGCTGCAGACCCTCTCCATTAAACACCTGACGTTCTTCCTGGCCGAAGAGGGGCCCCAGGGAACGGTCTTCCGGCCGAAGAAGGCCATGGGCATGAACCCCCGTCTGGCCAGCGTCGACGACAGCGCTCTGGACCTGAGTTTTCTCAACTGGAGCCTGCCGGAATCCTACCTGTTCTTCGAGCGCACACGCTACCAGTTGGACGCCGTTTCGCGATCCTGGCCGGCCACGGTGCGGCAGACTATTGCCGATCTCGATTGCACCTACTACCTCCCCTGCAAAGTTCGCGGCCGGACCATCGCATACATCGGGGTGAGCCGCACCACCGACGGGCAGTATCTTTCCAGCGTGGACGTGGAGCTGCTGCTCACGCTCGCGGGCAACGTGGCCATCGCCATCGAAAATTCCCTGCTCTACCGCTCGCTGCAGCGCAAGGTGGAGGAATACGAGCGGCTCAAGGAGTTCAGTGAAAACATCGTCGAATCGATCAACGTGGGCATTCTGGCGGCCGACCTGGAAGACCGCGTGGAAAGCTGGAACACGCAGATCGAGCAGTTGAGCGGCGTCACGCGCGAGCACGCCCTGGGCCGCAAGCTCGGCGAGCTGTTCCCCGACGAGCTGGCCGGCCAGTTCGATCGCGTGCGCGGCCAGACGGGCATTCATCACATCTACAAGTTCGTGCTCAAGCCCGCGGTCAACGGCAACGGCCATGGCAACGGCAACGTGGTTCCCGGACGCTTCCGCGAGGCCACGCTGAATATCGCCATCGCCCCGCTGGTGTCCAAGGACCAGGAGCAGATCGGCCGCCTCATCATCTTCGACGACGTGACGGACCGCGCCGAGCTGGAGCAGCGGCTGGTGCAGGCGGACAAACTGTCGAGCATCGGTCTGCTGGCGGCGGGCGTGGCCCACGAAGTCAATACCCCGCTGGCGGTGATCTCCACGTACGCGCAGATGCTGGCCAAGCAGGTGGCCGAGGACTCGCAGAAATCGATGATCCTCGATAAAATCGCCAAGCAGACCTTCCGCGCCAGCGAAATCGTCAATTCGCTGCTCAACTTCTCGCGCACTTCGACCACCACCTTCGGCGACGTCAATCTGAACCGCGTGGTGCAGGAGACACTGTCGCTCCTGGAACACCAGCTGCAAAAATCGGGCGTCCAGGTGAAGACCGAGTTCGAAGCCTCCCTGCCCCCCATCCACGGCAATACCGGCAAACTGCAACAGGTGTTTCTCAACCTGTTCCTGAACGCGCGCGACGCCATGTCGTCGGGCGGCGCCCTGGAAGTGCGGAGCTGGTCGGATGCCACGGGCGTGAAGGTCGAGGTCTGCGATACCGGGCACGGCATCGCCCCGGAGCATCTCCACCGCATCTACGATCCGTTCTTCACCACCAAGGCCGCGCGCAAGGGCACCGGGCTCGGCCTGTCGGTGACCTACGGTATCATTCAAGAACATGGTGGTTCGATCGATGTCTCCAACCGGCCGGGCGGCGGCGCCCGCTTCCGCCTCGAACTTCCGCTCGCCCGGGCCGCGGCGAGGGCCCCGGTGAATGCCGCGTGAAATGACCGCTCCGCAGACCTCCCGCGAGACCAAAGGCAACGTGCTGGTAGTCGACGACGAGTCGGATATCCGCGAGGGCCTCGAGCTCCTGTTGACCTCGGAAGGATACACGGTCGACCTCGCCCCCAACGGCACCGAGGGGCTGCGCAAAATGGAGACGCGCGGCTACGATCTCGTGCTGCTCGATCTGATGATGCCGGATCGCAGCGGCATGGAGGTGCTCGAGGAGGTGCGCGGGCGCGACCGCGAAACCCCCATCTTCATGATCACCGCCTACGGCTCCGTGGAGGCGGCCGTTCACGCCATCAAGCTGGGGGCCAACGACTATTTTTCCAAACCCTGGGACAACGAAAAGCTGATCATCGAAATCGGCCGCATGATCGCCGGGCGGCGTCTCGAATACGAGAACACCCACCTCAAGCGGGCCCTCAAGCAGCGTTACAGCTTTCCCAACATCATCGGCAAAAGCGAGCGCATGGTGCGCATGCTGGACCTGGTGAGCCAGGTCTCCTCCAGCCGCTCCACCATCCTGATCACGGGCGAGACCGGCACGGGGAAAGAACTGGTCGCCAAGGCCATTCATGCCAACTCGCCGCGCTCCGACCACATGTTCGTGGCGGTCAACAGCGGATCGCTGCCGCAGGACCTGCTCGAAAGCACTCTCTTCGGGCACGTGAAGGGCGCCTTCACCAGCGCCATACAGTCGAAGAAGGGATATTTCGAAGTCGCCGACCGCGGCACGATTTTCTTCGATGAGATCGGCACCATCGGCCCCGAGACGCAGATCAAGCTCCTGCGCGTGATTCAGGAAAAGGAGTTCACCGCGCTGGGCGCCACCGAACCG
This sequence comes from Terriglobia bacterium, assembly GCA_020073615.1. Taxonomy (GTDB): domain Bacteria; phylum Acidobacteriota; class Terriglobia; order Bryobacterales; family Bryobacteraceae; genus JADGNR01. Next base: position 8,020 of record JAIQEX010000063.1, read on the forward strand.
GTCAAGGTGGACGTGCGCATTCTGGCGGCGACCAACGCCGATCTGCACGAGCTGGTCAAGCAGGGCAAGTTCCGCGAAGACCTGTACTACCGCCTGAACGTGATCAACGTCGCACTGCCCGCCTTGCGCGAACGCAAGGAAGACATCCCGCTGCTGATCGATCACTTCTTCACTTACTACTGCCGCGAGAACCAGAAGTACCTGGACTCCACCGGCCGGTCGATACTCCATTTCCAGCCGGAGGCGATGCAGGTGCTGATGGAGCACAACTGGCCGGGCAACGTGCGCGAGCTGGAAAACGTGGTGGAGCGCGCCGTGGTGCTGGCCGCGGAGCCGTCGGTTCCGCTCGACGTGCTGCCCGATCCGCTGCTCCAGGCCAACGGCGTGCGCCTGCACCGCGGAGACGGCGCGCCGCTCGCGGCCAACGCTTCCCTGTTCGAGATCGTCAACGACTACGAGCGGCGCATCATCATGGAGCGCCTGGAACAGTGCAACTGGAGCCAGACCGAGGCGGCGGAAAGCCTGAGCGTCCCGCTTTCCACGCTCAATCAGAAGATCAAGCGCCTGGACATCAAGATCCGCAAGAAGTCCGACGGGTAGCATGGCGCCGGGCGCAGTAGCGCCGTCAACCGCCCTATCCCGCCACCGGCATCTCTTCCTCTACCCTCTTGCCGCCGCGCCGCCAGGCCTGCACCCGCTCCTGCAAGCGCCGCCATGTAGGTGTAGAACACCGGCGTCAGATAGAGCGCCACCAACTGCGAGAACAGCAGCCCGCCCACCACCACCAGGCCCAGCGGGCGCCGCGCCTCGCCGCCCGCGCCGTGGCCCAGCGTGATCGGCACCGCGCCCAGCAGCGCCGCCATGGTGGTCATCATGATCCGGCGGAAGCGGATCAGGACCCTTAGTAGATCGCCTTCCGCGGCGCCAGATGGTGCTGCCGCTCGGCTTGGAGCGCGAAGTCGATCTGCATGATGGGGTTCTTCTCCACGATGCCGATCACCATGCTACGCTGCAAGTTTGGACGCTCGGACCGACCTCAGTGGAGCGTTGTTGTTACGACGTCGGGGCGGCCGCTGGCAGAGGCTATCCGCGAACCCAGGGCAAGGAGACAGGGTGGAGTTCACACGCTACATCTGGGAATTGTATGCCGCTTCCGACTGTGGGCGCGCCGCCATCGCGAAGCCCGCAGAAGCGTTTGCGGGTAGTGCCGGCGAAGCGGATGCATTTGTTCGTCGCGTCCAGGTGTTTCAATCGGGGGCCGACGGCCAACCCGTCCCTATCGAGGGCGAGTTGGTTGACGTCAACATAAGAGCCGTAAGAGAGGCCATCCGAACTTGCTACTCCGACCAGAGGATCGACGATACCGATTCTGCAAGAGCGGTATTTACCGAACTGGTGGATCACGGCCTGACGATGTTTCCGGACGAGGCCAGTGACAAGCGCTTCTATTATCTTGGTGGCGAAGATTTCGAGGAGGAAATATTCGGTGACATCGAGGCATTCTCACTCGGGCTTCACGACGTGTTCCCGGAGTATTTCGTCCCTTTCCTCTTCAGAACCAAATTCGATCAGTTTTCCGCCATTTGTCGCCACTTCACCCTACCGATTCCTCCGCCGCCTGGCAAGACGCAGAAACGCGATCGGGCGCTCTATTATCTCGCTCTGAATGAGGCCCTACAGGAATACCGGAGGAGACACCAGCTTACTCCGCCGGAGCTAATCGCCTTCCTTTATGACTTCGCATCGCGGGTATTGGCGTCCGAGCAGGATGCTGAGTTGCCCCCACCGTCGCGCGTCTGGTTCACGATGGGCGGTATCAATGACAACGGCGATTTTGAGTTCCTGGATCAAGCTGACCAGCACACCACCGCGAGATGGCAGGGCAATGTTGAGACCAGGCGGGGCGACGTCGTTCTGATGTGGTGCGTTACGCCCCGCAGCTACCTGCATTCCATCTGGCGAGCGCTCGACGATGGTTTTGCCGATCCGTTCTTCTATTTCTACAACTCGATGCGGATCGGACGATGCACCAAGTTGCCGCCAGTGTGTTTCAAGGAATTCATGGACAACCCGGTGCTGGCTACGAACAAGTCAGTCAGGGCACATTTTCAAGGGGCCGGCGGAAAACCATTTCCGCTCGAAGATTACCTCGTCCTCTTGGAGCTACTGAAAAACAAGGGCTGCGAAACTTCAAGCCTGCTCGTCCCGCCTCCGCACGCATTTGCCTTTGGTGAGCGGCTTGAGAACGAGCGGGATGTAGAAATCCAGCTTGTCGAGCCTCTGCTCACGCAGTTGGGATATTCGGCAAGCGAGTGGCTTAGGCAGATGCCGTTGCGCATGGGCCGGGGAGAGCGGAACTACCCGGACTATGCAGTGGAGCCGAATCTGGGGCGAGGTGAAGAGTCCGCGAGCTTCCTGATCGAGACGAAATACGAGATCGCGACGAAGCAGCAACTAGAGGATGCCTTTATTCAAGGCAAGTCGTACGCTCTCAGATTGCAAGCGCTGGCGTTTGTATTGGCAGCAAAGGAGGGTATATGGCTGTATCGCCAGGCTGATGGGTTTTCCGCTGAGCGCTATCAACATTGGACTTGGCAGGAGATCGAGCACCCGGACCGTTTCCATGAACTCGCTGCTGAACTGGGCAGGAGTCGCCTGACGTCGCGACGTCGGGGTGCACGTGCCCGTGCAGTCAAAGCGCCGCTGGAACCGATTCCGGCTCGATGAGTCAGAGTGGTACCGCTAACGATCACCCCGCCACCGGCATTTCTTCCTCCACCCGCTTGCCGCCGCGCCGCCAGGCTTGCACCCGCTCCTGCAGCGCCGCCATGTAGGTGTAGAACACCGGCGTCAGATACAGCGTCACCAGTTGCGAGAACAGCAGCCCGCCTACTACCACCAGCCCCAGCGGGCGCCGCGCTTCGCCGCCCGCGCCGTAGCCCAGAGCGATGGGCACCGCGCCCAGCAGCGCCGCCATGGTGGTCATCATGATCGGACGGAAGCGGATCAGGCACCCTTCGTAAATCGCCTTCCGCGGCGGCAGATGGTGCTGCCGCTCGGCTTCCAAAGCGAAGTCGAGCGGTTGACCTGCGGCGTCGAGACGGTTGACGAGCAACCGCGGGTGCTCGCCGGCCAGCCGCCGATCGCCAGCCGGTTCGGCCCATCGACGACGTGCCGGTTTGGATTGCCGGCCCCGGGCGGGTTTATGGGGATTAATCCGAATGACAGTACCCTGTGCTTGGCCGCCGCGACAGGGAGAACCTAACTCGTTTCCGCGAGAGTGGCACCGTCGTCTTTCGGTTTCTTCGCCAGTTCCATTCGATACTGCTTTGCAATCTTATCGAGCCATACAAGCCAGCCCTCCAGGCTTTTCCGATCGCTCGCACTGTAATGACGCCGGATCTGCAGGGTGGCACGCAAGAATTGAAGCAATGCCGTTTTGCTCGCCTCCTCCGACCCTGCTGCGGCCTGCCTGTACCATGACTCGCTGGTTCGGTGCGCGCTCCCATGGACGATCTCCGAACGTCGCTGATAGAGCGTCGAATACTTTTTGGCGCAGTGTTCGAATCCATCGGCGCTGTCCGCAGAGAGTACCGCCAGTCGGGCCGCAAGATTGCACTTTGCAGAGGTGCTTAACAGCCGCTCGATAGCCGTCCAGAACTTGATGATACGAGCCCCGAGATCACGTTCAGAAATGGCATCGGAATGCCAGCTTAGGGCGTCCATCAAGCGAGCGAGTAGCTCGTTGTGGTCGCCCCAATGCGACCAGTACTCAGACAACGCACCCTCGAAGAGAGGCCATTCCGGGAAGGCCGTCACCTGCTGGTACCACTCGTCGTTCACGACGGCGTCGTGCGACGTGCCGCTGGATCGGATGTCGAAACCTTCCGCCGGGGTCGAGGTGAGTTCCCAGGGGCGCTGCGGGAGCGCAATGTCGTGTGCCATTTTGACGTTTCCAGCTCGGCCACTGCCCACGATCAACTTGAACACATCAAGCGCCTTCTGAATGCCTAGATGCGCTCGTCGGTGCGAAACGCTGGCATCGCACGGGGGGACCGTGATCCTGGCGATCCACATAAAGTCGGTATAGAAGGACTGCGTGCGGTTGAAGATATCGGCGCTGATCGAGGGGTTCCATCGCTCGGCGGCCTCGCGAATCGCACGCTCGTTTTCCCTAAAAAACCGCTCACGGAGAATAAAGGTGACTGGACCGATGGTAAAGACATCCCGGACCCGATGCATCACGACGGCACACGGGACGTAATGCGTCTGTTCAACGAACTTGGCTTCCAGATTGCGGATCGCGCCGTCGAACACATCATGAGCGTTCTTGGCTGTTATCTCCGAGCCCTCTACGAGTAGCTTTACCAGGTGTCTGGGCAACTCTTCGTATACCTTCTCCGTATTGTGTCTTTCGGCGGCCGATGCCATGGCACGGAGTCCCCTTTCGGTTATCTGGTGAAAGCGCGTCCGAGCGTCGCGCGTGAAATACACAACTCCACCAGCCGGAGTCTTGACCCCGCCCAACGCGTCCCACGGATGCGCCTTCCAGTATTCCCACTGTTCCTGGCGTGAGAGCTTCTGAAAGCGTTGGATCTCCGCCACGATGAACTCGTAGTCCCGGTGGTCTTTTTCATGCAATCGCGATAGCTGATCAGCGGGATCTCGGGCCACGTTTACATTTCACCGGCAATCGGTCGGTTGACGCAACTCATCGAGAGCATCCATAAGGGCCTTGCCGCCGATTACCGCCGCTGGTCGAGTGGCGGTTCGGGCTGGGCATCCAATGGCACACCTGCGGGTTTGAAGGATGGCTCGACGAGCAAGGCAAATGCCATCTGCGCGCTCACGGCGATCATTGGATCAGGAACGATAAGTCACCTTGCGACATCGCACGAGCCGGGCACTCCCAAGCGTCAGTCGCGATCCAGAAACGGCACCCCGGTTCCGGACCGGCCAGGAATTCCGGGATTCGACTATCCTCGCGGCGTACGTTGGCAGTTATCCCTGGAGCCTACCCCACTGCCACTTCTTCTTCCACCCGCTTGCCGCCGCGCCGCCAGGCTTGCACCCGCTCCTGCAGCGCCGCCATGTAGGTGTAGAACACCGGCGTCAAATACAGCGTCACCAACTGCGAGAACAGCAGGCCGCCTACCACCACCAGCCCCAGCGGGCGCCGCGCCTCGCCGCCGGCGCCGTAGCCCAGCGCGATGGGCACCGCGCCCAGCAGCGCCGCCATCGTGGTCATCATGATCGGACGGAAGCGGATCAGGCACCCTTCGTAGATCGCCTTCCGCGGCGGCAAGTGGTGCTGCCGCTCGGCTTCGAGCGCGAAGTCGATCTGCATGATGGCGTTCTTTTCCACGATGCCGATCAGCATGATCAGCCCCACGAAGGCGTAGATGTTCAGGTCGATGCGGAACAGCAGCAGCGTCAGCAGCGCGCCGAACCCCGCCGAAGGCAGGCCCGAAAGAATGGTGATGGGGTGGATGTAGCTCTCGTACAGAATGCCGAGCACGATGTACACCACGGCGATGGCGATGATCAACAGCACCCACAGGTTGCCCAGCGAGCTCTGGAACGCCTTGGCGGCCCCCTGGAACTGCGTGCTGATGGAGGCCGGCAGGTCGCGGTCGGCGATCTCCTGAATGCGCGCCACCACATCGCCCAGCGAAGCCCCCGGCTTCAGGTTGAAGGAAATCGTCGCCGCGGGAAGCTGGCCGTAATGGTTGATGGTCTGCGGCCCGGTATCGGAAACGATTCCGGCCAGCGTGTCGAGCGGAATCAGGCGCCCGGCCGGGCTCTTGAAGTACAGGAGCGAAAGCGCGCGCGGGTCCGCCTGGTATTCCGGTTTCAGCTCCAGCAGCACTTTGTACTCGTTCACCGAGCCGTAGATGGTGGAGACCCAGCGCGGCCCATACGCGTCGTAGAGCGCGTTTTCGATCTGGTTGGCGTTGATCTGCATGGCCGCCGCCTTGTCGCGGTCGATGGTCAGATTCACCTGCGGAGTCGATACCGCCACGTCGCTGGCCACGTCGTCCACGCCGGGAACCTCGGCCACGCGCTTCTCCAGCTCCGCCGCCGCGGCGTACAGTTCGGCTTTGTCCGGCGTCTGCATGGAGAACTGGTACAGGCTCTTGGTCACCTTGCCGCCGATCCGTATGGTGGGCGGGTTCTGCACGTAAATCTTCATCCCCGGGAAGTTCGCCAGCTTGGGCCGCACCGCTTTGATGATCTCGTCGACGCTCAGCGCCCGCTCGCGGCGCGGCTTCAGGTGCACCACCAACTCGCCGTAATTCGGGCCGCCCAGCGTCGAGGCCGTGGTTCCGCCCACGCTGGCCATCAGCGAATCCACGTTGGGGTCCTTGGCCATTTCGTCGGCGATCTTCTTCTCGTACTCCACCATCTGGTAGTACGAAGTGCCCTGCGCGGCCTCCGTGTACACCTGCATCTGGTCGGTGTCCTGGTCCGGGATGAAGCCCTTGGGGATGGTCACGAACATGTACATGGTGGCCGCCAGCACCAGCGCCGAGACTCCCATGGTCACCGGCCGGTAGCGCAGCACCCATTGCAGCGACCGGTCGTAGACCCGCAGCATGCCGTCGAAGAACCGCTCCGTGGCGCGGTAGAACCAGCCGCGCTTCTGCTCCTGCGCCGCGCGCAGGAAGCGGCTGCACAGCATGGGCGTCAAAGTCACCGAGACCACTCCCGAGATCAGAATGGCCACGCAGATGGTCACCGCGAATTCCTTGAACAGGCGGCCCAGCACGCCGCCCATGAACAGCACCGGAATGAACACCGCGGCCAGCGACAGGGTCATGGATACGATGGTGAAGCCGATCTCGCCCGAGCCCCGCAGCGAGGCTGCCAGCGGCTGCTCGCCCTGTTCGATGTGGCGGACGATATTCTCCAGCATCACGATGGCGTCGTCCACCACGAACCCGATCGAAAGGATCAGGGCCATCATGGACAGATTGTCCAGGCTGTAGTTCAACAGGTACATCACCGCGAACGTGCCCACGATGGAGAACGGCAGCGCCAGGCTGGGAATGATGGTGGCCGACAGATTGCGCAGGAACAGGAAGATCACCATCACCACCAGCCCCAGCGTCAGCACCATGGTGAATTCCACATCCTTGTACGATTCGCGGATCGTCTCCGACCGGTCGTACAGAATGTCCATGTGAACCGAAGGCGGCATCTCCTGGCGGAACACCGGCAGCAGGTTCTTGACCCCGTTGGTCACTTCGATGGTGTTGGTCCCGGGCTGCCGCTGAATGGCCAGCACGATCGAGCGGCTGTTGCCGCGGTGCGTGTAGAACCACGACGCCGTCTTGTCGTCTTCCACGCTGTCGATGATGGTTCCCAATTCCTCCAGCCGTACCGGTGAGCCCGCGCGGTAAGCCACCACCAGCGGACGGTACTGCGCAGCGGTCAGCAGTTGCCCGCTGGCCTGCAAAGTGAAGGCGCGCTGCGGGCCGATGATAGAGCCCGTGGGCAGGTTGACGTTCCACGCTTTCAGCGCGGTCTCGATCTCGTTGATGCCGATCTGCCGCGAGGCCAGCGCGTGCGGGTCCATCTGCACGTGCACGGCGTACTTCTGCGCGCCCAGCACCTGCACCTGCGCCACGCCCGAGATCATGGAAATCCGCTGCGCCACGCGCGTCTCGGCGTATTCATCGAGGGTGTAAAGCGGCAGGGTCGGCGAGGTCATCGCCAGGTACAGCACCGGCTGATCGGCGGGATTCACCTTGGTGAAGGTGGGCGGTGTGGGCATGTTCGGCGGCAGCAGGCGCGATGCCTGGGTAATCGCCGCCTGTACGTCCACCGCCGCGCCGTCAAGCTTGCGCGCCAGGTCGAACTCCAAAGTGACCTGCGTGTTGCCGAGGGAATTCGAAGACGTCATCGAGCTCAGCCCGGCGATGGTGGAGAACTGGTTTTCGAGCGGCGTCGCCACCGCCGCCGCCATGGTCTCCGGACTGGCGCCGGGAAGGCTCGCCGTCACCAGCAGCGTCGGCAGATCCACGTTGGGCAGGTCGCTCACCGGCAGTTCCCGGTAGGCTACCGTGCCGAACAGCGCGATGGCCGCCATCAGCAGGCTGGTGGCGATCGGTCTTTCGATAAAGGTCTGGGAGATGTTCATCGGTCAGTCTCCCGCCTGCATGGCGGGGGCCAGGGTCTGCTTGGGCGATTTCCACGCCTTCCACCGCTCCACAATTGCCGCCATATACGTATAAACCACCGGGGTCAGGTAAAGGGTCATGAACTGGGAAAACGCCAGGCCGCCCACTACCGCCATGCCCAGCGGCTTGCGCGCTTCGCCGCCGGCGCCGTAACCGAGCGCGATGGGCAGACCGCCCAGCAGTGCCGCCATGGTGGTCATCATGATGGGCCGGAAGCGGATCAGGCAGCCTTCGTGAATCGCATCGGCCGGCGACTTGTGTTCCTTGCGCTCGGCCTCGAGCGCGAAGTCGATCTGCATAATGGCGTTCTTCTTCACGATGCCGATCAGCATGATCAGCCCCACAAAGGAATAGATGCTCAGCTCCACCTTGAACAGCAGCAGCGTCAGCAGCGCGCCGAAACCCGCCGAAGGCAGCCCCGAAAGAATCGTCAGCGGGTGTACATAGCTCTCGTACAGCACGCCCAGCACGATATACACCACGGCGATGGCCACGATCAGCAGGATGCCCATGTTCTTCATGGAATCCTGGAAGACTTTGGCCGTGCCCTGGAACGTGCCCGTAATGTTGGCCGGCAGGGTCGCGCGGGCGGCGTCCTCGATGGCCGCCGTGGCCTGCCCCAGCGAGGTCCCCGGCTTCAGCGCGAAGGAAATCGTCACCGACGGCAGTTGGCCGGAATGCGGAATACTCTGCGGTCCCGCGTCGGTCACCAGGTTGGCCACCGCATTCAGCGGCACCAGTTGGTCCGTGGCCGACTTCAGATAGATCATCTTCAGCCCGTCGGTATGCTCCTGGTACTGCGGCAGCATCTCCAGCAGCACGCGGTATTGATTGGTCGGGGAGTAGATGGTGGAGGCCAGTTGCGGCCCGAAGGCGTCGTACAGCGCGCTCGAGACATTGATCCAGTTCAGATTCAGGGCCGCCGCCCGGTCCCGGTCCAGGATGATGTTCACCCGCGGGTTCTTGATCTGCAGGTCGCTCGACACTTCCTGCAGTCCCGGCAGGCGCGCTACGGCGCGCTCCAGTTTCGGCGCCTCCGCGTACAGTTGCTCGGTGTCCGGTCCGTAGAGCGTGAAGTCGTAACTGCTCTTGGACATGCGCCCGCCCACGCGAATCGCCTGCGGAATGGAGATGAACGCCCGCAGCCCGGGGAAGCCGGTCACTTTGGGCCGCAACCGGTTGACGATGTCCACCACGGTCGCCTCCCGCTGCCGGCGCGGCTTCAAATTCACCATCAGGCGGCCGGTGTTGGCCGAACCTCCGTAGCCGCCGCCGGTCGAGGAGTAGAAGCTCTCCACGTCCGGATCCTGCACCACGATCTGCGCAATGCGGTTCTGGTACTGGATCATCTGGTAATACGAGGTGCCCTGCGCGGCCTCGGTCTGCACGAAGAAGTTGTCGTTATCGGTGTCCGGAATGAAGCCCTTGGGGACCACTACGTACAAATATCCCGTGGTCGCAAGCACCACCAGGAATACCGCCAGCATTACCGGGCGGTGGCACAGCACCCAGCGCAGGGTCACGCCGTACACCGCCAGCATGCCGTCGAACACCCGCTCCAGCGCGCGGTACAGGAAACCATGGCCGGTGTGCGTGGCGCTGCGCAGGAAACGGCTGCACAGCATCGGCGTCAGGCTGATCGAGACCATCCCCGAAATCAGGATGGCCGCGCAGATGGTCACCGCGAATTCCCGGAACAGCCGGCCCAGAATGCCCGCCATGAACAGAATCGGAATGAACACGGCGGCCAGCGAGAGCGTCATGGAGACGATCGTGAAGCCGATCTCCTTGGAGCCGGCCAGCGCGGCCGCGTAGGGCTTTTCGCCGTGCTCGATGTGCCGCACGATGTTTTCCAGCATCACGATGGCGTCGTCCACCACGAAGCCGATCGACAGGATCAGCGCCATCATGGAAATGTTGTTGATGCTGAAGTCCAGCAGGTACATCACCGCAAAAGTGCCCACGATGGAAAACGGCAGCGCCATCGCGGGAATCATGGTGGCCGAGAAGTTGCGCAGGAACAGGAAGATCACCAGGATCACCAGGGCGAGGGTGGCCATCATGGTGAACTGGATGTCCTGGAACGCTTCGCGAATGTTCTTGGAGCGGTCGCCGCGGATCGATAGATGCACCGTGGGCGGCATCTGCGCCTGGAAAAACGGCAGCAGCCGCTTGACGTTATCGGTCACCTCGATGGTGTTGCTGCCCGGCTGGCGCATTACCGCCAGGCTGACGCCGCGCGTGCCCTCGCGGCCCCACTCGCCGCCGTAGATCCGCGAGTAGTTCTTGTCGTCCTCCACGCTGTCGATCACGTTGGCCACTTCGCGCAGCCGCACCGGCGCGCCGTTCTTGTACGCCACGATCAGCGGCCGGTATTCCCGGGCCCGCATGAGCTGCCCGTTGACCTGCACGTTGTAGGAGGTGTGCGGTCCGTCGAGCGTCCCCGTCGGCAGGTTCACGTTCCAGTTCTTCAGCGCGGCATCCACTTCGTTCAGCCCGATGCCGCGCGCCGCCAGTTTGTTGGGGTCCACCTGCACGCGCACGGCGTACTTGGCGGAGCCGTACACCTGCACCTGGGCCACACCTTCCACCATGGAGATGCGCTGCGCCACCATGCTCTCGGCATATTCGTCCAGGTCGGAGAGCCGCAGCGTGGGCGACGTCAGAAACAGGCTGATGATGGGCGAGTCTCCCGGGTTCACCTTGCGGAACGAAGGCGGCGTGGGCATCCCCGGCGGCAACAGCGGCATGGCCTCGGCAATGGCCGTCTCCACGTCGACGGTGGCGCCGTCGATGTCGCGGCCCAAATTGAATTGCAGGGTGATGTTGGTCGAGCCCTGGCCGCTGTTGGAGATCATCGAGTCCAGGCCCGCGATGCTCGTGAACTGCCGTTCGAGCGGCGTCGCCACGGCCGACGCCATGGTGTCCGGATTGGCCCCCGGCAGGCTGGCCGAGACCGTCAGCGTGGGGTAGTCCACCTGCGGAAGGTCGCTCACCGAAAGGGCCCGGTACGCGATGACGCCGAACAGGGCGATACCGGCCATGATCAAGCTGGTGGCAATCGGCCGCCGGATGAAATTTTCGGAAATATTCACGAGCCGCCCCCCCCGGTTCCCGCGCTAGCTCTGCGGCCGCCCCTTGCGCCCGCCTTCGCCCGACGGCGCTCCCCGCCCGTCGCGCACCAGCACCCGCGTCGTCCCCGGCGCCAGCCGCAACTGTCCTTCGGTCACCACCGTCTCCCCCGGCTCCAGCCCCGATTCCACCACCATGTCCTGGTCCACCCGGGCGCCGGTGGTCACCGGCCGCGCTTCCACCGTGCGGTCCGCCTTCACCACGTAGATGAACGACCCGTTCTGCCCGCTCTGAATGGCCTGGTTCGGCACCACCACGGCATTATTCTGCGTGGTGAGCCGCAGCGTCACGCGCACAAACTGCCCCGGCCAGAGCTTGTGATCGGCATTGCCAAACGTGCCCTTCAGCTTGATCGTGCCCGTGGTCATGTCCACCGCGTTGTCCACGAAGGTCAGCGTGCCGCTCTCCTCCCCCCCGGGATCGTCCTGCGGCCGCGCCCGCACCGTCAGCTTGCCGGCCGCCATGTAGCGTTTGATGGCCGGCAGTTGCGCCTCCGGCACCGCAAAAGTCACATAAATGGGCGACACTTCGTTGATGGTCATCAGGTCCATACTGTTGGCCATCACCACGTTGCCCTGCTTCACCGTCAGGTTGCCGGTGCGCCCGTCGATGGGCGAGCGGATCTCCGTGTAGCTGAGCTGCACCCGCGCGTTCTCCACCGCCGCCTGGCTGGCGCCGATTCCCGCCTTCGCACTGGCGATGGCGGCATTGTCCGCCACTACCGCCTGCGCCACCGCGTCGGCATTGGCGCGCAATTGCTCGGCCTGGTCGCGCGAGACGATCTTGTCCTGGAACAACCGGGCGTAGCGCACGGCCTGCGATTCGGCGTACTTGGCCTGTGCCGCGTCGCGCGCCAGGTTTGCCTCCGCCTGGCCCAGTGCCGCCTCGTCGCGCGCCACATTGGCAATCGCCTGGTTGAGCGCCGCCTCCAGCGGCCGCCGGTCGATCGTGAAAAGGAGGTCGCCCTTCCTGACGAAATCCCCTTCTTTGAAATTCACGCGGATCAACTGGCCCCCCACCTGGGCTTTCACCGTGATCGTGGAATAGGCTTCCACATTGCCGATGACCTGGACCTCCACCGGCACGTTCTTCTGTGCGGCCATCGCCACCGTCACCGGAACGTCCCCGCCGGCCCCCTTCTTTCCCCCTTTACCCCCACCCGGCGCGGCCGAGGTGATGGCTCCGGAATTGGTACAAGCGGTCAGACACAAGAATCCGGCTATCGCGGCAACCAACAGAATCCAAAAGGCTTGGTATCCAGAGCGGCCAGCGCACCCGGGTGCGGCATGTTTGGGCATAAGACGTTCAAAGAATGGGCGTTAACGAACAGGTTAATGTTACGCGCCGTCCCGTGCAAGGACCCCCAAATGCGGAGATTTTGGAACTTTTTCAAAGCTTGGGTTTGGGAGGCGGCAGTTCGCGCGCCGTCACTGGGTCGGAGAATCCGGCGCGGTTATGGCTGCCGTCGCAGAACGGCTTGTTGGCCGAGTGGCCGCACCGGCAAAGCGAAATCACGGTCCGCCCGGCCAGCCCGAAGGCCGTCCCGTTGGGGTCCAGAATCTCGAATTCGCCCTCGATGCGGATCGGCCCATTGTGCTGGGGCGTGATCTTGGTAGGCATCAGTTGGGATCGTAGCACGTCAGGCGCCCGCGGTTTGCGCACCGCCTCCGGTGCGTCCACCACCATCCGGGAGGCCTACCTGGAGGCCTACCCCACCGGCCTAGAACGTGTACACCGGAGGCGTGATGCCCTTCAGTCGCAGATACACCTCGCATTGCGCGCGATGGTGCGCCACATGGACGAACATGTTCATGATCATGTCGCGCCCGTTCGCCACCGGCCGCCCCTCCCAATCCACCTTGAACTCGTCCTTCGCTAACTGCGCGTCCGTCAGCTTGGGCAGCACCTTCAGAACGTAATCGAACGACTGGTTGAGCCACTCGATGGCGACATCCCTGGTGATCTTCGCAGGCGGCCCGCTGTAGGGCAGTTTCTCGCCGCTCATCTGGTGGAAGCGCGAGAACAGCGATCCCGCGATGTGGATCATCTGCTGACCGAACGACATTTCCTCCGGGGTGGCCTTGAAGTCGTAGAACTCGGCGGGCATCTTCTCGGCGACCGCTATGGTGAACTGTTTGGAGATTTTCCAGTCCTTGAGAAAATCGTCCATGGGGAGCAGGTTGGCGGTTTGCGCGCTCAACGGCAGCGCGAGAATGGCGGCCATCGCAAAACGGTGCATGGATATATTGTAAGCGGGACCGGGCGCGGCGCCCCGGGTGCTCCCGTTGTTGCAGAATAGTATTCCATGAACGAAGTTCAAACCGGCGACTTCCACCTCCAGTTGCTCGACCGGCGCCAGAAACTGGAGTCGGCGCGTGCCATGCGCCCCGACGTCTCCGAGGTCACCCGCCTGCTCCGCGAGGTCGATGCGGCCCTGGAGCGGATCGAAACCCGGACGTATGGTTTGTGCGCCGTCTGCCACGATCCGATCGAGCCGGACCGGCTGGCGGCCGATCCGCTTCTCACTTTCTGTCTCGACCATCTCAGCGCGGAGCAGAAGAGGGCGCTCCAGGAAGATCTCGATCTGGCCTCCCGCATCCAATCCACCCTGCTCCCCGAGCGCCACCTCCGCGCCGCCGGTTGGGAGGCCTGTTACCACTACGAGCCGGCGGGCCCGGTGAGCGGCGATTTCTGCGATCTGTTGCGGTCCGGCGCCGGCCTCTTCTTCCTCACCGGCGACGTCTCCGGAAAAGGCGTTGCCTCTTCCCTGCTCATGTCCCAGCTGCACGCGATTTTTCGCACTCTGCTCTCTCTGCAACTGCCCGTCCGCCAGCTTGTGGAGCGCGCCAACCGGCTTTTTTGCGCCAGTTCGCCGCCGTCGTCTTACGCCACCCTGGTGTGCGGCGAATGCTCGCCCGCGGGAGATGTGGAACTATGCATCGCAGGCCACTGCCCGCCCTTGTTGCTGCGGGACCAGGCGCGCCCGATCGATCCGACGGGACTCCCTCTCGGTCTGTTTTGCGAAGCCCGATATGACACGCTCCGGCTGCATATGGACGCGGGCGATACCCTGGTTCTCTATACCGACGGCCTTACCGAAGCACGCAATCGCGCGGGCGAAGAGTACGGCGCGGAGCGGCTCTCCCGAACATTGACGCCGTGCCGCCACTCGCCGCCGGGCGACATGGTAGGCAAAGTCCTGGCCGAGCTGGCCGCCTTTCTGGCCGGCTCCGGCAAGACGGACGATCTGACGGTTTTCATCCTGCAGCGGCTACCGGCGGCCGTTCGGGGCAGCGCATAGAGCGACTCAGTTTCGACACGGCCTGTTTATTTTCTCGGCGCCAACTGAGGCGCATCCAACTCCTCGGAAGCGGCCTGCGTTCGAGTGGGAGACAATGACGGAACGAAGCTCGCCGCGACTCCGGAGCCGGGAAGGATATTCAATGCCGCCGGCTTGCTGGCCACCCCGCCTACGCTGACTACCACGGGCTGCAATCCCAACGGCGCATTGGGCGGGACGGTGAAATTGACTTGCGTCACACCCACCAGTCCCCAGGGAATCGCGGCGAAAAACGGCGTCACCGGCACGCCGCCGACGGTCATCGAGAGCGGCTGCCGCGGTGTGGGTAGTTGGTTAAACGCCGTGGCAGCGGCCGGTGGCGCCCCGTTGGGGAGCGGCGGGTTGGTGTCGCCCTCGCCGGTCAGGAACAGTGGGATGGAGTCGCCCCGCCGGGCACTCGGGAGGGGCACCAGGGCGCCATCGCCCGCGGCAAAAATGCCCGGCGCCGAGAGCTTGATCGCCAGCGGAAAGGAAGTAACCTGCCCGTTGTTGTTCACGCCCAGTACCGCCGCTCCCGCCGCGGTCTCATAGGGAACCTGTATATTCAGTTGGCCCGGTGATATGAAATGAAGCGGTGCGGGCACGCCGTTGACCGTGGCCGAGACTCCATCAAGCGTCGTGGGCAGCGGGACGGAGGGCGCGCCTTTTGTGGAATTCGCCAGGTTCCTGCCAAAAACGGACAGGAGCATTCCCGGGGCAACCGCCTGCTGGTAGGAGGCCGCATTGGTGACTCCGCTGATGGAGATGGCGCTCGAGGCCCCGATGGTGAAGGTAACCGGGACGTTGACGAACTGCGGAATCGTCTTGACCGACTGGAAAACCAGGCTGGCCGAGTAAACGCCACTCGACAAGCCGGCCGCGGAAGCTACCAGGTTGACCGCCGAAGGCCCGGTCCCCGACTGCGGAAACACCACCAGCCAACTGGATTTCTGATTCGCGGGAAAGACCGAGACGGTCCAGGGCTCGTTCGCGGGAACGGTCACCGTCAGATTCGCCGTGGCGGACTGCGATGGCGAGGCGCTCATGGCGAGGGCGCTCTTCGATGCCGAGAGCGCACCCGCGCTTTGTCCCGGACCCTGAAACAATACCGCGGCGGTGGCCGAGATCTTGTGGCCGGCCGTGTCCGTGCCGTCAATTTCGTAGTTGAGGGTAGTGGGCGCCCCGGCGATCTTCCAGCAGATGTTGGCGTGCAGGGTCCCCAATGGAGCCAGGCGAACGGAGCCGAACCAGTCGGCAATTCCGCTGCTGAGATCAATGCCGGCGGCCAGGAATTTCGTCAATTGCACCTCCAGCCCGTTCTGCTCCTGCAAATTCAACTGCTGGTAGTAGGGATGGTCCGCCGAGCAGGCGGGATCTCCGTTGGGATTCTGTATTTCGGTGCCGGGAGAACTGGAAAGCGCCATGGAAGCGGAGATCTGCTGCGGCAGGAACGGCACGGTAAGCTGCTGGCTCCAATTCTGCCCGTTGGCATCGGTGCCGCTGAACGTGAAGACGCGGTCCACGGGCACGGCCAGGTTCCGCGAACGTATGGCGGCGGATAGCGTGCCGTGCGCCGGCAGACTCGTGCTTCCGAACCAGGACGGGATATCGGCCCGGTGGTCGGAGCCGGCAATGGAGAAGCCGGTGAGAGTCGTCGGAGTGCCGGCGATCTCCGTGAGCCGCACCGTGTACCAGGCATACCCATCGCCATCGGGGTCCTGCTGGTAAACCGGATTGGGCACGATGGACGGGACCACGGCCGACGCCGCCGTGGGAACCGTGACGGTAACGGTGGCCGATCCCGATGAGGGCGTGAAGTTCGTGGTCCCACCGTACGATGCTGCGATCGAATTGCCGCCTACCGCCAATTGGCTTCCATACACGGTGAGGGAGGCGGTGGCGGCGCCGCCGGACCCGGACAGGTTCGCGGTTCCCAGCGCGGTCCGGCCCGCGGCGAAGGAAACCGCGCCGCTGGGCGAAGAACTTCCGCTCGCCGCCCTCACCGTAGCCGTCAGCAGCGTGGCTGCGCCGGCCAGGATGCCGGCAGGAGCGGCGGTGACGGTGGTGCTGGTGGAGGTGGCGGCCGGGGTGGACGACCCGCCGTGCCATCCGGTCACGAAATTGTTCACATCCACCGAGCCCAACCCCGTGGCCAGATCGAAACCCGGCTCGGTGCGATATCCGTAACTGCCGCTGCTGCAGTTGGTGGTGCCGGCCTGGCAGGGCACGACGTTGCTGCCCACGGTGATGTCATGGAATATGCCGCTGGTGGTCTGCGCCAGGCGATAGAGGTTCGGATTGATATTGCCCAGCCCGGGCTTGCTTTGGATGCCGTTGGCGACGGCGTACTGATTGAGCAGGGTGAGCATAGCGGCGAATACGGGCGTGGCGGCGGAAGTTCCGCCGTTGGGAACCGGGGCTCCGCTCACGATCAGGACGTAGGGGTCGTGATCCCACGAGGCCGTGAAGGCCACGTCGGGCACATCGCGCGCGTTGTCGTTCGGTACGCCGGGCCCGGTCTGCCAGGCGGGCTTGGAGAAGAAGATGCTGGCGCCGCCGCCGCCGGACGCAAGACCTCCGTCGGCCAGCGTGTCGTTCCAGGCCATCTCCGGAATATAGGATTGCGCCGAGCTTCCGTTGGAGGCATTGATTGCGGCCCAGTACTTACCCGTTCCTTCGTTGAACTCACTGCCGCCCACCGAAGTCACTTCCGGTATGCTGCCCGGCAGATCGACCGCGGGGCCGTGAATGCCGGCAGGCGATGAACCCTGCGGCTCGCAGTCGGCAGCCCCGCTATCGCCGGAAGCGGCGACCCAGGTAATCCCTTCGGTGGCCGCCTGTTGGGCCAGCGACCGGTAAGCCGCCGCGGAATTGGCCGGGTTCGAGGAGATCATGGGCTCGCAGCCCCCGTAGCTCATACTGATCACCGGGGCGAGGTTCTGATCGATGGCATAGTAAGCCGAGATCACTACATTATTGGAATAGACATAAAGCAGCGTCGCATTAGGAGCGATTCCGCCGGAATACTCGAGATCGAGGAGGGCTTCCCCCAAGTCGTCCTGGCTAATCCCCGGATCGGGGTACCCCGGAACCAGGACGGGTTGCGGGTCGTTTTTCACGAGGCCGAACTGGCTGCGGAAGCTCTGGACGTCCGCCATGCCGAAGCCGGTCTGGCCCACGACCACCATCTTCTGGCCCGATCCGTTGATGCCCTTCTGGTAGAGCGGGTTGATGTTGTAGATGGCCGCCAGATCGCCCGGCACCAGGTAATGACTGCCGTCGGACAGCGACAGGCGCGGCACGATCTTGCGCCAGTGCGGCTTCATCCGGAAATCGTCCAGGCCCTGGATGAGCTGCACCACCGGCTCCAGTTCCTCGGGGATGGAAGGATCGGAGGCATTGGCGAAGTGCCGCTCCTGGCCGGCGCGATAGAGGTGGATCTCGGTGTGGAAGGCATCCTGCACCTGGGCGGCGCTGCCGCTGAACGAAATCCAGGTGCGGCTCCGGGACGAGTAGTCGATGCGCAATCCCTGCGACTCGAGCCAGGAAGCGATCCTGGCGAAATCGTTCGCGCTGACGCCGAAGCGATCGGCATACTCCTCGGGAGTGAGCCAGCCGTGGTACTCTCGCGAAGCCGGATTTTGCAGGTCGTCCAGCAGGTTCTCGATCTCGGCGGCTTGCGCGGGGGACCGCTTGAGCAGCAGGGTAATACCGGCGATGCGGAGTGAAGGCTCGACCGGCTCGGCATCGTCCTGCGGTTGTGCCTGGGGGGTACGGTTCCCGGTAAGGACCACGCGGCGGGCGCCGCCGCCGGGCTTGACGATTCGATCCGGGATACGATCCTGCTGAGCCAGCAGATTCATCGCCGTCAGGCCCACCAGCGAGGCCAGCAGAATAACACGTGGTTTCATAGGTCGGATAGCTCCACCAATGCACGTATCGGCCAAGCCCGGCGGAATAAGATGGCGCATCGATTTTTGGCGCTGAGCAGGAATCTGTAATGTAAGACAAGCGCCGCCTGCTGAAATCGCCCGGTTTTTCGTCAGCGCCACCAGCGCCACAGCCCGGCACACCGGGTGCCTCAACCGCCCGCGCGAGCCCCAAGCGCCAGCTCTCCTCCGTTTGCGCCTCAGATGGCCGGCTCAGGCCTGAATCGTGGCTCCGGGAATCCCGGAAAGGGCAAAACCCCCAAGTCGATCCGCGCGGAGCGGGGACCGCGGCCACGCGCTTTCTTGGCAATGCTGGCAGGCACGCTTCTCGCGCTTGGTCACCAACACGAAGTACTGGGCGGGCTCGACATCCAACGGCTCGCTGATGTCGTAGCCAATCACCGCCGTGGGCCGGCCGCAAGACGAACATGTGCGCCGTCCCGGTGCGCAGCAATCACGCGCTCCACGCGCAGCCGCCCAAGCTCGTCAATTCGAGAGCGAAGATCGGCAGAACGCCATTGTACTTCGCGGCCGAAAGGGCTTCGCAACGGTTGACCGCTGTTGCCGCGGGTGCTAATCTGACTGCTTAAGACCATCGCCGTCTCTCCTTGAAAAATTAATGGACGTCATACTGCACCAACTGGGTGGTTTACTGCTGAAAGCGGTGCCCACGTTCCTGCTGGTGGTCCTGCTCCACTTCTACCTGAAGGGCATGTTCTTCAGGCCCATGCGGAGAGTGCTCGACCAGCGCTATGAGGCGACCGAAGGGGCGCGGCGCCGCGCCGCCGAGAGCCTGGAGCGCGCGGCCGCCAAGGCGGCGGAATACGAAGCCAAAATGCGCGCGGCGCGGGGCGAAGTCTATCAGGCCCAGGAGCAACTGCACAAGGGATTGCAGGAGCAGGAAGCGGTGGAGCTGACGGCCGCCCGCCAACGTGCCGAAGCGGCCGTCAAAGAGGCCAGGGCCCAGCTTGCCGGGGATATGGAAGGGGCTAAGCTCAGCCTGGCGCGCGATAGCGAGTCGCTGGCTAACCAGATCGCCGAATCCATCCTGCGGCGGAGCGCCGCATGAAGCGCTGCGCGATTCTGGCACTGGTCCTCTGCGCTACGGCCGCCGCCGGCTTCTCTGAAGGGAGGGAAGGCGGCGAGAAAGAGGGCGGCAACCTGGCTCTTTGGAAGTGGGCCAACTTCCTGGTGCTGGCGGGCGGCCTCGGATACGTGCTCGGCAAGAACGCCGGCCCGTTCTTCGCGGCCCGGTCGCTGAGCATCCGCAAGGACATCATCGAAGCCGACGACACGCGCAAGGAAGCCGAAGCGCGCGCCGCGGCAGTGAACCGGCGGCTGGCGAACCTGGAGGCGGAAATCGCGGCCCTGCGCGCGGAATCGCACCAGGAGGCACACACCGAGACGCAGCGGCTGCGCCAGCACACGTCGGCGGAAATGGCCAAGATCCAGGCGCGCGCCGAGCAGGAGATCGCCGCCGCCGGCAAAGCGGCCCGCCTGGAGTTGAAACGGTACTCCGCCGGGCTGGCCATCGAACTGGCGGAACAGAAGATCCGCGCCCGCATGACGCCCGAGTCGCAGGATGCCCTGGTGCGCGGCTTCGTGCGCGACCTGAAATGACACTCTCCGCCGTAGCCGCGCGCTATGCCTCCGCCCTGGCGGACGTGGTCACCCAGAGCGGGTCTTCGCTCTCCCCGGAGGACGCCGTCCAGGAACTGCGCTCGTTCCAGTCGGCGCTCGACTCGTCCCCGGAACTGTACAACGCGCTGATCACGCCGGCGGTGTCGGGCGGAAGGAAGAAGGCGGTGGTGGGGCGCATCGCGGACATCCTGAAACTCTCCCGTATTGCGCGCAATTTCCTGTTGGTCCTGGTGGATCACCGCCGCATAGGCTCCCTGGCGGACATGATTCACCGCTTCGAGCTGACGGTGGAAGAGCGTCTGGGCTTCGCCCGCGCCGAAGTGTCCGCGGCGCGCGAACTGTCGGGGACGCAACGGGAGGCGCTGAGCGCGGTGCTCGATCGGCTGACCGGCAAGCGCATACGCATGCGGCACACGGTGGATGATGCGCTGATCGGCGGGGTGGTGGCGCGCATCGGCTCCACGGTGTACGACGGCTCGGTGCGCGGGCAGCTGGCCGCGCTCGAGCGCCGCCTGAGCGCGGAGAGCCAATCGTAACGGAAAGGAACTATGGCGCAAATTCGAGCGGACGAAATTACCAGCATTCTTCGCCAGGAGATCGAGAACTACGAACGGGCGATCGACATTTCCGAGGTCGGTTCGGTGATTTCGGTGGGCGACGGCATTGCCCGCATACACGGCCTGGAGAAGGTGATGTCGGGCGAGCTGATCGAATTCCCGCACGATGTGGCCGGTATCGCCATGAACCTGGAAGAAGACCAGGTGGGCGCGGTGCTGCTGGGCGATTTCACGGAGATCAAGGAAGGCGACGAGGTCAAACGCACGGGGCGGATCATGTCGGTGCCGGTGGGCGACGCGCTGATCGGCCGCGTGGTCAACGCGCTGGGCGTGCCCATCGACGACAAGGGCCCCATCCTCACCACCGAGTTCAGCCCGGTGGAGCGTCTGGCGCCCGGCGTAGTGGCGCGCCAGCCGGTGAAGGAGCCGATGCAGACGGGCATCAAGGCCATCGACGCGATGATCCCCATCGGCCGCGGCCAGCGCGAGCTGATCATCGGCGACCGGCAGACCGGCAAGACCGCCATCGCGCTCGACGCCATCATCAACCAGAAAGGCGGCGACATGATTTGCATCTACGTCGCCATCGGGCAGAAGCGCTCCACGGTGGCGCAGGTGGTCAAGACGCTGCAGGATTTCGGCGCCATGGAATACACCATCGTGGTGGCGGCTACGGCTTCCGACCCGGCCCCCATGCAGTACATCGCGCCCTTTTCCGGCTGCGCCATGGGGGAGTACTTCCGCGACACCAAGCGGCATGCGCTGTGCATCTACGACGATCTTTCCAAGCACGCCGCGGCGTATCGCGAGATCTCGCTGCTACTGCGCCGCCCGCCGGGGCGCGAGGCGTTTCCGGGCGACGTGTTCTACCTGCACAGCCGTTTGCTGGAGCGCGCGGCCAAGCTGAACAACGCCAACGGCGGCGGATCGCTCACCGCGCTGCCCTTCATCGAAACGCAGGCGGGCGACATCTCGGCGTACATTCCGACCAACGTGATCTCGATCACCGACGGCCAGATTTTTCTGGAGGCGGACCTGTTCAATTCCAACGTGCGTCCCGCCATCAACGTGGGCATCTCGGTAAGCCGCGTGGGCGGCAACGCGCAGACCAAGGCCATGAAGCAGATCGCCGGCAGCCTGCGCCTGGACCTGGCGCAATACCGCGACCTGGCGGCCTTCGCGCAGTTCGGCTCCGACCTGGATAAGTCCTCCATCGCGCAACTCAACCGCGGCAAGCACCTGGTGGAGATCCTCAAGCAGGGGCAATATCAGCCGCAGCCGGTGGAAAAGCAGATCATGATCATCTTCGCGGGCACCAAGGGGTATCTGGACGATCTGCCCATCGAGCAGTGCCGTAAGTTCGAGGAGGAGTTGTACCGCTTCGTGGACAACGCGCACCGCGGCTTGTGGGAAGAGATCGCCACCAAGAAGGCGCTCGACGACGAGCTGCGCGGCAAGGTGGTGGCGGTGATCGAGGAGTTCAAAGCCCGCTTCGTGGCGGAGCAGCGTCCGGTACCGGCCCATGCCTAGCCTGATCGACATCCGGCGGCGCATCCGCTCGGTCAAGAACACGCAACAGATCACCAAGGCCATGAAGATGGTTTCGGCGGCCAAACTGCGGCGCGCGCAGGACCGGGTGATCGCCGCGCGGCCCTATGCGGCCATGCTGCGCAAGGTGCTGGCAGACGTGGCTGGAGCGGTGGCGGCGCTGGACCAGCCGGTGGAGAACCCGCTGCTGGCGCAGCGCGAGGAACGACGCACGTTGCTGGTGCTGATCACGGGCGACAAGGGACTCGCCGGGGCGTTCAATACCAACCTGATTAAGGGTGCGCAGCGGTTTGCCGCGGAGCGCGCGGGCGCCACGGTGACGTTCGAGCTGATCGGCCGCAAGGGGCGCGATTTCTTTCGCAAGCGCGGCGCCGCCATTGCAGGCGACCATATCGGCCTCGCGGCGAAGGTGGCCTACGCCGACACGGCGGCCATCGCGCACCAGGCCATGGACCTGTTCCGGAACGACGAAATCGACGCCGTCTACCTGCTGTACAACGAATTCAAGAGCGTGATGGCGCAGCGCCTGACGATTACGCGCGTGCTGCCGGTGGCCATGCCGGAGCAATCGGCGCCGGCCGACTTTATCTTCGCCCAGCCGCCGGCCGAGATGCTGGGCCGGCTGCTGCCGCGGTACGTGGAGATGGAGTTTTACCGTGCGCTGTTGGAATCGGCCGCCGCCGAGCACGCCGCGCGCATGACGGCCATGGACTCGGCCACCTCCAACGCGGCCGAGATGATCGAAAAACTGACCTTATATATGAACCGCGTGCGCCAGGCGAGCATCACTAAGGAAATCATCGAAGTGGTGAGCGGAGCCGCCGCCGGGGAGTAGCACGGGTACAGCGCCCTGTGCGCGACAGGAGGATTTATGGCAATGACCGGTAAGGTGGTAATGGGCAAAGTGGTGCAGGTGGCGGGACCGGCCGTGGATTGCGAGTTCCCCGAGGGCCAGGTGCCCCTGGTTTACACCGCCATCCGGATCACCAGCGAGGGCTTCAACGTCCCGCAGCCCATCGACATCATCTGCGAGGCGCAGCAGCACATCGGCGAGGGGCGTGTGCGCACCATCGCGCTGCAGCCCACCGAAGGACTGGTGCGCGGCATGAATGCGCTCAGCCTGGGCCGTCCGGTGGAGGTGCCGGTGGGCCCGGAAACGCTGGGGCGGGTGCTCAACGTGATCGGCCAGCCGGTGGACGAAATGGGCCCGGTGAACGCCAAGAAGTCCTACCCCATTCACCGGCCGGCGCCCCTGTTCGACGAGCAATCGACGCGCCTGGAGATGTTCGAGACGGGCATCAAGGTGATCGACCTGCTGGAGCCGTACCTGCGCGGCGGCAAGATCGGCCTGTTCGGCGGGGCGGGCGTGGGCAAGACGGTGATCATCATGGAGCTGATCAACAACATCGCCCAGAAGCACGGCGGCGTCTCGGTCTTCGCCGGGGTGGGCGAGCGCACGCGCGAGGGCAACGACCTGTGGCTGGAGATGCAGGAATCGGGCGTGATCGATCCGCACGACTATACCAAGTCGAAGTGCGCCATGATCTACGGGCAGATGACCGAACCGCCCGGAGCGCGCCTGCGCGTGGGCCTGACGGGCCTGACCGTGGCCGAGTATTTCCGCGACGAAGAAGGGCAGGACGTGCTGCTGTTCATCGACAACATTTTCCGCTTCACGCAGGCGGGCTCGGAGGTTTCCGCGCTGCTGGGGCGCATGCCTTCGGCGGTGGGGTACCAGCCCAACCTGGCCACGGAGATGGGCGAATTGCAGGAGCGCATCACCTCCACCAAGAAGGGCTCCATCACGTCGGTGCAGGCGATCTACGTGCCGGCCGACGACTACACCGACCCGGCGCCGGCCACCGCTTTCGCGCACCTGGACGCCACCACGAACCTCTCGCGCGATATTGCCGCGCTGGGCATCTACCCGGCGGTGGACCCGCTGGCATCGACTTCGCGCATCCTCGATCCCAACATCATCGGGCAGGCGCACTACGATACCGCCCAGCAGGTGAAGGGGATTCTGCAGCGCTATAAAGACCTGCAGGATATCATCGCCATTCTGGGCATCGACGAGCTTTCCGACGAAGACAAACTGACCGTGGCGCGCGCGCGCAAGATCCAGCGCTTCCTCTCGCAGCCCTTCCACGTGGCCGAGCAGTTCACCGGCTTCGCCGGCAAGTACGTGAAGCTGGCCGACACCATCCGCGGCTTCAAGGAGATCGCCGACGGGCTGCACGACAACATACCGGAGCAGGCGTTCTACATGCAGGGGACCATCGAGGAAGTGCTGGAGAAAGCCGACGTGTTGCAGAAGGCCTGACTCATGCCCGAGCTGATCGAACTGGAAGTCGCCACGCCCGAGCGCCAACTGGTGCACGAAGATGTGGCCGAGGTGCAGGTGCCCGGCAAGGACGGCGAACTGGGGATTCTGCCCGGCCACGCGCCGCTGTTGAGCGAACTGGGCTGCGGCACGTTGAGCTACCCGGTGGCCGGCCGGCGCCGGTACCTGGCGATCCTCGGGGGCTTTCTCGAAGTGCTGCCGGGCCACATCCGCGTGCTGGCCGACGCCGCCGAGCGCGCCGAGGAGATCGACCTGGAGAGAGCGCGCGCCGACCTGAGACGTGCCGAGGAGCAGTTGGCGAGCCAGGCACCCGACGCCGATCCGGCAGCCTCACTGGCGGCGATGGAGCGGGCGCAGGCGCGCGTGCTGGCGGCGGAGCAGAGGTAGTCAGCCTGCTGCAACTGGCGGCGGGCCGGTCCCGATTCCGCGGATCTTGTTGCGTTGGCCTGGGCTCGTCCGGCGCGAGCGCGGGCGGCGGCAGGCCTGGTGCGCTACCGGGAGTGCCGGCGGCGCACTCTCAGCCGTGTTGCTTGTGCCACCGGCGTGAATGCGATTGTCAGGGCACCGGTGGCCGCCTCACTTCCGCTTCGCATGGCCATCCCCGGAATCGGTTTCCCGGCCGATCGCGAGACGGGGGGGCTCAGCAGCCCGGACGGCCGCGCCGCAATCGATACCCGAAACTCCTGAATCCGATTGGCCACCGCAATTGCACGGTTCTATAATTGGGGCGATGCGAAGTTTGCGATTGTCTGTATGGCTGCTGCTGGCGGCCGGGCTCCACGCTCAATGGATCCTGCCCAACGCCGTGACCAACGTGCAGAGGCAGCCCGACGGAGTGCTGTTCAGAATGGAGACGGGCGCTCTGCGGGTGCAGGTCGCGACTGAGTCCATCCTTCATGTAACCTACTCCCCCACGGAGTCGTTCCCCAGCCGGCCGGAATACGTGGTAACGAGGACGGCTTGGCCCGCCGTGAAGTGGACCCTTCAGGAAGATCAGAAGGCTGTCACGATTTCCACGAGCCGCCTGCGGGTCGCGGTCGAGCGCCGCGACGGGACCCTGGCCTACAGCGATCCATCCGGCAAGCGGCTCGTGCAGGAGGGTCCCAATACCATGACGCCGGTGGTGGTCAACGGGGAGAAGACCTACCATGCCGAGGCGTTCATCGGCCTGTGGGGCTCCACGGAGGCGTTCTACGGATTGGGCCAGCACCAGGCGGGCGTATGGAACTATCACGGCGAATCGGTGGACATCGCCCAGGACAACACCAACATCTCCGTGCCGCTGCTGCTCTCGAGCAATGGCTACGGCATTTTCTGGAACAACAGCTCGCGCAGCCGCTTCAACAACCGCTTCGTGCACGCCATGTACATCACGTCGGAAGTGGCCGACACCATCGACTACTATTTCCTCTATGGGCCGGACTTCGACAAGATCGTCTCCGGCTATCGCGAACTGACCGGCGCGGCGCCCCTGTTCGGCAAGTGGGCGTACGGTTTCTGGCAGTGCAAGAACAAGTACCAGACGCAGGCGGAGCTGCTCGAAGTGGCGCACCAGTACCGCGATCTGCACATCCCCGCCGACAATATCGTGCAGGATTGGTTCTGGTGGACCAACATGGGTGAATTCAAGTTCAGCGACAAGTATCCGGATCCCCGGGGCATGCTGAACGATCTGCACGACCACCACTTCCACCTGATGATCTCGGTATGGCCGTATTTTTACCCGGGCTCGGAGACATACGCCGATATGGACCGGAAGGGATTCTTCATCGACCGCACGAAGACCGCTGCGTTCCATCCCAAGGGCGAGGCCCTGTACGATGCCACCAATCCCGAAGCGCGGAAATACTACTGGAATCTGATGGACCGGGCGCTGTTCCAGATTGGCGCCGACGCCTGGTGGCTCGATACCACGGAACCCGAAACGGAGGGCCGCGAGGACAACGTGCTGACCACCAGCAAGCTGGCCATCGGCAACGGTGCGCGGTACGCCAATATCTTTCCGTTGATGACCACCGGCGCGGTCTACGAAGGGCAGCGCGGCGCCTCCGAACGGAAGCGCGTTTTCATTCTCTCGCGCTCCGCTTTCGCCGGCTCGCAGCGCAACGCGGTCACGGCGTGGAGCGGCGACGTGAATTCCGATTGGGAAACGTTGCGCCGCCAGGTTCCGGCCGGGTTGAACTTCGCGCTTTCCGGGATGCCCTACTGGACCACCGATATCGGGGGCTTCACGTCCGGCGATCCGCACGACCCGGCCTACCGCGAGCTCTTCATCCGCTGGTTCCAGTTCGGCACTTTCTGTCCGATCTTCCGTGTGCACGGCACCCGCGCCGGCGATCGGAACGAACTCTGGTCGTATGGCGCGGAGGCGCAGAAGATCCTGACCGGCTTCGACCGGCTGCGGTACGAGCTCATGCCCTACATCTACTCGGTCGCCTGGAAAACGACCAGCGAACACTACACCCCCATGCGTCCCCTGGTCATGGATTTCCGGACGGACGTCCGGGCGCAGAACATCGGCGACCAGTTCCTGTTCGGGCCCGCGATCCTGGTGAACCCGGTAACCGAGCCGGACGCTGCCACGCGCCATCTCTATCTGCCGAAGGCCCAGTGGTACGACTTCTGGAGCGGCAAAACGGTAGAGGGGGCCAAGTCCATCGACGCCCCGGTGACCATCGAGCGGATTCCGCTGTATGTCCGGGCCGGCTCGATCATTCCCATCGGACCCGATGTGGAGTACGCGGCGGAGAAGCCGGCCGACCCCGTGGAGCTGCGCATCTACCGCGGGGCCAATGGGAGTTTCACGCTCTACGAGGACGAGAACGACACCTACGATTACGAAAAGGGAGTCTATGCGACCATCCCCATTCAGTGGGACGACGCCCTGAAGAGTCTCACCATTGGCGAGCGCCAAGGCAGCTTTCCCGGCATGCTCGCGCACCGCACCTTTCATGTGATCTTTGTGCGCGAAGGCCACGGCTCCGGCATTGGCGCCACGGCGCAAGCGGACCGCGTGGTGCCGTACGACGGCAGCCCGGTGACGGTAAGGACGCGATGACACGGCACTCTCGCGAATGTGCGGCTTACATCGCGTCTTGTGAATCAACCATGACCCCTGGCATAGCCTTTGGCCCTGGCTCTCTCTGGCAGGCTGCGGAAAACCAAGCCGGGGCTTCAAATGGATCTTTCGAGGATATTCTAGAATGGCTTACGAGCCGCACGAATACTATATGACGCGGGCGTTCGAACTGGCTTCCAAGAGTTTCTCGGAAGGCGGTTGTCCCATCGGAGGTGTGCTTGTCGATAATGACACCGGTGAGGTATTAGGCGCAGGGCACAATGCCCTGGTACAGGAAGGAAATCCAATCATCCACGGCGAGATGGCGGCCCTACGAGCCGCGGGCCGTATGGTCAACCGGCACAACACCACTATGTACACAACACTTCAGCCGTGCTTCATGTGTACTGGTGCAATTACTCAGTTCGGCATCCCGCGCGTTGTTATTGGTGATGTCATCAACGCCTCGAATGATGAGACGATCCGCTTCATGCGTGGGCGTGGAATCGAGGTCATCATTATGGAACCGGATACCAGTATCGCTGCACGAAGGTGCATCGATCTTACTTCACGATTCCGCCAGGGAAAGCCTGAGCAGTGGCTTGAAGATTGGGGCGGTGGGCCAAACAATAAGCTGAAGCTGCAGGAGCCAGTCTGAGCCACAGGCAGGGCCGCGGTCCAACGGCCCGCGATGCCACCGCCAGACCGCGGGTCCCCGCCGGCGGCGAGGCGGCTGCACGGACGTATGCCCGAGCGAAGCCCCGTGGGAAGGCGATGCGCGAAGACCCGTTCCGCTACACGCCGGACAGGGTTGCGCTGGTTCCCGCCCGCCGCGCGGCCAGGGTGGACCCCTGGTGGCCTTGCGCATGGAGTGAAGTTGCTATCCTTGTGACGTAAGTGGACCACCCACCCCTGCGCGCGGTCATCGTGGACGACGAGGAATTGGCGCGCGGATTCCTGCGCGAAATGCTACGGGCGCACCCCGAGATCGAAATCGCCGCCGAGTGCGCCAACGGTTTCGAAGCGGTGAAGGCCATCGCCGAGTTCCTGGACATCCAGATGCCCAAGCTGGACGGCTTCGAGGTGCTGGAGCTGATCGACCCCGGCCCGGCGGTGGTCTTCGTCACTGTCGGATTCGGCTGGCTTACAGTGGTGGGGCGGGAGCTGCCAAGGCGAACACTGGCGACTCCCCCACGGATCTCATTTGGCCGGTTTCCTTTAAGGTCGCCGCATCGACGGCCGTTATTATCCCGAGATATGGAGAAACCGTGTAGATTGTGTTCGTTACGGGGTTCATGGTCATACTGTAAAATGGCAGACTGGCCTCGAGCGTAGCCTCGGGAAGGAGCGTCGTCTGGTCCGCTTTCACGATCTGATCGAAGGCGTCCGAGCCGTTTTTGTGTGCGGACACCATACCAGTCGCGAAGTATAAGACGGTCCGGTTCTTGCCGATTAGGGCAGGTTGAAACCTAGCCAAAAATATTTGCAATTTTGACTGCCCGAACCATACGCATCCCAGGGCAAGTCGCGACATTTCGTTGCTGTAGCCCAAAGGGAACGAAACCT
>JAIQEX010000064.1 GCA_020073615.1 Terriglobia bacterium
AATGGCGCCCGTGCTCAAGCGCATCTGGGACCAGATGCCCGACCCGAAGTGGTGCATCTCCATGGGGGCCTGCTCCAGCGTGGGCGGCCCGTTCAATACCTACGCCGTGCTGCAGGGCGTCGATAAAGTGGTGCCGGTGGACGTCTACTGCACGGGCTGCCCGCCGCGGCCGGAGAACCTGTTCTACGCGCTGCTCAAGCTGCAGGACAAGATCGACCAGATGACCACACTGGTGAAGCGCCCCACCGAAGTGCGGCTCGACGAAACCATGCTGGAGGATTTCAAGAGCCAGGTGCGCATCGCGCAGATTCAGAATCCCGCGTAACCGTGTTTTACAAGGACTCGCGCCAGGTTTACCGGTCGAGCGAGCTCGACGCGCTCGCGTGGCTCGATCACGGCTTCGGGACGCGGTGGGCGGATATCCCCGCGCTGTTCGGCCATCTGGCAACGCTGAAGCAGATCCACTCGGCGGAGTGCGTGGCGGCGGAGGGGCGCACGGGCGTCCTGGGGCAGGGGGATGCGCTGCTCGAGGACACGCCGGGCGCGGTGGTGGCGGTGAAGACCGCCGACTGCATCCCCATTCTGCTGGTGGACGAGGGGCGTCGCGCGGTGGCGGCGGTGCATGCCGGGTGGCGGGGCACGGCGGCCGGCATTGCGGCACGAGCCGTGGAGGCGATGCACGCGCGGTTCGGCTCGGGCGCGGCGGAATTGCACGCGGCCATCGGCCCGGGCATCGGCCCATGCTGTTACGAAGTGGGGCCGGAAGTGGCCGAGCGATTCGGCGAGCGGGGCAGGGCACACCTCGACCTCGCCGGGCGAAACCGAGCGCAGCTGATCGAGGCCGGCGTGGCGCCCGGGCGCATTTACGCGGCGAACCTGTGCACCATGTGTAATGCGGAGGAGTTCCATTCGTTTCGCCGCGACCGCGAGGCCGCGGGGCGTATGTACTCGTTCGCCGGCGTGCGCTGAAGCGGTACAGTAGAGATGAGACCAGCCCATGTTCACGTGGATCTGCCCGAAATGCGGGCGTGAAGTTCCTCCAGCCTATTCGGAGTGTCCCGATTGCACGGCGAAAGCAGCCGCCGGCGGCGCCGAGGTCCCGCCCGCAGAGGCCGCGGGGTCTCCCGCGGCGCCGCCCGCAGCTCAGCCCGCGGTTAACGCCGCTCCGGTTGCGGTTGCGCCGCAGAGGCCGCAGGCGCCCTTGCGTCCGCCAGCGCCGCCGGGCACGCATTCGACCTACAGCCTGCCGACTTGGCTGCTGACCATCGTCTTCGTCTTCGCCCTTCTGGGAGTGGTGGCGGCGGTGGTGTGGACCACGCAGTACCTGCGCGGCGGCCAGCCCGCGCCCACGGCCGCGGTGGAGAGTCCGGCCGCCAAGCCCGGCGCCAAGACCAACCCGCTGCAGAAATACATTGAAGTTTCCGGGGTGCGCTTCCTGCAGGACGCCAAGAAAAACACCATCGCCAAGTTCCTGCTCACCAACCACTCCGACGCCGATATCAGCGGCCTGGCGGGCAATGTCACCATCTGGGGGCGCACGCAGAAATCGGAAGAGGACGTGCAGGGGACGTTCTCGTTCACCACCAACCTGGGCCCGCAGGAGTCCAAGGAGATGACCGCGCCGGTCTCGACCAAGCTCAAGATATACGAATTGCCGGACTGGCAGAACGTGACCCCGGACCTGCAGATCACCGCGCCGGCAATTTCCGGAGGTTCTCCCGCGATTCAGTAAGGCCGGGATCGATGGCCAGGGCGCGCTCGAAATCGGCGCGCGCCGCCTCGGTCTGGCCCAACTCGGCGAGCGCCACACCGCGGTTGTTGAGGTTTTGCGCGTCGCGCGGAGCGATAGCTAAGGCGCGTCCGAACTCGACGAGGGCGGCCTCGGGCTGGTGCTCGTCGAGGAGCACCTTGCCCGTTTCGGCGGCCACCTGCGCGTTGTACGGCTCGAGCGCGCGGGCCTGGTTCAGCAATTCGAGCGCCTCGGCGGCGCGCACCGAACGCGCCAACTGAATTTTGGGACGCACCTTCCGCGGAGCGCGGCGCACGGCTTCGCGCCATAGCGATTCTTCCGACATCCACACCCAGGTACGCGACACGCTGACGAGGGTCAGCACCGCTACCAGCGCGGGCGCGGCGGCGCGCAATGGCACGCGGGCCAGCAGGATTCCCGCGGCCGCGGCGAAGGCAAACAGGGGGAGGTACATGCGCCGGTCGGCGGAAAGATCCGCGGCGGGAATGAGCGACGAGCTGGGTAGCAGCAGGAAGAAACCGGCGAGAAGCCAGGTGGCCCAGGCGCGTTTAGACCGCCCGGCGAAGACGGCGACGGCGAGGATCGCGCCCCATGCCGCAAGGCCCAGCCACAGCGGCGGAATGCGCAGATCCGGGTCCACCGTGAACCCGTAGGGCGCCAGGAGCAGGCGCAGATAGCGGAGGATGACGGGGCCCTCGGCCAGCAGATAATTCGCGGGCGAGATGCCGGCGTGAAATGCGGCGGGGGCGCCGGGGGTGAGGGCAAGGGCGTAGAGCACGCGCGCGCCGGCGGCCGCCGACAGGGCGAACATGGCCAGGATGGGCGCCAGCCGCTTGCGATCCAACAGGAGAAGCAGCAGGGGAAAGGCGCCGCACTCCTCCTTGGCCAGCAGCGCCGCCGCGAACCAGGCTACCGCCAGCCAGGGGCGGTCCTCGATCCAGGAGAGCAGGGAAGCGAAGCAGAAGATGGCCGCCAGCACGATGCTGCGCCCCCAGATGTAATCCACTGCTTCAGCTTGCAAAGGGTGCACCGCAAACAGCGCCGCCGCCAGCCAGGCCGCGCGCTCGGGCAGCAGGCGCCGCAGGCATTCGTAGGCGAGCACGACCGCCGCCAGGTGCAGCGCCAGGTTGAGCGCGTGGTAGCCGAGGGGGTTGGCCCCGCTGGCCTGATAGTTCAACCAAAAGGTGAGGTGCGTGAGCGGGCGTGTCTGGCGCAGGCCCCAGATTTCCAGCCATCCCCAGGGAGACTTGATGAGCGGGTCGGAGAAAATGGCATAATCGTCAAAGTGAAAACCGGAGCCGAGCGAAGCGCCAAAGGCACACAACGCAGCGGCAAGCAGAAGAAGCCGCGATCGCATCAGTTATTACGAGCTTACGTGAAACGGCCGCGGTCCGCAGCCGAGCGGCGCGCGCGCGTGGCGGAAATTCTGCGCGGGCTGGACCGGATGTATCCCGCGGCCACCTGCGCGCTGCACCACGAGAGTCCCTGGCAACTGCTGGTGGCGACCATCCTGTCGGCGCAGTGCACCGACAAGCGGGTGAACGAAGTGACGCCCGGCCTGTTCGCCAAGTATCCGACCCCGGTCGATTTCGCGGCGGTGCGCCCGGAAGTGCTTGCTAATGATATCCGCAGCACCGGTTTTTTCAACAACAAGGCGAGGTCCATTGTGGGGGCGGCACGGCGTGTGGTTTCCGAGTTCGGCGGCGAGGTGCCGCGCACCATGGAGGAGATGCTGACCATTCCCGGCGCGGCGCGCAAGACGGCCAACGTGGTGCTCGGCACGGCGTACGGCATCGCTTCGGGGATCGTGGTGGATACCCACGTGCAGCGCATCGCGCGGCGGCTGGATCTGACGAAGCAGACCGACCCGGTGAAGATCGAGCAGGACCTGCAGAAGATCATACCGAAGGAGAAGTGGATTCTGTTTTCGCACCAGATCATCCTGCATGGCCGAGCGCTGTGCGTGGCGCGGAGCCCGAAGTGCGCGCCGTGCGAGTTAAACCCGGTGTGCTACGCGAAGGATAAGACGGCGTAAGCGGGCGGAAAACTCAGCCGGCCAGCACGCGCCGCACGAGCTCCAGCAGCTCAGGGGGGCGAATGGGCTTGGCGATAGTCGCCTGGGCGCCAAGAAGCTCGGCCACGTGCAGGATCTGCCCGGCAAACCGGCCGGACATGGCGATGATTTTGAGCTGAGGCAGGCGCTTGCGGAGTATCTTGATGGTCTCGAAACCTTCCTGCTCGGGCATCGCCAGATCGGTGAGCACCAGATCGACGTGAGCCTCCTCGGTAAGGGTCACGGCCTCCTTTCCGTTCGCGGCTTCCATTACCTCATAGCCCGCACTCGTCAGAATGCTCCGTAGGAGGCTGAGGACCGCCGGTTCATCATCCACCACCAGAATTGTGGCCGCCGGACGGGTCACCTCGCGCTTGCTGTCAGGGAGATCACCCAATCCGCCAGAATACAGGCTGCGGAAAGAGCCGAGTATCGGGCCAAGTATGATTCTCGTGTCGGTGACGGACTCACTTGTTTGTCAGTGTTCAACCTACGACAGGAGGCGGACCAGCAGCCGGCCGAATCCGGATGTATACTCACATCAGCCCGAGGAAGCTCTCCAGTGAGCGAATGAAAAGAGTACTGATCGTCGACGACCACGAAGTCGCGCGCGAGGGCGTGAAGAAGATCCTCGACGATCCGCCCGGCGCCGCGGTCTTTGGCGAGGCGGCGACCGGCCCGGAGGCGCTGGAGCTTGCGCGGAAGCAGGCGTGGGACCTGGCCATACTCGATCTTTCGTTGCGCGACAGGAGCGGGATGGAGGTATTGAAGGAGCTGAAGCGGCTTCTTCCCGGGCTGCCCGTGCTGATCCTGAGCATGCATGGGGAGGAACGGTATGCCCGGCGCGCGTTCAAGGCTGGAGCAGCCGGCTATATCACGAAAGACAGTCCCCGAGCGGCTCTGGTGGAGGCGGTCCATAAAGTGATCGAAGGGGGCAGATATGTCAGCCCGGGTCTTGCCGAAAAACTCGTCACCGACCTGCAAAGAGGTAACGACCGGGCGCCACACGAGACGCTGTCGGATCGCGAGTTCGAGGTGATGCGCCTGATCGCTTCGGGAAAAACGGTCACCGAAATCGCCGAGGTGCTTTCGTTGAGCGACAAGACGATCAGCACGTATCGTGCGCGCATTCTGGAGAAGACGGGCATGAAGAACAATGCGGAACTTACTCGCTATGCGCTGCAAAACAAGTTGGTGGACTGACCGTCGAATCGCGGCGCCGCGAGCCGGTCAGTACAGGCTGGGGCGCGTGGAGGCGCCCAGCAGCGAAGTGTTCATGGCGGCGGTGGTGTGGGTGCCCTCGTGGCCGCCAAAGGAAAACAGCAGCCAGACCATGGGGAAGCCGCCGGCGCGCAGGGTCAGGCCCAGCGAATACGTGTGGCGCAGGTGCGTGAAATCGAGATCGCCGCGCGCGAGCGCAACTTTTCCTTCGTCCACCATGGCGGTGAGTCCCAGCGGGCCCCAAATGGAATGCTCGACGCTGGCCCGCACGAGAATATTGTTGGGCGCGCGAAAGCGATAATCCTGGTAGCTGCCGAGGGCGCCGTTGCCGTCGATATCGGAGCCGCCCAGCGTGGGCTGAAAGTAGAAGGGCACCACATGGCCCGTCCCGGTGAACGATTGGTTCATGAGGAAGCGTAGGGAGATGCTGCCCTCCAGGCTGCGGGTGACGGCGGGACAGGAATGCGTGCCCGTCGACACCGAACAATCGTCCGGGCCATTGAAGGTGTTCGGCGCCAGAGTGCGCGTCTGGCGGTAGAGCGGGAATTGGTGGGACAGGTCGGTGGTCCAACGTTGGAACGAGAAGGTGGAATCGCCGGCCACGAATTCCTTCACCGCGACGAAATAGTTCAGCCGGACGTGGCCGCCCGCGAACTCCGGATGGAAGTGGACGCCTTCGCCGAACTGCGCGAACCCCGGCTGGCGAGCCAAGCCGGGCGCGGTGGCGGGCGAGAATAGCTGCTCGATGGAAGGGCTCGGCCGTCCGGTGCTCGGGCGGAGATCCACGAAGCGGCCGTTGGCCTCCCCGTAAAGCGAGATGTGCAACTTCTCCAGGATCGGCCAGGTCGCGTTCACCCCCGCGATGGTTTCGCGCATTCCGAAGAAGGAGCGCGCCGTATCGCTGGTGTTGGGGCCCAGGCCGAAGAAGTCGAGCTGGTTGAGGGTAATGCTCTGCGCCAGCACGTGAAATACCGGATACTCCCGGACCGTAACATTGGAGCCGCCCGCGCTGCCTGCGCCCGGCACCACCCGAATGCGCCCGTGGCGATCCCACACCGCGGTCATGTAGGCGCCCGCGCGCCACGAGGCGTTGGTCGAGACCAGGGCGTCCACATCCCAGCTCAGACGCCAGGATTCGTTGGGCGTCCAGTGGGTCACCAACGCAGCGCCGAAACCGAAACCGTTCTGGGGAGCGATGCTGCCCGCGGCGATGTGCATGGGGTGGTCGGTAAACAGAGTGTACGCGCAACTGCCGATCGATTTGAAACTGAAGCTGGAGCAGGCCTTGTGGAGCGCGTCGCCTTCCCGGCGGAAATCGGCGCCGAGGTTACTCTCCTGCGCGTGGGCGACGGCTGCGAGCGCGAGACACGCGGCGAAAATGGCGGATGGTACGCGGGTGTTGCGCATCGTTTATGCCTTGGCGGGAGGCTTGTGCAGCTTCAAGGTCATGCGCCGGATGTACTCGGCCGCGTGGGCCTCGGTGAGGATCGACTCATGGGCGATGCCGGTCTGGTGCTCGGGCGGGAAGTCCTTCTCCAGTGCCTTAAAATGCTTCACCTGGTTCAACAGCAGAGTATTCTTCGAGAGCAGGCGGTGCGGCTGGTAAGAGCTGCGGGACGGTTTGGGAACGCGGATCACAGGGGGCTTTGCCATCGGGGGTCTCCTAATCGAACTCGAAGTGCGGGCAGTCTTCATCGGGCCGCATGGTATCGGTCAGCAGATCGAGAAAAGTCTGCGCGGCCTTCTCGCGCACGGTGCGGGCGTCGTACTCGCCGATGAAGTGCTGCGTGATGGTAGCGGGAATGGAGGCGTGCTCGAAGACGCGCCCTTTCACGGGATCTTCCGGACCAGGCACCACGGTTCTCTTTGCGATCCAGGGCGAAACCAGAATGGTGGGCACGCGCACGCCCAGGCGGTCGAAGTCGAAGGGCACGCCATTGGTGTCGTCGAGCGACGCGTGGAATCCATCGGGGATGCAGGCGGGCGGCGGCACATGGTCGTAAATACCGCCGTGTTCGTCGTAGGTGATGAGCAGCGCGGTGCTCTTCCAGAGGTCGGGGTTCTGCCGGATGGCGTTGTAGATGGTGGCGATGAAGACTTCGCCCTCCTGGACGTCGTGATCGGGATGCTGGTCCGAGGCGAGCAGTTCTCCGCCGCCCTCGCCGGGGTGATCGCTGTAGTTGGGCTCGACGAAGCAGTAGTCGGGGAGCAGTCCGCGCTTGCAGTCTTCGAGGAACTGCGGGTAGGTGGCGAAGATCTGCGGCTGGTTCTTGAGCAGATTGACCACTTCCTGGGTGGAACTGGAGGGATCGAAATAGTAGAGCTTGGTGGTGCGTCCGGCCGCGAGCAGGCGCTCGTAGATGCTCTTAAAGGGTTCCTTGAGGAAGAAAATATCCAGGCTCGCTTTGCCGAACGAAGTTCCATAGTGAGCGAACGCGCGATTGCAGACCGTGGGGCCGGGGATGGAAGAGAACCAGCCGTTAAAGACGGCGTAGTTGCGGGCGAGGGTGTGCAGCACGGGAAGCTTGTCGGTCGCGAAGTAGAACATGATCTTGCGGGAGTGCGAGACGTCGTGCTGCTGGTCGAAGTAGCTCTGCACGAAGCCCTGCATGGAGGGAACCGCGGGCGGGCCGGGAGTGCCGAAGAACAACTGCTTGTGGACGGCGGGGAAGTGATGGTCGGGGTCGGGATCGAGCTGGCCCTGGAATTTGGCCTGGGGAAGTACTTTGGCGGGCTCGTTGGTGGTATCGGGATTGGTCTCTTTGCCGGTGAGGCCGTTGATGCGGGAGTCCTCCGCGTGGAGGGCCCCCAGCATATGGTCGAAGGAACGGTTCTCCATCATGAGCACGACGACGTGCTTGAGATTGTCCAAGCCGGCTGACACAGGCGCCCCTCCCAGGAAAAATCAGAACTCGATCCTAGGTATCTTAGCAATTCTGCCGCCGGCCGGTTGGGGGGAATGCACCTAGCGGGAGGTGAGCCCGCCGTCGTCGTCCCATCTATCGAGGGCCAGCCGGTCGTGCTGCCGCACTCCGGAATGGTCGTAGTATTGGCACCAAACGATGGTGCGGCAGGCGCCGCAGTCGCGAAGGGAGTGGGAGTAAGGGGCGAACAGCAGACAGCGGCCTTCGCGCGGGAATGCGGGGTTGGCGCGCACCGGTGGTGGCGGCAATTCTCGTGGCAGGGACATGGTTGGAACGGGGGCTGGGGGCTAGGGGCTGGGGGCTAGGGGAAGGATGGTGTCTTTTTTCAAATTCGCTTTACTGTGCGGCACGTTTTCGTGCCGGGGCTGGGAGGAACCGGTTCCTTTCTCCTCTCGGTGGAGGAGTGCAAGCCGCTATGGCCGCCTGGCGAACGTTGCACCACGTTGGGTCCGAACTTGTATGCCATCTGCAGAATGGCGCCGGACGTGGCTCCGAAACGAGTTGCCTCTCGGCGAGCGAGCAACCTTTTTTCAACTTCAAGGTAACAGGCGGGCAGGCGCGTCAAGAGGGGGGATGGGGGCAAGTGATTGAGGCGCGTGGAAAAAAAAATGTGTACGATGCGTGACCGTTATCGTTACCAACCTTTACATGGGAACGAAAACCGGGCGGGCTTCCGGCACGTATGTATAAGCAGGAGGGCAGAGATATGAGATCCAGGATGTGGGGACGAGGTCTGATGGCCGCGGCCCTGGCGGCGAGCGTGGGGGTTGCCGGAGCGGCGAAGAAGGACCGGGTGGTGCTGACCGGCGATGCGGGCATCGAGCAGAGCGTGCGCCACGAGATTGTCATGTACCCGCGCTACAGCATCTGGGACGACATCAGTTTCCGCGTCGTCAACGGCAGCGTGGAACTGATGGGAGCGGTGAGCCAGCCCTACAAGAAACAGGACATCGAACGGCTGGTGCAGAGGATTCCGGGCGTGGCCAGCGTCACCGATGAGATTAAAGTCCTGCCGCTGTCGTCCTTCGACGACCGGTTGAGGATCCAGATCGCGCGCGCGATTTACCGCGATCCGGCGCTGTCGCGCTATGCCATCCAGGCGGTGCCGCCCATCCACATCATCGTGGACAACGGGCACGTGACGCTCGCGGGCGTGGTCAACAACGAGCTCGAAAAAGAAGTGGCGGGCATGAGGGCGTCGAGCGCGGGTTTGAGTTTCGGCGCGGTCACTAATAATCTGCAGGTGGAAAATCCGAAGGGCAAGAAGAGCTGAGCGCCGCAGGGATACGGCAGTTGGGGCGGCCGGAGAGGGTTCCGGCCGCCCGCGCTTTTTTGTCGCACTGATACAATCCCATCTTGCAGGCGTTGCAGATTCTGTTCGGCGCGCTGTTCACCGTGGCGGTGGCCACCGCGGCGGGGGCGCTGTTGCTGCGCGACGCGTGCAAGGAACATGCGGTGCGCTTCGTGGTGGGGGCGGCGGCGCTGAGTGCGGTCGTGTTTGCGGCGTGCGCGGCACGGGTGGCCTATGCGGTGGTCTTGGCCGCGCTGGGCGGCGCCCTTTTATGGGCCGCGGGCCTACCGGGGCCGCTTCGGGTGTGGGACCGGCGGCGGGCGGTGGATAAGCTCAACTGGAAATATAAGGCTTTATTGCTATGGTTTAGCCTGTATTTTATCCTGTATTTCTTTAACTCGATGGCGCCGGAAGCGAGCTTCGATGGCGCGCGCTATCATCTGGGCCTGGTAAGCCGGTATCTGCGCGAGCATGGCTTCGCACGCATCACCGACAACATGTACGCGGGGCTCTCGCAAGGCGTGGAGATGCTGTATCTCTACGCGTTCGCTTTCGGCCGGCACTCGGCGGCGGCCATGGTGCACTTCGCATTTCTGGCGGCGCTGGCGTGGGAGGTATTCGCGTATGGGCGGCGCGCGGGCTCGCAGATGGCGGGGGCGTGCGCGGCGCTGCTGGTCTTCGCCAGCCCGGTGGTGGGAGTGGACGGCACCAGCGCATACAACGATGTGGCCGTGGCGGCGATCGGGTTCACGCTGTTTTACCTGCTGCAACTGTGGGAGGAAAAGCGCACGCCGCGGTTGCTGGCGGCCATCGGGCTGGTGGCGGGGTTCGGCTACGCGGCCAAGTATACGGCCTGGCTGGCGGCGCCGTATGCGCTGGGATTCGTGGCGTGGAAGAGCCGCCGCGCGCGCGACGTTCTGGTGGTGGGGGCGTGCGCCGCGATCCTGATCGCACCGTGGATGGTGAAGGACTGGATGTGGCTGGACAACCCGGTGGCGCCGTTCTTCAACCGCGTTTTTCCGAACCGGTACGTGACGGTGGCGTTCGAAGAGGAATACCGGCAGCACATGTCGCGCTACGGCATCGGGAGCCGCGCGGAGCTTCC
Source organism: Terriglobia bacterium (assembly GCA_020073615.1). Lineage (GTDB taxonomy): Bacteria > Acidobacteriota > Terriglobia > Bryobacterales > Bryobacteraceae > JADGNR01. Next base: position 10,345 of record JAIQEX010000064.1, read on the forward strand.
CCTGCAGGCGACGGTATACGGATCGCTCTCGGGGCTGGTGGGGCCGGTCTTCCTGCTGGCGCCGGTGGCGCTGCTGGCACTGCGCCGCCGCGAAGGGCGGCAATTACTGCTGGCCGCGGCGGTTTTCGGGGCGGGGTATGCGAGCAATATCGGCACGCGGTTTCTGATTCCGGCGCTGCCCTTCGTGGCGCTGGCCATGGCGCTGGCGCTCGAGCGCGCGCCCGGACTGACGCTGGCCATCGCGCTGACGCACGCGGCGATTTCGTGGCCGCCGATCGTTACGCAGTACTGCCATGGCGACGCGTGGCGGTTGAGCAAGGTGCCGTGGCGCGAGGCGCTGCGCATCAAGCCCGAGGACGCGTACCTGGAATCGCACCTGTTTTACTACGGGGCGGCGCGGCTGGTGGAGCAGGCGGCGGCGCCGGGATCGACCGTTTTTGCGTTCATCCCGATCCCGCAAGCGTACACTTCGCGGTGGATCCGGGTGGCGTACGAATCGGCGGAGAACACGATGTGCCGCGACATACTGTGGACGGCCTTCGTGCCCGAGCACGAGCCCGCGTGGCGCTTGCGATTTGCGTTCCCGCGGCAGCGGCTGCGGGCGGTGCGCGTGGTGCAGACCAACAGCGGGAGCGACCAGTGGAGCATTCATGAGCTGCGCGTGTGGGACGGCGCGAGCGAACTGAAGCGCGAGGCGCAGTGGCGGCTGGACGCGCAGCCGTACCCGTGGGGCATCGAGAATGCCTTCGACGGGCGGCCGATCACGTTCTGGAAATGCGGCGAGACGCTGCGGCCGGGCGAGCGGGTGGAGGTGGATTTCGGGCGGGACGAGGAGGTCGACGCGGTGCTGATTGAAACGGCGCCCAACCAGTTTGGCATACGGCTCCGGTTGGAAGGGCAGGGCACTGACGGCCAGTGGCAGAGCCTCGCGGCCGCTCCCGAGATCGGCGGTGCGCCTGCACCGCCCGGTTTGCGGCGCGCCGCGTCGGAAGAGTTGAAGCGGCGCGGCGTCGATTATGTGCTGGCGCTCGACGGAGAATTCGGCGCTGCGGACCTGGCGCGGAATGCCGCGGAGTGGGGCATCAGACAAGTGGGCGAGTATAAAGGAGCGAGGCTGTACCAACTGCCATGAGACTGTTCCTCGGGGTGGACGGCGGACAATCGGGCACGACGGCGATCGTGGGCGACGAGACCGGGCGCATTCTGGGCAGAGGGGAAGGCGGGCCGTGCAATCACGCGCAAGCCGTCGAGGGGCGGGCGAAACTGGAACGGGCCGTGAGCGTGAGCGTGGCGGGGGCATGCGGGCAGGCGGGGGTGGACGCGGCGGCGGTGCGGTTCGCGGCCGCCTGTTTCGGGATGAGCGGGGGCCCGGAGGACAAGCAGGCGATCCTCGAAAGAATTTTGAGAACGGAGCGGCTGATGGTGACCACCGACGCCGTGATCGCGCTGGCGGGAGCGACGGCCACGGGGCAGGGAATTATCACCATCGCGGGCACCGGGTCGATTGCGTTCGGACGCAACGGGGAAGGGCGAACGGTGCGGGCCGGCGGCTGGGGCTACGTGTTCGGCGACGAGGGCGGGGCATTCGATATCGTGCGCCAGGCGCTGCGCGCGGCGCTACGCATGGAGGAAGGCTGGGGACCGCCGACCAGCCTGCGCGCGGCGCTGCTGGAAGCCACGGCCTCGCGGAGCGCCAATGAAGCGCTGCACACCTTATATAGCAGCGAGTGGCCGCGCTCGCGGGCGGCGGCGCTGGCGCCGCTGGTGGATGCCGCCGCGGGAGAGGGCGATCGGGTGGCCGGAGAAATCCTGAGCGGCGCCGGGCAGCAGTTGGCGATGCTGGCGGGCGCGGTGCGTGCGCAGTTGTGGCGGCGGGGCGAGGCGGTGGAGGTGGCGTATATCGGCGGCGTGTTTCGGAGCGGCAGGGTCCGGGAGCGGTTCCGCATGCTGGTGGAGTTGGAGGAGGGGGCGCAGTGCGGCGCTCCACGGCATGGGCCGGCGGAAGGCGCGCTGCGGGAAGCGTATCGGGCAGCGGGGCTGGATCCGGAGCTGAAAGCCCGGTAAGTCAGCCCATGCGGATGCGGCGCCTCAGAGTTATCACGACTAGCAACCCGAGACCGCAGAAGAGCGTGGTGGCTGGTTCCGGAGTCGCGGTGGCAGCTACGTCGTCCAAAAACCAATACCCGGGCGGATTGTCAAATCCGAACTTGACTTCGGTCGCGGATGTCGTGGCGGTTAGAACATAGCTGTTCTGTTGCCAGGCAAACGACCCGACATCGGTGGCGCTGTCGATGAGATTTCCGTCCCACCAGAATTCGCCGCGGTCGGCCGGGGCCGCGCCTGGATCGACATGGTTCGAGACAAAGAAGCTGAACTGATAGCTCCCGCCCGGTGTCGTCGGAATCGTCTGGGAAATATAGGTCAGGCCTACCACATCGCCAAAATATATCCCCCACGAGCCGGTATGAGCCGCCGAATGGATGACGCCATAGTATTGCATGGCTCCGGAGACCGTCCAGCCATTGAGATTGCCGGTTTCAAAATCTCCGTTGGCGATCAGCCCGGCCGTGGCCGTGACGGGATACAGCATGAGCAGGGCGACGAGCAACGGGAGTGACAGAGAGCAGAGAGACTTGTGCACTTGCGATTCCTCCTCTTGTCCTGGTTTGGCGCGGTTCTTGCCGCTTTCTACGATACACCAATTCTGAAGTTTCAGAGCTGTTTTTCTTGAATGTTTTGGCCTGGAAGTACCGGTACCGAAGGGGCGGCGCGCGACTTTCCGCGGGGGATTGCGTGCCGCCATTCAGGTGGCGGGCAAGAGCTGGCCATGCCGGCCGGCGCGGTGCGCGCGCAATGGTGGCGGCCGGGCGAGAAGGTGGAAGTGGCCTAGATCGGCGGCGTGTTTCAGAACGGCAGGGTGCGGGAGCGGTTCCGCCTGCTGGTGGAACTGGAGGAGGGGGCGCAGTGCGGCGCTCCCCGGCATGGGCCGGCGGAGGGCGCGCTGCGGGAGGCGTACCGGGCGGCGGGGCTGGATCCGGAGCTGCGGGGAGCGGATTCGGAATCGTGATGGCGCATGGCTCTCAGGTATAATCGGACCCGGCCTGTTCCCAGCCGAACGCGCGCTTCGCGCGCGGGGCAGGCCAGGAGGCCTACCCCACTGGGGCGCGTGAAGCTATGGACCTGCTGATACGGTATGGACTCTACGGGGTGGCCGGCGTTCTGCTGCTGATCGCCAACGCGCTGTATATCCGGTCGCTCACGGGCGCGATCCGCGGCAGCGGGCTGGTGGTGGCGCCGTTCGAGGTGGTGAGCGAGGACAAGCCGGAAGATGCGAAATTCGGCACCGCGCTGGCGCGGATGTTGTGCAGCCGGCTGCAGGACCTGTACGCGGAGTTAAGCGCCTCGGAGTCGATCGTGCGCACGCAAGCGCCCGGGTTATCGGGAGGTGAGTCGCCCGCCGGAAAAGGCCCGGTCTATTTGCCGACGGGGATTCTTCATGCCCCGGCGGTGCAACTGCCCACGCTGTTCAAGTCGATGGACATCAAGGCCTCGGTGGCGGGCGTGGAGGTGGGCGGACTGCTGTCGTGGCTGCACGACCTGTCGGCGGAACGCAATTCGGTGAAGTTCTCCGTGGTGATTCACAAAGACGGCCGGGCGCAGGTTTCGGGCGATGTGAGCGTGTTCAGCAAGCAAATGGGGGGCACGCTCTGGCTGTCGACCAAGGCCGATCCGGAGACGCTGGTAACGGACATCGCGGCCACCTTGCTGCAACGGAAGCTGGCGGAGGACCTGGAGAATCACGTGGAGCTGCTCACGCTGCCGCAATTCGAATCGCTCCTGGAGGGCATCTCCCGGTTGGCGGCTGTGAACCGGCAGACCGCCGGCGGCGTGGCATCGACCCAGGAGATGAAGGGGGTCTTTGAAGTGGTGGTGCAGATTTCGGACCGAGCTCCCGGCTGGCATTCGCTGCGTCTGCTGACCGCGGAGCTGGCCCGCCGGGTCGGTGAAAGGGATCGGGCGGCCGGGCTGTTCGAGGAGATTGTCGCGGCCCAGCAGAAGAGCCCGGACGACCGGCAACTGAGCGAGCTGGTGGCCAAGGCCGATGTGGTGAAGACGCTGGAGGGGCTCAGGAAGGAGCTGAGCGCGAGCGCCGCGCCCGCCGATCTGGTGAAGCGAATCGCGGGCGACATAGAATATGCGCTGGAGTTCTACCGCAGGTTCTTCGGAATCTCGGTGGCTACGCCACCGGTAAGAATCGACAACAGCTTTGTAAATACCTACTTTGACGGCTCGAGTTACGTGGCGCACCCGGTGGCTGCCGAGACGCCGGACGTGACCTACCACGAGATGTTTCACGCCATCCTGGGGCCGCTGGGGTTGAAGCCGAAGTTTCAAGGACAGCCGGGCGCGCTGATCGAATCGCTGGCCGACGTGTTCGCGTCGGTGGTGAAACAGAAGCGGCTGTCGCAAACGGCGCAGACCGCCGACTGGGTTTTGGGCAAAGGGTTCCTGGCGTCGCTAGCGCCCGGCATGGAGAACGCTCCCATCCGTTCGCTGAAGGCGCCGGGAACGGCTTACAAGGACAATCCCCGTTTGGGCAGCGACCCGCAACCGGACAACATGAGCGGGTACAAGCGCATCAGCGACGACAACGGCGGCATCCACATTTATTGCGGCATACCGAACAAGGCCTTCTACAACGCGGCGATGGCATTAGGAACGGAGGACGCCGCGCAGATTTGGAGAATGGCGATCGAGGGCCTGAAGGCAGACGCCAATTTCGACGATTTTGCAGCCCGCACGGCGGCCAGCGCCGGGAAGCTGTTGGGAGCGGAAAAAGCCGCGCAGGTGAAGTCGGCCTGGCAGAAGGTGGGGCTACTCGTGGACAAGACCGCGCGACGGGTACCAGACGCTCCGGAAGATGCTGTGCATGGAGGCCTGCGGCGCGAAGCGAGGCGGCAATAGAAGGATAGCGGCGCCATCAGCGGCGAATACACAGCGCGCCTTAGCCGAGGGCCGGGAGCTCATGCTGCCCAGTCGAAGGTGGCACTCACCGAATCGGGAGGCAACTCGCCGTGGGCGATCCGGTCGAGAACAATCTCCCGCGCGGCCGACTGGGCTCGTTGAATCGCGTCCTGCTTCGATTCCCCGTACAGCAGGACGTTCAATTCCGGAACCTCGGCAATCCAGCGGCCATCGACTTCCCGGTCGAGCTCGATTGTGAGCTTCACAGCCACCGCTTACCACCGATTGCGAAATCCGTCAGGGCAAAGTCGGATTGTTGCTCGAAGAGCGCACGAATTGTCTGGCACCCGGCGGCCTCCGATTCACTCCCAGTCACAGCCGAGAGCGAAGCGGAGGGCGGAACAGATCTCACGCATGCGCCGAGGTGCGAGGTGTGCCACCCTCGTTCCCAACCGGCGCTGCGACACCGTGACCGCGTTGTGCAAATTGACCGCGCAGGGACCCTTCATTCCGTCCTCCTCGTCCAACCGCACTTCGGCCGGCACGCCCCGGATCGTAGAGGTGATGGGCGCCACGGTCGCGGTCGACAGATATCGGAGGGCGCTGTCGCGCGTGAGCACCACGACCGGCCTCGTCTTGTCGGGAGGAGCAAACTGATATAGCCGGATGTCTCCCCTGGCTACTCCGCCGGCCAAACCGCCTCCGATTCCCACCTGGACCATTCCCCGGCTCGCTCGGGCCGGGCCGCGTAGCCCTTGCGGTCGCGCTCCTCCAGTTCGCGAATTTCGAGCCTCTTCAAGTGCTCACGAAGGGCCTCGCGAATCAATGCGGAACGATTCAGCTTCGCTTGCCGCGCCGCCCGTTCCGTGGCGCGAAGCAGCTTCCCATCAAGTACAACCTGGATGGTCTCCATATGTGGACCCTCTTCCACAGTGTATTCCTCACTGGCGGCCCGCGGGCGATCCGCTGAAAGGCGGCGAGGTGCGACAGGGGCTTGCGCCGGCAGCGATCTCTTCCTGCCGCCGATCCGACTCGGGCACGATTCGCGCGATGGCGCGGCCATGGCGGGTGATAATGAGCGTCTCTCCACGCTCCACATCATCCAGGAGCTGAGGCAGGTGGGCTTTCGCGTCGGATGCTTGGATCTCGCGCATTTCTTTCTTACTCCTGGACCGGTCTATTTGACTAGTCAGATTTTGCCGATGGAGCGACGAACTGTGCAACACAGTGAGGCTCTGGGCCGGTGATTCCGAAACCGCGACAGTAGATCGCCCCCTACCGTTTTCCCGGCGTCGCCTTCTCCGGGCTCGACACCGGCTTCACCTTGACGCCTTCGCGGATGGCGTCGCTGGGGTTGACGGCCAACTGCTGGCCTTCTTTGAGACCGGCCAGCACCTCCAGGCGGTCGCCGAAGTCGCGGCCTAGCTGGATGCGCGTGAAATGGACCGTGCCGTCCTGGGCTACTACGGCTACTTGCGGGCCGTCGCTGCGCACTACCAGGGTGTCGCCGGGAATTACCAGTGGGGATTCTTTGCGCGGCACGGCGAGATCCACCTGCGCGTACATGCCGGGCAGGAGCGCGCCGTTGGGATTGGCCACCTGCACTTCGACGAGCAGGGTGCGCGTGGCAGGGTCGAGCGCCTGCGAGGTGCGGGCGACCGTGCCGGTGAATTTGCGCCCGGCCTGATCGGCCATCAGAAGCAGGGCGTGCTGGCCTACGCGCACCGAACCGGCGTCGGCTTGCGGCACGTTGAGATACATGCGCAGCATGCCGGTCTGGGCGATGCGGTAGAGCAGCGTGCTGCCTTCGGTGGCGAGCATGCCCACATCGATGTTGCGCACCGTGATCACGCCGGCGAAGGGGGCGCGCACCGTCAGGTAATCCTGCAACTGCGTCAGCCGCGCCACGTTGGCCTGCGCCGCGGCGGCGTTGCTGCGCCCGGCGGCGATGGCCTTGTCGAGCGCCTGTACGTTGGCCTGCTGCGCTTCGTACTGGGCTTCGTAGTTGTCGAAATCCTGGCGCGAGGCGATCTTCTGTTCGAACAGGCGCTGGTAGCGCTCGGCCGTCACGCGTGCCAGGTTCTCGTTGGCGAGTCCCTGTTTGTGGGCCGCCTGGGCCTGCTCGACGGCGCTGTTGGCCTGGTCGACCGCCGCCTGGGCCTGGCGGATCTGCTGCTCGAGCTCGGGCGCTTCGAGCTCGGCCAGCACCTGGCCCGCCTGCACGCGGTCGCCGATATCCACATAGCGCTTCTTGATATAGCCGCTGGCGCGCGCCAGCACGGGGGCTTCGGTCACCGCCTGGATGTTGCCCGGCAGCACCAGGCTGCTGCTGGAGTCCGCCCTTTTGACGGGCTCGATGTTGACCACCGGCAGGCTTTCGCCTTCCGCTTTGGAGTCGGCCGCCAGCACCAGCTCGCGGCGCTGCCGCGGCAGGTAGCCGAGGAAGAAGCCCGCCACCACCAACCCCGCCACCAGCAGGGCGAGCAGCAGCAGGGTACGGCCGCGGGGCGCCTGGGGCTGGCGCGGACGGCCCTCGCCAGAGAGCTGTTTCTGCTCCTCGAGTTGCCGCCGGAGGGCTTCATTCTCGGAGCGCAACCGCTCCTCGGTGGTGTTGATCTCGTTCATCGCAAGTCTTCACGAAGCAGCATTTCGTCGCGCAGATATTCGTGCTCTTCCTCTTCAATTCTCCGCGCGTGATCCACGGGCGGTTTGTGGCGCAAGAGGCTGTATACCAATGGAACCACAAATAGCGTGGTGATGGTAGCCAGCACCAGGCCGCCGATGACGGCGCGGCCGAGGGGCGCGTTCTGCTCGCCGCCTTCGCCCAATCCGAGCGCCATGGGCAGCATGCCGATGATCATGGCCGCCGCCGTCATCAACACCGGCCGGATGCGCGTGTGGCCGGCCGAGAGCGCCGCCGAGCGCGCATCCATGCCCTCCTCGCGCTGGTCGTTGGCGAAGACCACCAGCAGAATGCTGTTGGCCGTGGCCACGCCGATGCACATGATGGAACCCATCAGCGACGGCACGCTGAACGTGGTTTGGGTGATGAACAGCATCCACACGATCCCGGCCAGCGCGCCCGGCAATGCCATCAGAATGATGAACGGGTCCAGCCACGACTGGAAATTAACGGCCATCAGGAGATAGACCAGCACCACGGAGAAGATCATCCCCAGGCCCAGGCGGTAGAAGGAGCTTTCCATGGTGGCCACCTGTCCGCGCAGGTCGATGGTAGTGCCGCGGGGGAGTTTCGGCTCGGCCTGCGCGACGATCTTTTCGACGGCCGCGCCCACCGCGCCGAGATCGCGGCGGTCGATGTTGGCGTAGACATCGATGACCGGCTGCACGTTGTAGTGGTTGACGATTTCCGGGGCGACGCCGCGCCTGACGCCCGCCAGGTTGGAGAGCAGTTGCGCGCCGCCCGCCGCCGCGCCCGGGTTGCCATACGCCATGGAAGCCTGGCTGGGCCCGGCGCCGATGGCGGAGTTCGCGGGGTTGGCCACGCCGGCGAGCGAAGTGGCCGTGGTGCTGTTGACACTGGTGAAAGGCGCACCGATGGGGGTGCGCATCAGGGCGTCGAGCGAATTCATGCGGTATTGCGGCGTCTGCACGGTCACCTGATAACTGACGCCGCTCCGCCAGTCGAGCCACTGCGTGGGCGCAATCTGCCCGCTGCCGCTGAGCGAGATGAGCAGGCTGTTGCTCACGTCTTTCTGCGTGAGTCCCACCTGACCGGCTTTGCTGCGATCCACGTCGATGTTGATTTCGGGGTAGTCCACGACCTGGTGAATGTGCACATCGGCGGCGCCCGGAATCGCGGCGATCTGCGCCGCGAGGCGCTGCGCGATCTGGTAATTGCCGGCGGCGTTGCGGCCCACCACCTGCACGTCGATGGGGGCGGGCAGGCCGAAGTTGAGGATCTGGTTGGTGATGTTGGCCGCCTCGAAGAAGAAGGTCATGTCCGGGAACTTCTCGCGCAGGCGCTTGCGCAGGCGGCCGGTATACGCTGCCGTGGAGCCGTGGTCTTCGGGATTGAGGGAGATGAGAATCTCCCCATCGCTGACGCCCAGGGTGGGGCTGTCGCCGAACGCCAGGTTGAAACCGCCGTTGGGAATGCCGATATTGTCGATGATGTTGCCGATCTCGCGCGGCGGAATCTCCTGCCGGATTTCATGTTCGATGTCGGCGAAGATCATCTCCGTCTGTTCGAGGCGCGTGCCCGAGGGCGCCCGCGCGTGGAGGCGCATCTGGCCGGAATCCACGGTCGGGAAAAAGTCGCGCCCGATGAACCAGGCGAGCGACAGGGATGCCGCCACGAAGACGGCGAAGCCCGCCAGCACCGGGCCGCGATGGTCGAGCGACCAGTGCAGCAGCGAGGTGTAGTTGGAGCGCATCAGCTCGAAGCGCCGGTTGAAGATGTAGTGCATCTTCCAAATGGGCCCCGTGCCGCCCGCCGTCTCGCCGTGCTTTCCCTGGGCGTAGAGCTTGACCTCGGGCCGCAGCATGTAGTGCACCATGTTGGGGATCAGCGTGCGCGAAAGAAGATACGAGGCCATCATGGCGAACACCACGGCCATGGCCAGGGGCGTGAACAGGTACTTGGCGGCGCCGGTGAGCAGCAGCACGGGAACGAAGACGATGCAGATGGCCAGGGTGGATACGAAGGCCGGGGCGGCGATCTGCTGCGCGCCATCGAGCACGGCGCGCACCAGGGGCTTCTTCATGGCCATGTTGCGGTGCGTGTTCTCGATTTCCACGGTGGCGTCGTCCACCAGAATGCCCACCGCCAGGGCCATGCCGCCCAGGGTCATCACGTTGATGGTCTGTCCCAGCAGGTTGAGCACGATCAGCGAGGTGAGGATGGAAAGCGGAATGGAAATGCACACGATCACCGTGCTGCGCCAGCTTCCCAGGAACATGAGGATCATGATGCCCGTGAGCAGCGCGGCCATCACCGCCTCGCGGACCACGCCCGCCACCGCGGCGCGCACAAACACCGACTGGTCGAACAGTTCCCGCACCTCGAGCTCCGGAGGAAGGCTCGCCAGAATGCGGGGCATCGCCTTCTTCACGGCGTTCACCACCGCCAGGGTGGAGGCTTTGCCGTTGCGCATGATGGTGAGCAGCGCGCCGCGAATGCCGTTGGTGCGCACGATGCTGGTCTGCACGGAATTGCCGTCGCGCACCTGCGCCACATCCCGCAGGTAGACCGTGGCGCCGTTCACCACCTTCACGGGCAGGTTGTTCATGTCGTCCAGAACGCGCGGGCTGCTGTTGAGCTTGATCTGATAGTCCTTGTCGCCGATCTTGGCGGTGCCCGCCGGAAGGATCAGGTTCTGGTTGTTTAGCGCCGTGGATATGTCGGCCGGCGAGAGTTGCTTGGCGAAGAGCTGGTCGGGGTTGAGATCCACCATCACGCTGCGGAACTTGCCGCCGTAGGGCAGGGGAACGGCGGCGCCCTGAATGGTAGCCAGCGGAGTGCGGATGAAATTCTGGCCCAGGTCGAATATGGCCTGCTCGCTGAGCGTTTTGCTTTGCAGGCCCAATTGCAGGATGGGCACGCTCGAGGCATCGTACTTGATGATGCTGGGCGGGGTGGCGCCCGGCGGAAAGATGCGCAGCAGCGTTTGCGCGATGGCGGTCACCTGGGAAAGCGCCACTTCCACCTTGGCGTTGGGCTGAAAATAAACGCGCGTGACCGCGACGCCGTTGTAGGACTGCGATTCGATGTGCTCGATATCGTTGACGGTGGTAGTCATGGCCCGCTCGAAGATGGTGATCATGCGCTTTTCCATCTCTTCGGGGGAGAGGCCGCCATAGCTCCAGACCACGCTCACCACGGGGATATCGATATAAGGAAAGATGTCGACCGGCATGGTGACGATCGCGCTGCCCCCGAGGATGGCGATCAGCACGGCGACAACAACGAAGGTATAGGGGCGCCTGAGGGCTAGCCGGACAATCCACATGGTTTGTTGGGACTAACCCTAATGATATCCGATAGCTGAAGGTCTCGCATGGCGCTGCCGGGGCAGGCGGGGCTAGCCCTTTCGAGCTATTGGTGGGCCGGTGGTGGAGGACGTGCCGGCGGAGATCCGCAGCCTCCGCTAGCGCTCGAACTCCACTACGGAGATTCGGGTGAAGTTGCCCAGGCTGTGCGCGCGATAGCCCGTCAACTTCTGCTTGAGCCACCATTCGTACTGGACGTCAAACAAGGTCCGTTCCCCCACCAGAAATACCCTGGCGGCGCGTGTCAGATCCGGGGGGATGGCGTGTTCGTCGAAGTAGTAAGGCAGACGAGATATGTTGGCAACCGGATAGGCGATCTGCGGAGCGAACAGCACTTCACGAAACGAGGGGGTATTGACGCCTTTTTCGGTGCCCTCGATGAACCCACAAACCACCAGGACCGGATCGCCCGGTGAAGCCGCCCGGTTCACCACTTGCGAGGCGCCTCGCCAGTCTTCGCCGGCATGAATCGGACCGGCGATCCAGATGCCGATCGCCAGGGCTACGATCCAGATCGCGCTGGCGGCGCGCGCCATGACGGACGATCGCGAGACGGCGTAGCCGGCAAGAAGGGCCGCGGCAGGGGCGCAACTCAGATAGTAGCGCGGGACAAAGAGTTTGGTGTCGGTGACCAGCGATATCAGAAAGAGGAATACCGGTGGAAACAGCAACCAGACGGCTAGAAAACCGCGCGGTACCGGGCGGCTGGGCGGCGGCCAGGCCTGGAACAACAGCAACGACAAGAACACCGCGGCGGCGAGGGCGGGGGGAGCGATGGCGTTAAAGAAGGACGAAATCTCGGGAGTAGTGGAAAAATTGTGCGACTGCCGCATCCGATAAAAATGCAAAAACTGGCCCAGAAGCGGTATGCAAAGAATGCCTATAGCGGCCCAAAGCGCCGCCAGCCTGCGAATGTGTCGGACGCCATAAATGAGCTGAGCCACCAGGCCAAGGGCGAACAGCCAATGCGCGTACAGCGTGAGTGTAGTGGCGGCCACGTACATGAGGGCGAAGATGGGCCGGCGCGAATCGAGCCATTTCAAACAGCACAGGGAGGACGCCACCAGGAGCGCCAGCGCCAGGGCGTAGGGGCGCGCATCGATGGCCATGAAGGAAACCGCGGGAATGCACATGAAGGCGAGCGCACTCAGCATGGCGGCCTCGGGATCGAGCAGATAACGGGCGAGGCGGTACACCAAGTAAGTCGCCACCATCATGGTGAGCAGCGTAGGCAAGCGGAGCGACAGCTCCAGCCCCAGGTACGGGACAAGGTGGCGGGCCGCCCAGGCGGTGAGGTAATACAAAGGCGATTGGCCGCTCCAGTCCCAGGCGCGTGCGACCGCGTCCCGGGCACGGTCTTTTGCCACCCAGTAGGTCGCGGTTTCATCGAGCCACAAGCTGGACTTGATGGGGAGCGACGAAAGCAGAAAGGCCAGCAGCAGACAGGCGTAAGTGAATCTCGAAGGCGCGGCCGCGGCGGAGGAATGCGGCGCGCCGGCAGAGTCAGGCTGTGGTTCGGGAGCGCTGATCACAAACACCCATCGTATACGGGGCCCGGCGGATTTGCTGTAATAACATTTACCATCGGGGAAGCGGGGTTAGCTTGGTGACAGCCATGCGACGAGGCTCGGCGCCGATCATCGTGGCGATGGCGTGTTTGTCCGCGGGGACGCTGGCCCGAACTGCCTGGTTGGCGCGCCATGGCCCCCCTCTGGCGCCCGATGACGCACGGTTCGCCGCCCTGCGCCAGGCGCTTCCCGGCCGCGGCACGGTGGGGTACATTAGCGATGCGGCGCCCGACGACCCGGCGGGCCGCCTGTTTCGCGCCCAGTACAGTCTGGCTCCGGTCATCCTGGTGCGCGGCGGCCACAAGGCCCTCGTGGTGGTGGATGCCAGCCGGCCCGAGCTCGTCGGCGACTTGCTGAGAGGCAACCGGCTGCGCCCCATACGCGATTTCGGCAACGGCGTGGTGCTCGCCACCGAGGCCAGTCCCTGATGGCGATCCTGGGTTTCCTGCTGCCCGTGGCGATCGGCATCTTCACTACCGGAGCGATCACCGGCAGCCGCCGGCTGGTTTTCGCCATGGCCGGCTGCGGCATTGGGTTTGGCATCTGTTCCGGCACCTACTTTCTTTCGCTGCTCTGGGGGTTGCCGGTAGTCGCACTCGATCTGGCGGCGCTGGCCGCGGCGGGACTCGCCTGGCAGCGCTTCGGAAACCGCAAGAGGCTGACGCGCGCCGCGGCCGGCGGGAACCGGCGGATGGCGATCCTGTTCGCCGTGGTTGCGTCGGCCGCCGCCGCCGCATTCTGGGTCCTTTCGCTCAGCCGCCCTCACGGCCATTGGGATGCATGGTGCATCCACAACCTGCACGCGCGGTTTCTCTTCCGGGGTGGCGCGCACTGGCGCGACGGGTTTACCTCGCTTTTGGAGTGGTCGCATCCGGACTACCCGCCGCTGATACCAGCCTCCGTAGCCCGGCTGTGGAGCTACGCCGGCCGGGAAACGCAGTTCGCCGCGGAAGCCTTGGGATTTGTATTCACCTTTGGAACGGTCGGTATTGTGGCAGCGGGAGTGGCCATGGTACGCGACCGGCGCCGTGGCATGCTGGCCGGCCTGTTCCTGCTCAGTACGCCCCTGCTCATCAACTTCGGAAGCTGGGAATGCGCCGATGTGCCGCTGGCTTTCTTTTTTCTCTGTGCGTTGCTCTTCAGCGTGGCCGATGAACCGGTGATGGCTGGAATATCCGCGTCCCTGGGCGCGTGGACCAAGAACGAGGGCATTCTGCTCCTGCTGGCCGTGGTGGCTGCCGCGATGATTGCCCTGGCCGTGGAACGCGCCTGGAGCCGACTGCGCGAGCTCCTCTTAATGGCGGCCGGGGCGGCTCCGGTCCTGATGCTGGTGTTTTGGTTCAAGCGGAACCTGGCCCCGCCGAACGATCTGATGTCGGGGCAAAGCGGCCATACGCTCGAGTGGCTGATGGATCCCTCGCGATACCTGCAGGCGGCGGCCGGTTTCATCGAGCACGGACTGCTCTTTGGAGGTCTGGCGATCCCCGTAGTCGTAGCCTTAGTGCTGTGTCTGTTGCTGGATCGGGCGCAGGTGCCGGCGAGAGACCGAACCTGGAAACCGGCGCTGGCCGTCACGCTCGCGCTGGCGGGCGATTACCTGGTCTATGTCACCAGCTACCGCCCGATACCGTGGTTGATCAGTAACTCGTTGGACCGGATTCTGATGCAGATCTGGCCGGCGGCCGTGTTCACTGCTTTCCTGCTGCCGGTGGGACGCTTGGAGCCAGGGCACCGCTGGACATCGACAGGGAACGCCGGCGATCGTTGACCCACCGCGGCGACACCCGGCGCATTACTTGTCGAATCTGACTACCGAGATACTACCGAAGCCTGCCGGGTGCGCAGTATATCCTGGCAGATTCTGCTGGACCCGGTCGTTGTACTGCACGGACGCCTGCAACGCGACGAGGGTGGTCTGAACGGTAACTAGAAAGACTCGCCGATAGCGTGTCAGATCGGCAGGGATGGCGGTCTGGTCAAAGCCATACGGAAGCCGAATCATGTGTTCGATGGGGTAAGCCAACTGCGGTGCGTACAGCACTTCCCGAAGACCAGGGTCATGAATCGCTTCCGGTGTGCCTTCGACGAAACCACTAGTCACCAGGAGTACGTCATCCGGTGAAAGCTGGGCCTTCACAAATTGCATGGCGCCCCGCCAGTCCTGCTTCCCGTGCAGGGGGCGTGCCTGCCAAACGGCTAATCCCAGAGCCACGATCAGCAGGATCGACGCCGTGCGCCTCGCGGAGAATCGGTCGATCACATAGCCGGCCAGAAGGGCTGCCGCGGGGGCGCAGTCGAGATAGTACCGGCTGACGAACAGCTGGGTAGGGGTGGCGAGCGAGAACACGAAGAGGAAGGCCGGCGGAAGAAGCAGCCATAAGGCGATGAGCCGGTGCGGAAACCGGGAATCCGGCGGAGCCGTGTGCCGGGATAGGATCAAGGACAAGAGGACCACCGCTGCCAGCACCGGCGGAGCGATGGCGGTGAACAAGGATTCGATGCCCGGCGTAACGGCAAAGGAATGAGATCTTCGCGCATGATAAAAGTGCAGGACCTGCCCACCAAGCGGCATGCATAAGATGCCGATGGCGATCCACGGCACAGCCAGTTTGCGGATTCTGGGCCAGCCGTAAATGAGCTGTGCGGCCAAAGTCAATGCGAACAGATAATGAGCGTAAACCACCAGGGCCGAGGCGATCGCGTAGAGCACGGCAAATCGGGTTCGGCCCTCGTCGAGCCACTTCACAAAGCAAAGCATCGATGCCACCACGAGCGCGAGGCCAAGGGCATACGGCCGCGCATCGATAGCCACAAAGCTGACATCGGGAATACACAGGAACGCGAGGGCTGTGAACGCTCCCGCTCTCGGACCGATCAGATAACGCCCCAAGCGGTAGAGCAGGGCGGCCGTCAATAGCATCGCCACGAACGAAGGCAAACGCAGAGCGGGCTCCAGTCCAAGGTAGGGCGCAAGGTGCCGCGAAGCCCATGCCATGAGGTAGTACAAAGCCGACTGGCCGCTCCATTCCCAAGACCGCATAAATACATCCGGGATGCGGTCTTTCACGACCCAGTAAGTAGCGGTCTCATCGAGCCACAGGCTGGATGTAATGGGGAGCGCCGACAACAGGAAAGCCAGCAACACAGAGAGCCAGGCCAGCCGGGAAGGTCGGTCCGCAGTGCTCTGACGGATGGCACTTGATGGCTCAACCGGAAGTGGAGTACCGAACATATTCAATGACTGCCTGCCGTCCCTGCTTATGTTAGCGAATACTTCCATAGTCTGTTGCAGTCGTTGATCGCCGGGGCGTTGCTGGGGCGTGCCCAGGCCCGCCGGTTCCGCGTGTTCACGGAGTTGCGGGTTCGCGTGAGCGACGAGCCCCGGTATCGCATTCCCGACATCTGTGTGAAGGCGCTGCCGCACGAGATCACGTCCGTCCTGGTGAGGCTCGATTTGGCGATCGAAATCTTGTCGCCCGACGACGAGGTCCCGGACATGCTGGCCAAGGTTGGCGACTACCTTGCGGCTGGCATTCCGCACATCTGGATCGTCGATCCATACAAGCACACCCTGGCGGAGGCGGACCAGGCCGGCATCCGGCGGCCCACCACGCTGGTGCTCGCCACGCCGCTGGTGGGTGAGATCGATTACATTTCATTGCGGCATGGTGGCGGAAGTGGAGCTCGAATCCACACCCGGTTTGCACCGGAGCGGCTTTTAAGGCCGCTGCGTCTACCGATTTCGCCATTCCGCCATCACTGTCATTCTACCAACCTGCCCGCATGGGACCATCTTAACCGCCGTTGACCACCCGGTTCTTGAAGTGTGCACCATCGATCGTCGATTCCAGGTCACGGGAACGCCTCGGCTGAGGCAAGTACATCCTTCCGATGGCGCGTCCGCCTTTGGCTGGCGTACACTGGTCGCTTGCATGTTGATGCAGATGAGCCATAACGAGGTCGCGCCGGGCACCATCGTGGTCACCCTCAGCGGCAAGGTGATGATGGGGGCGGAGAGCGAGCAGATATCCAACTTGGTGGAGGAAATGTTGCGCCAGGGGAAGCGCAAGATCGTCTTCGACCTGGCCGCCGTCTCCTCCATCGACAGCACCGGCATCGGGCGCTTCATCTCCAGCTACAACCGCATCGCCGCCGCAGGCGGGCAGATGTATATGGCCGGCGCCATGGGCCACGTGTTTCAGAGCTTCCACGTCAGCCTGCTCGACCGCGTGTTCCGCTTCTATCCCACCGTGGAAGAGGCTTGTAGGAGTTGAAGCGCACAACTCCTCTTCCCCTCGCAGGTCAAACAATGTACAATGAGGGTTGAGTGTCGAACCGGCAAAGTGGGCGAAAGCCCACTTTTTTGTTGGCATCGAATAGTTTTTTGAACGATGCAGGAAACGATAGCGTCCAAAATCGAAGAGATCGCGCAGCGCGTGGCCGCACCGGAAGGCATGGAAATCGTCGAGGTCGAGGTAAAGGGCGGCGGCAGCCAGCGGCTGGTCCGCATTTCCATCGATAAGCCGGAAGGCGTCACGCACGGCGATTGCGAGCTGGTGTCGCACCAGGTAGGCACCATTCTGGACGTGGAAGATGTGGTTCCGGGCGGCCGCTATACGCTCGAAGTGAGCTCGCCCGGCCTCGAACGCAAGCTGCTCAAGCCGCAGGATTACGAGCGGTTCCGGGGGAAGAAGGCGAGAATCGCGCTGCGCGATCCCTGGGAGGGCAGACGCAATTGGGAAGGGACGCTCGCCGGATTCGAAGGCGGCATCGTGGCGCTCGAGACCGCGCCGGGGACCACCATGCGGTTCCCGTTCGAGCAGGTGCAGAAGGCCAATCTGAAGTTCGAGTGGTAAGCCCGCCGGGAGAAAAAAGCACGCAAAACTGATAGGGCACAACGAGGGCACTTTGGAAACGATTTTTCAGTCTATCGAGATACTCAGCAAGGAAAAGGGCATCGATCCGCAAATCGTGCTGGACGCGGTCAAGGATGCCATGCTGATCGCCGCCCGGAAACATTACCGCACCAACGAAGACTACGTGGCCGAGATGGACGCCAAGACCGGCGCCATTCAGCTCTACTCGGTGAAGAAGGCGGCCGAGGAGGTCACCGACGCGGTCCACGAAATGACCCTGGCCGAAGCCCGGCGCATCAATCCCGAAGCCGAAGTCGGCACCGAAATCCGCATCCAGAAGAGCACCGAGGCGCTGGGCCGCATCTCGGCGCAGACCGCCAAGCAGGTAATTTTTCAGAAGGTGCGAGAAGCCGAGCGCGAAACCGTGTTCAACGAATACTCGGGACGCACCGGCGAGCTGGTGAACTGCACCATCAAGCGCGTGGAAGGGCCGGACTACATTCTCGATCTGGGGAAGACCGAGGCCAAGCTGCCCAAGAAGGAACAGTCGCGCCTGGAAAGCTACAGCGTGAGCGACCGCGTGCGCTGCGTCATCAAGCTGGTGGACAAATCCAGCAAGGGGCCGGGGGTGCTGGTGTCGCGCGCCGCGCCGGAGCTGGTGATGCGCCTGTTCGAGCAGGAAGTGCCGGAAATCTACGATGGCACGGTGTCCATCAAGGGCTGCGCGCGGGAAGCCGGGGAGCGCACCAAGATCGCCGTGCAGAGCCGGGACCGCGATGTGGACAGCGTGGGCGCCTGCGTGGGCATGAAGGGCATGCGCGTGCAATCCATCATCCGCGAGCTGCGCGGCGAAAAGATCGACATCATCGAGTTTTCCGACGATGCGGTGGTGTTCGCCACCCATGCCCTGAGCCCCGCCAAAGTGAGCCGCATCTCCATCGTCAACCCCGTCGAGAAGCACATGGAAGTGATCGTGGACGATTCCCAGCTCTCGCTGGCCATCGGCAAGAAGGGGCAGAACGTGCGCCTGGCGGCCAAGCTCCTGGGCTGGAAGATCGATATCAAGAGCGAGGAAGAGAAGCGCCAGGAAGTGGAATCGCAAATGGCCGCGCTGGTGGCTCCGGGAGCGCCGGTTTCGGTGCTCATCGATTACGGTCTGGCGGAAAACCTGGTGGAGCGGCTGCTCGAGTCGGGCGTGGGCACCATCGAAAAGCTGGGCGGCATGACACCCGAGCAACTGGAGGAGATCCAGGGCGTGGGACCCGGGATGGTGCAGACGATCCTGGACGCGGTCAACGGCTACTACAGCCAGTTCGAGGAGCAAGCCGCGGAGGGCGCCGCGGGCGAAGCCGGGGCCGCACCAGTGGCGGAAGCGGCGCCGGCCGCATCGGAGCCGGTAACCCAGGCCGCGCCAGAGGGCGTGGTTTCCGAAGACGGCGCAGCCGCGCCGGCGGTGGAGGCAGCCGTCGAGGCGGCCCTGGAAAGTCCTCCCGCCGGCGCCGAGGAGCCGGAGCCCGCCGAAACCCCGGAAAAGGGCGAACAGTTTGGTACGATAGAAGACGCGGATTCCCCCACTCACAATCAGTCGGAAGGAGCGGGTCCGGAGGAAGGTCGCCACCAATAGGAGCGCCTCCGCAGGTATACGAAGATAGCTTTCTCTATGAAGAAGATTCGAATCAACGAGCTGGCGCGGGAGTTGGAAGTGAAGGCGCACGAGATCCTGGATCGGCTCCCCGAACTGGGCGTCACCGAGAAAAAGACGCACTCCAGCTCCATCGATGAGGACGTGGCCATCAAGCTGCGGCGGTTGTATGGCTTCGAAGTGCCGGACTATGTAGCCGAGGCGCACGAAGAGGGCCCCTCGGAACCCGCCGCTGAGCCCCAGGCCGAAATGCGGGGAGAGCTTGCAGAGACCTCCTCGGCCCCCATGCAGGCACAGCCCGTGGCTTCCCAGGAAGCAGGCGTCCCGCAGGCCGCGAGGCCGGTCCTCGACAAGGCCGTGGAGGAAGCGCGGCCGGGCATTGGGGGAACGGCGCCCATCCGGCCGCCGCTGGCTACCGGGCGCCCGATACATCCGCCAGTGGCGGGCCACGCCGCGCCGCCTCCGGAAGCGCCGCGCCCGGCGCCGCCCACCGTCACCGCGGGCGCCCCACCCGCGCCGCAGCCGCCGTCCGTCGTATACGTGCCGGGGCGTCCCGCTCCGTCGGCCAAACCGCTGCCGGGGCCGGGAGCGGCTGGGCCGAAACCAGGCCAGATCCTTTCCGGCCCGCGCCAGCCGTTCCCGGGACAAGCCGCCGCCGGCCCGTCGGCGGAAGGCGCACGGCCGGGCATGCAGCCGGGCGCTCCGCGTCCCGCCGTCGTCCCCCGGCAGCGTTCGGCGCAGGAATCTCCAACCGCGCAGGCGCCGGGCTCATCGCGGCCGTTGGCGGGACAACCCGCAGCGCGTCCGGTGGTGCCGCCGCGGCCCGACTTGGTGGCCAAACTGAACGCGCCGCGTCCCGCGATGCCGGCGCCGCCGGCGGCGCCGCGCCCGGGGATTCCCCGGGCCGCCGCCACGCCCGTTCCCGGACAGCCCATTTACCGCGGACCCATTCGTCCCGGCCAGCCGTTGGTCGCCAAGCAGGCCGTGCGGCCGGGAGTTCCTTCCGTGCGTCCGGGCGGGCCGCGCCCGCAACACCCCACCACCCGTGGCCGCATGGAGCCGGGCATGCCGCCGCCGCCGGTGGAGCCGGCCCGCGGGCGTCCCGGCGACAAGCGCCCCTCGCGGCCCCAGCCGCGCGAGCGCCGCGAAGAAGAGAAGGTGCTGCGGCCCACGCGGCGCCAGGTGGAAGCCGGTCCGCCGCCCATCAGCCGCGAAATCACCATCTCCGAAGGCATCACCGTCAAGGAGCTGTCCGAGAAGCTCGATGTCAAGGCGGCCCTGGTCATGAAGAAGCTGATGGACCGCAGCATCTTCGCCACCATCAACCAGACGCTCGATTCCAAGCTGGCCACTGAAGTCTCGCGCGAATTCGGCGCCTCCACCGCCACTGTCAGTTACGAAGTCGAGGCCATGCAGGCGGTGGAAGAGGCCGAAGACTCCAAAGACCTCCAGAAGCGCGCTCCCGTGGTCACCATCATGGGTCACGTGGACCATGGCAAGACCTCGCTGCTCGACGCCATTCGCGAGGCCAATGTGGCCGGCCGGGAAGCGGGGGGCATCACGCAGCACATCGGCGCTTACCACGTGGAGATGAAAGGCAAGAAGATCGTCTTCATCGATACCCCCGGCCACGAGGCTTTCACCCGCATGCGCGCGCGCGGCGCCAAGGTCACCGATATCGTGGTGCTGGTGGTGGCGGCCGACGATGGCGTCATGCCGCAGACCCTGGAAGCCATCGATCATGCGCGCGCCGCCGGCGTGCCCATCGTCGTAGCCATCAACAAAATCGACCGGCCCGACGCCCAGCCGGAGCGCATCAAGCAGCAGCTTGCCGACCGCGGCCTGCTGGCCGAGGATTGGGGCGGCGACGTGGTCATGGTGCCGGTCTCCGCGAAAACCCACCAGAACCTGGACCTGATGCTGGAAATGATCCTGCTGGTGGCCGATATGCAGGACCTCAAGGCCAACCCCAGCCGGCCCGCCATGGGCACCGTCATCGAGGCCGAGCTTGACCGCGGGCGCGGCCCCGTGGCCACCGTGCTGGTGCGCAACGGCACCCTGCATGTGGGCGATTTCTTCATCTGCGGCGCCGTGTTCGGCAAGGTGCGCGCCATGCAGAGCGACCGCGGCACGCAGATCCGCAAGGCCGAGCCTTCGACGCCGGTGGAGGTGCTGGGCTTGGAATCGCTGCCCGAAGCGGGCGACGATTTCCAGGTGGTCACCGACACCGCCAAGGCCAAGCAGATCGTCCACTTCCGCGACGAAAGGCAGCGCGAACAATCGCTCGCCAAATCCAGCCGCCTGACGCTCGAACAACTGCACAAGCAGATGCAGGCGGGCGAGGTCAAGGAGCTGCCCATCATCATCAAGACGGATGTCGGCGGCTCGGCCGAAGTGCTCACCGAGACGCTGCAGAAGCTCTCCAACGACAAAGTGAAGGTGCGCGTGATTCACTCCGGCGTGGGCGCCATCAACGAATCCGACGTGCTGCTGGCCTCGGCTTCCAACGCCATCGTCATCGGATTCAGCGTGCGCCCGGAGCGCAACGCGGCCGCGCTGGCGGAGCAGGAGAAGGTGGATATCCGCCTGCACACCATCATTTACAACCTGACCGACGAGATCAAGGCGGCCATGAGCGGCCTGCTGGCGCCGGTCTACAAGGAAGTTTACACGGGCAAGGCGGAGGTCCGCGAGACGTTCCGCATCACCAAGGTGGGCAACGTGGCGGGCTGCCTGGTCATGGACGGCGCCATCGCCAGCAAGTCCGAGGTGCGCCTGCTGCGCGACAACGTGGTGGTGTATACCGGCAAGATCGGTTCGCTGCGCCGCTTCAAGGACGACGTCAGCGAAGTGAAGAGCGGGATGGAGTGCGGCATTACCCTCGAGAACTTCGCCGACGTCAAACAGGGCGATGTGATCGAGGCCTTCCGCACGGAACGCGTCGCTCACGAAGCCGCCTGACGCCATGGCGGCCATCGGCGTCCTGACCCTGGAGCTGCGGCTGGATAATGCGCACTCGCTCAAAGACAAGCGCCACGTGGTGGAGAGCCTGAAGAACCGGCTGCGCCACAAGTTCAACATCGCCGTAGCGGAGATCGATCACCAGGACCTTTGGCAGCGCGCCGCCGTGGCGGCGGTCACCGTGGCGAGCGACCACGTGCACGCCCAAAAAGTCCTGCAATCGGTGGAAGACGAGGCCGCGGAATTGCTGGGAGGAGAATTGGCCGGAGCGACGGTGGAGTGGCTGGCATAGCACCCGGCCCCTGGCCCCCAGCCCCCGGTCCCTGTTTTTGGCATGGATGAATGGCGCACATTGCGGGTGTCCGAGGCCGTGCGCGAGGAATTATCGGAGCTCATCGGCTTCGAAACCGCCGATCCACGGCTGCTGGCGGTGGAGGTTACCGAAGTGCACGTCAGTTCCGACGCCCGGCACGCCACCATCAAGGTGGTGGTGCGGGGAGACGAAAAGGAACAGAACCAGTCCATGGCCGCGCTCGATCACGCGCGGCATTATTTGCGTCACGAACTGGCCAGCCGGCTGACGCTGCGGCACGTCCCGGAGCTGCATTTCGAGCGCGACCGCAACCCGGATGCCGACAGCCGCATCGAATTCCTGCTGAAACGGGCGAAAAAATCTCGTGGCCGTACCGAAAATTAGCCCAAAACTCAAACAAATTGTGCTAGTTTTGTTTCTGTTGGCGGCGCGGCCGGCCACTGCGCAGGAACTGCTCCGGCTGGAAAAAAGCGCCGAAGCCATGGGCTCGACTTATACCATTGCCCTCTACGGATACGACCGCGTCAGGATGGAGGCGGCGGTGGACGCCGCTTTCGACGAGGCTCACTGGCTCGACGGCCTGCTATCGAATTACCAGCCCGATAGCGAATGGAGCGAGGTCAACCGGCACGCGGCCGAAAAGCCGGTCCAGGTTTCCCCGGAGCTGTTCGGGCTGCTCGCGGCGTGTCTGGAATACAGCCGCCAAAGCGAAGGAGCATTCGATATCACGGTGGGCCCGCTCATGAAGGTGTGGGGCTTTTTCAAGGCGGAAGGCCACTTGCCGCACCGCGCGGAAGTGATGGCGGCGCTGGCCCGCGTAGGGTACCGCCACATACACCTGGACGCGGGCGCGAACACGGTCTGGTTCGACCGCCCCGGTGTGGAGATGGACCCCGGCGGCATCGGCAAGGGATACGCCGTGGACCGCATGGTGGACGTTTTGAGACAGAACGGCTGCAAAATCGCTCTCGTGGCGGCTTCGGGAAGCAGTATTTATGGTATGGGGGCTCCGCCCACCGATCCGCGCGGCTGGCCGGTGGACATTCGCGATCCCTGGGACCGGGACAAACGCGCCGCGGAAGTATTCCTGAAAGATTCGTCCATGTCCACTTCCGGCAGCTACGAAAAGTTTTTCCGGGCGGAGGGACGCGTTTACAGCCATATCATGGACCCGCGCACCGGCTATCCGGCGCGGGGAAGCGTATCGGTTTCGGTTATCGCTCCGCGCACCATCGATAGCGAGGCCTGGGCCAAGCCGTATTTCGTGAACGGCCGCCAGTGGGCGGCGAAGCACAAACCGAACAACTTTCGCGTGTTCTTCTGCGAAGACAGGATGGATCAGGCATGCGCGTGGCTCCAATGACTAGCCGGTTCTTAGATGCCTGCCGGCGCCGGCCTACCGACGTGCGGCCGGTGTGGTTCATGCGGCAGGCGGGCCGGTACCTGAAGCAGTACCGGCAGATCCGCGACAAGCACGGAATTCTGGAGATCTGCAAGCGGCCCGATCTGGCCGCCACCGTGACCCTGCAGCCCGTCGAAGTGCTGGACGTGGACGCGGCCATCATTTTTGCCGACCTGCTGCTGCCGGTCGAGCCCATGGGCCTCAAACTGCGCTACGAAAAGGGCGAGGGCCCGGTGATCGGCAACCCCGTGCGCAACTCCGACGACGTGGACAACCTCTCCACCACCAACACCGACGAGCTGGGCTACGTGGGAGAGGCCATCCAGAACGTGGTGCGGGCGCTGGCCGGCAAGGTCCCCGTAATCGGTTTCGTGGGCGCTCCGTTTACCATGGCCAGCTACATGATCGAAGGCGGCGCGACGCGCAATTTCATCCGCACCAAGAAGCTCATGTACAGCGACGAGACGCTGTGGCGGCGGCTGATGGGCAAGATCGTCGACGTGCTGGCGCCGTTTGCGCAGTTGCAGGTCGCCGCCGGCGCCCGCGCCATCCAGGTGTTCGATAGCTGGGTGGGGGCCCTGGGCTCGGACGATTACGTGCGTTACGCCGCGCCCTATTCGCGCGCGCTCATCGAGCGCATTCGCTCCTCCGGCGTGCCGGTCATCCATTTCGGCACCGGCGCCGCGGGCTTCTTCCGCGAACTGCACGCCGCCGGCGGCGACGTCATGGGAGTCGATTGGCGCACCAATATCGACCAGGCCTGGATGGACATCAGCTACCGTTCCGCCATCCAGGGCAATCTCGACCCGGTGGCGCTGTTCGCCCCCCTGCACGAGCTGCGCCTCAAGGTGCACGAGCTGCTGAAGCGCACGGGCACGCGTCCCGGACACATCTTCAACCTGGGACACGGCATTCTGCCCGAGACCCCGGTGGAAAGCGTCAAGGCCGTGGTGGAAATGGTGCGGGAATATCGCCCATGAAGGGCGGCCCGGATAAGCCGGGGGCGGGAGTCCTGCTGCTGGCCCACGGCGCGCCGGAACGCCTGGAAGACGTCGAGAGCTACCTCTCGTTCGTGCGCGGCGGCCGGCCGGGGCCGCCCCAGGTGCTCGAAGAGGTCCGCCACCGCTACGCGGCCATTGGCGGGTCGTCGCCGCTGCTCCGCTGGACTCGGGCGCAGGCGGCGGCCCTCGAAAACCGCTTACAGCTGCCCGTGTTTTTCGGCATGCGCAACTGGCATCCGTTCATCGCCGAGACCATGGAGCAAGTGCGCGAGTCGGGTGTGGAGCGCCTGGCCGCCGTGTGTCTGGCGCCGCAGTTTTCCGAATTGAGCGTAGGGCTGTACATCAAACGCACCGAGGAGGCGAAGCGGCAGGCCGGCGTTACCGCGGAACTCGCCTGGGCTCGCAGCTTCCACGACGCCCCCCTGCTCATCGAGGCGTTCGCCGAGCGCCTGCGCCCTCTCGCGCCGGGCCGCCGCGTCCTCTTCACGGCCCATAGCCTGCCCGAGAAAGCGCTGGCCGATGGCGACCCCTACGACCGCGAATCCCGTGCCACGGCGGCCGCGGTGGCGGCGCGCCTGGCCCTGCCCGATTGGGATTTCGCTTACCAGAGCCAGGGCATGACCGGCGACCGCTGGCTGGGCCCGACGGTCGAATCCTGCCTCGACCGCTACGCCGCCGAAGGCATCCGCGACGTAGTGGTCCACCCCATCGGCTTCGTCTGCGACCACATCGAAGTGCTGTACGATATCGACATCCTGTTTCGCCAGTACGCGGCCGAGCGCGGCATTTCGCTTTCGCGCCCGGAATCGCTGAACGATTCGCCCGCGTTCATCGCCGCGCTGGCCGAGGTCGTGAAGCGATGCTGGTAGCGCAGGCGCCGCGGTTCAGCCATGCCTAATGTAATCATCATCGGCGGCGGGATCTCCGGGCTCTCCGCCGCCTACTACCTGGCCAAGGCCGGCGTGGCGTCCACCATCGTTGAATCGCGCAAGCGCCTGGGCGGCGTTATCCAGACGGAGCGCGTGGAAGGCTGCACCATCGAGGCCGGCCCGGACAGCTTTCTCTCCGCCAAGCCCGCTGCGTTCGAGCTGATCGGCGACCTGGGCCTCTCCGCCCAGGTCATCGGCTCCAACGATCATCTGCGCATCACCTATGTGCGCAAGGGCGGCCGCCTCGTCCCCCTGCCCGACGGCCTGATGATGATGGTGCCCACCAAAATCCTGCCGCTGCTCACCACCGGCCTCATCGGCTGGGGCACCAAATTCCGCATGGGCATGGAGTTGCTGCGCGCCCCCAAGCCGAAGCCGGGCGATGAATCGGTGGCCGAGTTCATCGAGGAGCATTACGGCGCCGAGGCGGTGGACTACCTGGCCGAGCCGCTGCTTTCCGGAATCTACGGCGGCAACCCCGCCGAGCTGAGCGTCGCGAGCGTGCTGCCGCGCTTTGTCGAGCTGGCCAACCGCTATGGCAGCCTCACCCGCGGCGTGCTAGCCGAGCGCGCCAAGGCGGCCAAGCATCCCGCAGCCGAGCCGGCGCCCCTGTTCCGCACGTTGAAGGGAGGACTCGGGCAGTTGATCGAAGCCCTCAACGCCACCCTCGGCGACAAGGTGGAGGTGCGCCACGGCCGCGCGCAAACCGTGGAGCGGGCCGGCGCCGGCTTCCGCATCAACCTGCATGGCGACTGGATCGAAGCCGGCCATCTGGTGATGGCCTGCGAAGCGCACAGCGGAGCGGCCCTGCTGCCTGCCGTGGACGCACGTCTCGCGGAGCTGCTCGCGACCGTGCCCTACAGCTCTTCCATGACCGTGGCTCTGGGCTTCGACGCCACGGATTTCCGGCATCCCCCGAGTGGTTTCGGCTTCCTCGTCCCCAGCAAAGAACGGCGCCGCCTGGTAGCCTGCACCTGGGTGGGCACCAAGTTCGCCCACCGCGTGCCGGATGGCAAAGTGGTGGCGCGCTGTTTTCTGGGCGGCATGGGCGACGCGGGCGTGCTCGATGAATCGGACGACGCCATCGTGGCATCGGTGGTGAGCGAGAAACGCGGCCGCCGGCACGCCGAGCGCGAGGGCCGCGGCGAGGAGGAGCCAGCCGATCACGCGCTCCCGGCGCGGCCCGCCGTCAGCGCCCGTGGCGGGCGCGCTGGGCGGACTGGAGCGCGTCGATCGACTCCGCCGACCGGTTGAAGATGTC